>JAHIFE010000100.1 GCA_018901125.1 Pseudomonadota bacterium | reverse complement strand
TATAAGTCAAGCTATTTACATAAATTATATTGTGTCCACATATATTATTTTTTATTATGTTATATTTCAATTTATATTAATTAGTTATACCATATATGCATAATATATCAGGGGGAAGATCCGTTTTAATAGAATTGAGATTCGCTGAAAAAATATTGTAAAGCTTCAACCGCTCTTTTGATCTTTTGGATATTTCAGTTTTAGGAAGGTTTAGCATCAATATTGTCCGAGTCTAACGTTGCAGGTCACTTGCAGCCATAGAGCGTAGCGGAATGGATGCCAAGTGTACCTGATTGTTCGCGGTTTATGCTTTTTGTCCTTTTATGAAACCAATCATGTCTATAATTTTTGCCTTTGTGTATCGTCGTTTGGTTTCGGTTCCGTTGAAATCAAAAGTGTAGATGACCTTGGCGTCAATCTGAGCTTTGTGCTCGTCATAGAATTTCTTAATCAACTTCAAATTTTTCTTGCCGAAAGAATGGCAGCCGAAGCCTTTCCTGAAATTGTTGTCAAAGGCCGGGACATTCCCAAAGACTCCGAGCATGATTTTTGTGATTAGCGTATCTGTTGGGTTATTGATTTTCCCAAGCTTGTCGGCAATGGAATTAGCGCACTGGATTAAGGAGACAATATTGTGATCTGTATATTCATCAGCATCCACATTCCAGATACTCTTATCCATCGAAGATATAGTTCGGATAAGTGGCTCAAAGAATTTAGAACTTTTTTCCAGCAGGAATGACGAACCACGAAACATACCCCAACTTGCTAAGTAAAAAGACAAATGGAGACAAGACAATTCTAAATGTGCTTCGTCAGCCATGTCGGGCAAGGTCTTGTCTTCTCTGAATTGCTGAAAATAATTAAAGCAGTAATCAAAGGAGGCGTAACGCTCTCCGGGTTGTCGCCCGTGACTTTTGCCATTGCCATTTATGAATTGTGTCAAATAATCGTCAATATTCATATCTTGTCTTTTCAGCGAACGCCTAAATCAGTAGCAGACAGGGCAATGCGACATTTCAGTCTGGCACGGGCGCCCCGCCCTGGCTGACTACTGCATTTTGTTGTTAGCCGTTTTATTGGATGACCCCGATTCTTTGAAAGTAATTTGAAACCAGGAACTTATGCACTTATGTTCACTATTCATTTCGAATGCCCTTATCTCCCTTTCTTAGACTTATGATGAAACGCTGTATATGCGGCCAAGCTCTGGTTAAATCACCTCTCGTCCACGCAGCGCCTTGGAGATCAGAAGGTAAAGGTACGTCATCCTTTAGCCAGAGGAAGACACGCCGGCGGCCCAGACGCCCCCAGAACCAACCAACTTCGACCCATACATTTTCTCTGGCACGAGGCGTAAGGCGAAGTTCGGTTGCTGGCAGTTCAATTTCACCCTGATTTGTCTTTGTTTCGTTACAGGAATCACCGCCCTTATCGTCTCGCCTGGCAAACCCCCCAACGTCATCTGCGGTGACGATGGCAATCGTGGCTGACACACGAGATGCAAACGTTTCAAAGACCTCTGGAATTGACAAAGCCGCTTTGCCAGACAATTCCATGATTAACGGCTCGCCTATTCCTTTTAGCTCTTTGCCCTCTCCAGCCTTTGCAATCTCTTTGAGTAATGCGGTACCGTCATCTCCCCTTCCATGAACTATAAGAATCCTAGGATATGAGTTGATTTCCGCGCTAATTGCCTCTGTAAGCGTCTCAACCCAATTCTCCTCATTAGTATCAAGGTTTCTTAGCGTATCAATTACCGTATGATCTATCTCATCAATCTCACACAAGTCCCGTGCCGAGCCACCAAATGCTGGGATCGTGATGATCATCTTACGTCTGAGCAAAGCACTAAGCCCAGCGGCATATGTTCCTTCTTTTCCACCAATTAAGATAACCGCATCGCTTCGGTCAACAGCATCGGTGTGAGCTTTCAATTGTGGGTCACCTTTGTGGTGAGGAACCTCCACAAAGTGAGCCCGCCTGAGTGTCTTCCTGAATCCTTCTAACGCAATCGCCTCCGCTGAGTCGTTTGGTCCATGCGGATTATATCTGTGCGCCACCATCAACCGATGGTTCCCATTTCCTATCGCCTTGCCGATTGCGCTGCAAGCCATGCTAAACAACTGAAACTTTTCTTCTGAGGTTGAATCACTTAAATTTTCATTAAGCTGGAAGCTTCCTACGACAGCAATATTCATTGGTAGTACTCCTTTTTCCTTGAATATTAACCCGGCAATTTAATATACGATGGTTAAGCAGCATATGCTATTTTCGGATGCCTGAAGTACTTGCTTACTCGATCAGGCATCTTTTGCAGTTTCCTCAAATGGGAGATTGCCTTATCCTTTAGTTGGTCTTTGG
>JAHIFE010000099.1 GCA_018901125.1 Pseudomonadota bacterium | reverse complement strand
TAAAATTTTCACCCGCCTTGACCTTGACCAAACTGAAACGTTTTGAAAGTGGCTCTAACGTTCTCTTAAGCGATTGATTGTATTAAAAACATGTAATGTTTTTGCCATAATTACAACGTATGTTTTTTCACTCTTTTGTCAACATAATCGTGAAAAAATGCAAAAAAAAGGCGAATTTCACGCTTATGAGCAAACGAGGCGTGTAGTATTTGCCGCTGTTTTCTTGTCCTTCGCGAAATCAACCGGATGTTTCAGAAATAGAATCAATGAAATCTGTTCCACATAATCCAGATAGCTTGAGCAGCTGGCATTTTTGTGGAGGATATCGTCAATATTCTTTGGAGTTTGTTAACAAACGCACCTGTATTTTACTGGTGCAGCTTGTTTAAAAAGTTTGCAATTACACTGCACGAAAAGGCTGTACCGCCCTGTCTGCGTTTCATATAGTCATTGGCTGCAGATTTTGTTTTTTCGCGGGAGGGTGGATTGCTGATCTGTTCTATCAGTATATCTGCTGCTTTCTGCCAGTTTGCTGCAACCCTTATCAGGCCTTCATCTGCGATTTGTTGGCCTACCCATGAAAAATTATCCCAGTATGGTCCTATAACCGGAACTATTCCGCAATCTAATGCTTCGATAAAATTTTGACCGCCTAAAGGTGCGAGACTGCCGCCTATAAAAGCCGCCCTTGCATATTTATAAGCATGAATAAGCTCTCCGAATGTATCCCACAGTATTACGCTTTCATCTGAGACCTGGTTTGATGTTTTTGATCTGAGAGTCCATTTTATATTAATGCGGTTTAAGGTGTTTTCCCAATGTCTTATTCTATGTATATGACGTGGAAAAAGGCCTATTACTGTATCCGGCTCTCTTTTAAGAATATCAAGAATAATTTTTTCAATAAGAGTTTCTTCTTCTTTTCTGATAGAGCCAAGTACTATAAACGGAGCATTATGCTTTAGCAATTCTTCTATGGGATTTTTTGTTAAAGGTTCAAGTTCGTTGTCGCCGAATCTATCGAATTTAATATTTGGCATAACTTCTACAGATTTGTTTCCAAATAAAACTGTAAAACGCTTAGCATCATTTTCGGATATTGCATATATTCTGTCGGGTCCGATCATATTCCAGAAAGATTTCCAGAGAAGATATTTTTTTAAACTTTTATCAGTTATTCTTCCGTTAATTATTATTGTTTTGCATCCGGATTTTTTTAGCGCCATAAGATGCCCCGGCCATAGCTCGGATTCAAGAAGAATCATTATTTCAGGGCTGATTGTATTTACGGCTTTTTCCATCAGATCCGGTTGATCAAAAAAAAAGTAAGAGGTTCGTGCAGTAATATGTTTATCATTGATTTGCTTTATTAAGCGTTCAAGAATGTCGAATCCCTGTTTCGTGCCTGATGTGAGCAGAACGTTTACCGGTCGGTTAAATTTTATATTTTTCAGAATCTCAACAGCTAAATATGCTTCTCCTGCTGATGCTGCCTGAAGCCACAGATCGGCTTTTAAAGGCTTTTCTTTAAGGGTTCTCTGTAAAAAGCCGTCTGCAAGCCTTTTATTAAAACGCAATAGGGGGATAATTATCTTCCAGCACATATTATATATATAGAAAGCCGGTTTTATGAGAAAATCAGATGGCATATACCTTTCCCTTTGTGCTGTTAAATTACAGCCAATAGAGCCAATTACAAAACGCCCTAATTTACGAAATTATACCCATGCCATGAAGTATGGAAAGCATGATGGCGGTAGCAATAACCGAACCGACCTGTCCTCCTGTGTTTGCTCCTGCTGCATGCATAAGAAGAAAATTGAACCGGTTATACTTTAGCCCTTCGCGCTGAACAACCCTGGCTGCCATAGGATAGGCGGAAATGCCTGCTGCTCCTATAAGAGGATTGACTTTACCGCCAGTTACAACATTCATAAGCTTTCCGAATAAAACACCGCAGACCGTATCAAGGCAGATGGCAACAAAGCCGAATGCAAGAATAAGAAGAGTCTGTGGTTTTAAAAAAAGTTCACCGTTCATGGTAGCCCCGATTGATATTCCAAGTAACAGGGTTACGACATTTGCGATTTCGTTTTCGGACGCTTTTGCAAGGCGGCTTACGACCCCGGATTCTTTCATAAGGTTTCCCAGCATTATTGTTCCAAGAAGCGGAAGCCCTTTTGGAGCAATTAATCCTCCTATCACAGTTACTAATATAGGAAAGATTATTTTTGCCGTTTTTGATACGGGTTGTGTTTTTGAATCCATAGTGATAACCCGCTCTTTTTCTGTGGTAAGCAGCCTCATGATAGGAGGCTGGATCACAGGAACAAGCGCCATATAGGAATAAGCAGCTACGGAGACCGCCCCTAAAAGATGTGGAGCATATTTTGAAGTTACATAAATGGCAGTAGGGCCGTCACATGCTCCAATTACGCCTATAGCAACGGCATCCAGTTTGGAAAAGCCGAAAAACAGGGCAAGACCGATTGTTAAAAACATGCCGAACTGACCGGCTGCTCCCAAAAGAAATATTTTAGGGTTTTCAAGAAGTGGCCCGAAATCAGTCATGGCACCAATGCCGATAAATATAAGAAGGGGAAATATTTCGTTTGAAACTCCCATATCATAGATCGTCTTTAAAAACCCTCCTTCTTCCATAAGGCCTGAAAGGGGAATGTTTACAAGGATTGCTCCAAAGCCAATCGGCACAAGTAAAAGGGGTTCAACATCTTTTTTTATGCCAAGATAAAGGAGAATGCATCCGACAATAATCATAACTGGGTTAGCCCAGTGCATATTCACAAAACCCGCTCCGAGACCGCTCAATCCATTCAAAATAGAATTAAACATTATTCGCTCACTTTATGTTTACTGGCCGGGAAAATTTTTTTAAGGATAACCATGAGTATGGCAAAGAGTGAAAGCACTACAAGTGTGCCGCCCATCCCTACGATTACCATAGTAAAACCGAATGTCCAGTTGTCCATATTAATCTCCAGGAAAAGCAATTATTCTAAAAAACAACGCTATCGTAAAATATCATCCGCAACAGCCGATTTCAATAAGATAATGTAATATCTTTAATCTACTTCAGGATGTTTATTCTTTTTGGCAATAGAGGCTATAATATAATATCCTTTGAAATGGTTGGAAGTTTCTTTTCCGGAGCGGAAAGTTTAACGATAATATAAAAAGATATGAATTTAAGTTGGTTGATTAAGGAGCCTCCGCAGTTATGAGGATAACATCAGGTGTGTGAGTGCTCTGTCGCTTGGCGAAACCAAATATGCGGGTATGAAACAGCAGTGGCTCTAAAGAATAATTTCAGGCCAAGTATGGTGTTGAAACCGTTTGAACTTAATTCAAGAGGCGGGAGAGAGGAAGTTTCCCCTCTCTCCCGCTTTTGCAAAACAACTTTTTGTATAGGCATCTTATTTAGACAACATCAAGAAATTATTCACGCTAAAATAACTGGTATCCAGTTGCGAAGCCGGCATATATATGAATCCTTCCGGGTATGGCGATCGGCTAGTACATGTAGCATGCCGAGATTTTTCGTCAATATAAAGCTGGGCATCACGATCCCCTGTATTGTTTTTTCCGCTTGGGCTCTCGCTGTAATGCACAATAAGAGAGAGCCATAGCCGGAAATCACCGGATTTTTCATGTACCTCCTTGTACCATATGGTATAAGTTTCCTGGTCAACGTAATTGATGTGCAATCCCCAATTATAATACGGATCCTTTGGCCTTTGTTCAACAACCCATACTTTTCTTGGAACATAGGTAATATTAAGAGGAGCCCAGGATGCCCCCTTCCATTTTGGATCTTCAAATCCGAACTTGATATGATTGCCGGTATAGGGGAATGCCATGGTCATCCTTCCATCAGGTAATTCCTGCACAGGCAGCATATTCGGACTGGTAAAAGAAGCAAGCACGGTTTTTTCTCCCACATACTTCCATGTCATGGTACTGTCTTTTCCTGCCCACATATAATTTGTATCCCACCATGCATCAGAGCCCATATAGGGATCCGATCTCGCCGTTGAAGTAGTTTGACGAATCCTTCTAATGGCAGGAACATAGGCATAGTTGGTGTCTTCCCTTTTATCATAATAAACACAAGACAATGTATTGGTGCCTTTGACGCTCATCGGTTCCAGAACATTCTCAAATTCATAGGTAAGAACCTTGTCGGAATTTTTTATTTCATGACCTTGCGGCCGGCCATTCATATAAAGTCGACTATCCACACCCTGGACATAACGTTCTTCTCCTTTTTCGTCTATCCACATGACACGGATTTTATCTTTTGAGCCCATAAGACGATATCTCTGGAAATTGAAGTTATACATGATCTTTGCCCCGGCCTTGGGATCTTTGAGATCTATATTGGGAAAAGGATAACCGTAAATATTTTCCGGGTATTTCCCGGTGCGCTTATCAAGCAAATCGCCATTTGGGCTTATGTCGAATTTGCCTTCATTTTTTGCGCTTGCTGCAAGAAAGCTTTCATTATGTTTGTATCTGAAGTTTATTTTCCCCGGTGTAATAACATAGTCACCTTTTTCAACTGCTCGGTACATAGCCGGAAAGAGAATGTCTTTGTATTGACTGCAGTTAGTCTTATCAATAGTCTTGGGTAAGTCCACAGCGAAAACAGCGCCACCATACAATAGCAGAACGAACAACAAACACAATAACCCCCGATTCCTTAAAATTCTCATACGTTTCATTTCTTCTTCTAACTCCTTCCACCTTTATCGTTATTATAAACATCTACTTCATCTACATGAACCAGCTCTTTTGAGGATAGTAATAACTATACTGATCAGTCAGGCAAGACATGAAACAACAAAAGAGCTGATTCATGTAGATGAATCCCCCATTAAAATAATTATTAATAAAATGGCCGCTTTTTCAAAAAGATAAACATCGAAATGATACTGGAAGGCTGTTGAATTCTTTGTTGTTGACAAGGAAATCTATGCTCAGTAAATCAAATCTTGTATATTGCTTGAGTCAATTGCTTCCGACCTATAAAGCCGCTATAGAGTAAATATAATCGCTCAGGAGTTTTTTTATTTATTTAAACATTTAATGTTTTTTATCTTTTCTCGTGTAAGGAGTTTAAGCAAGCTATGGTTGCTTTACGAGGAACAAATAGTTCCTATAACAATCCGAAACTCTACAAATCCCTTGGGTCTCTGATAAAAGACTATAGACAATGGCGTGGGCTGAGCCAGGAATATGTTTCAGAATTGATAGGGGTAAGCGTTCGCCAATTTAGAAATTGGGAAGCAAACCGTCGTAGTGTTCGTATGGAAAATCTTCACGATCTTTCCGAGCTTACCGGTATTCCAATGCAGGTTTGTGTGGCTCTTAATGCAGACCAACCCCTCTGGTATTCCCTGCAGAAAAGGTGGTTTGCATACTCTTCGGTAGTAGCACAATCTTTGCCCAACGAACTTTTTAAAAGCACTGGAAAATTATATGATGACCTCACTTTAACTAAAGAAAAAATTACAACGGACAAGCAATATAAAATGGTGCTTTCGTGTCATCATGATATTTACCGCACACTCAAACCACTGAAAAGGGATGTTGTAGAAAAGGCATCCATGATTGTTCCAGATTTAAACTTTATAATTTATGACTCATGGGGACATTATGTTGGGCACAGCATCTGGTTGCCTATAAAAAAAGATGTTTATGCTAAACTAAAGAAGCAGGAATCATTGGAGAATTATCTTGCGGTCAAAAGTATCAGTGATATCATTACTCTCAAGGATGGAGTTTTTTTATTTATTTCTTCATATATATCCAGCTTAAATGTAGCGTACTATAAACTTATAGAGTCTGTACGAAGCTTTGCCGAAGTTGGCAATAAAGAGAGATACTTGATTGCCATGTATACAGCAATGACGGAAGTTCACGAGTTATTTAGCACCATAGGCATGAGGATAGTTGGAAGTTATAAACAGGAGAGATCGGAAGTTTACAATAAACTCTATGAAGCCGAATTAGATTTTTCGATGAGACCTGGCGGTCCTTGGGATTGGCTGCTGGAAGAATATAAAATAAAAAAAGAAAATGGTCTGATCAAAGCTCCCGACTCTAAAAAGTTGCCGGCTATTGAGTTGAAAACATCAAATAACTCCATTGAAATATTAGAAAAATATTCATCAGATAAAATAAACGGTATTGAAGACCTAATAGTTGATGATGCTTCAGACGTCTTAATCGTTGACAGGCATGGTCGATTATATCAACCATTAGAACGTCATAAGCGCTCTGAGAGTAATAAGTTCGAAAAAAATAAAGATAATGAGCTGGGCGAAGCAGCATGTCCAAATGCCGATTGCCCCTTGTATGGCATTAAGGGCAAAGGGAATGTTGTTTCAAACGGAACATACCATAGAAAAGGTAAAAAAACGGGGCGTCGGTTTCTTTGTAAAAAATGTAGAAAGTCTTTTTGCAACAGGACAGGAACAGTATTTTACGACTTACGGTCACCAGAAGAAAATGTCACAAAAGCTCTAAGACTTTTAGCCGAAGGGAAACCTTTGTGTGGTGTAAAAAAAGAACTTGGAGTAAATTTTCGCACAGTCCGTCGCTGGCTGAATATTGCTTCCCTGCAGTTTGTTGAAATAAATGGCTTATTAAGAAATGAGTTAAACATGTCCGAAGTTGAGATTAATGCTTTATTGACTAATGTTAAGAAAATTTTTAAATTAAACCCAAAGTAATCAACTGATTATAGAAAAAAATAATTTATTGAAAGATCTATCAAATATTTTTTGCCGAATACTCTTTGCCCGCGCGTTTCAAATGTCCGGTTTCTCAGAAAATTGCTTTTCCAGCCCAACCTTGGAGGAGCCTTGTTTTTCAAAAAGTTATGCTATGATAAATATTTTGAGCCTGTTTCAAATCTCTCAAGCATCAAAATACTCGAGGTATTCCTTATGATGAGATTATTGACTTTCTTGCCCATAACCAAAATCGATCGATTTTCTAAGGTGTTTTCTATACTACCCAGGATTCCGTCATATCCTTTACTTATCTTTACAGGTGCACTTTTAAATAAATCTTACTTTATAAGCACTTATAAGCAGGCAGCATTGCAATTATTTTTTGGGTGCTATGCTTGCCATGAAGTCAGCTATGGGTCCGGTTGTCGGTAAATGAGCGAAGAATCCACCATCAATATTTAAATGCTGGCCTGTGATCCAAACTGCATCGTCACTTGAAAGGAAACGAATAAACTTTGCTACATCTTCAGACCTGCCAAGCTTACCTGTTGCGTGGTTATCTTCCAATATTTTGAGCACTGGTGCGGGTAAATGATCCTGAGCCTTTC
>JAHIFE010000098.1 GCA_018901125.1 Pseudomonadota bacterium | reverse complement strand
CTATCTGTCGGTTCAGTTTTCATTTTAGGTATGTTTTAAATTTATGTTTTTTTTGGATTGTTTCCATGTTATTGCATATCAAAGCGCAAACATGGAAATTTCAGCCCATTATTTTCCATGTTTACCCCTTTAATATCACAAAACATGGAAAATATTCTATGTTATATAGGTAATAACATAGAAAATTTGCCATGTATCACCCGCTGTTGGCACAAGGAAATATAAGGTAAAGCTGGAGACTAAACTAATGGAATTAATTTTGTTCTTTGCTTTTCTCTTTTTCGTCGCAGGCTTATTCGGTGAAATCGATAAGGACAAACAAAAACGCAATAGAACTGAAAACGAACGGCGTGAAAAAGAAATACGAGAGAAACAACGACAAGAAAGATTTATTCAAGTAAACAAGAAAAAAGAAGAAAAATTATTGCAAGAAAAGAGAAGAAACAGTGAAATAGAAAAGGCAATTAGAGCAGGAAAAGATGTTTGTAATAATTGTAAAACGATAAAACCAAAACGATGCTCATGTGGAAATTGCATTGAATCATCAAGATGTCATATATCATTCCAATCAAATTCGCAATGCACTGATTGCGCCCTGAAAGAAGCCAAACAAAAAGGCCTGGATATTTGTTACGGATGCAACACTATCAGACCGAGCAGATGCTATTGTGGTAATTGTAATACTTGCTATGGTGATGCAGGTGGCGGTGAATGTCAATCGTGCAGTAGTGATGACTAAAAACAAATATAATATAAAATTTGAAAAATGCCAACAATGCGCTTCACCGCGACCGGGGCCACGGTGGCCCTATTTTGCGTGTGTGTAGTTATCATAATGTTGTTCCCTCGCCAGCGCTTTCCAGGCCCCGGCGGGTGAGCTTCAGCGTTATACAAGAGAGTGATTTATGTGGAGACTCATCGTAATTATTCTTTATTTACTGATATTATGTCCATTTATAGCTTTTGCTGAAGAGGTTAGATATGGAGAAAGGGTCGTTATATTTGGTTCTTCTGCGCACGATATGTCTCTTCGAAAGGAGCTGGATTCGTGGTACAGGCAGCAATTTATGCAGGATTGCGAGGGTGTTTCAACATCAAGCAACAGCATTGATGCAGTTAAGCGAGCGCTTTCTGGTGATAAACAGCAATTTGTATATGGGCCAAATGATCCGTTTAACAGGAAAGCAGATGTGCAAAATCTTCGGAGTAGCTTAAATAAAAAAGGGCAAGGAGAGATTGTACATGGATGGATCGATGCTGATTCAAAGGGGTACGCTAATTTCCATCGAGAACGGTTTGTATGGTTAGTTCTGAATGATAAGGTGTATCCGCTTCATACGAATGCCAGCATGGCTCTCTCTCGGCTTTTTGATGGTGTCCCAGATTCTATACTGAAAAAGGCAGGGCTTGTGCATTCTTATGAGCGTGGAAAAACCATTTTGGATCAATTGAAAATGGAAGAGCACTCATTCAAAAGGTTTCAAGCAGGGAGTGGTGGTCAACCTTTTCCAAACTGCTCGGAAAAATAATAACAATATCTATACATAACTCTTAGGGCGATAAGATGAGTAGAGAGCAATACCAATTATATGCAATTGCTAAATACTATTTTGATTTGGCATAAAGAGGCTGTAATAATTCCAGGGTGGAAAACTGGTATCAGATCTTGAATAGTAAATAATCGCAATTTAATCACTATTCAAGATCTGACACCAGTACTTTGCTATTTTTATTACCAAAAGGGGGGTGTATGAAAAGTATAGTAGCTAAGAGATTTATATTCACGGCAATCACATTGTGCGTGGGACTTATGATTTCGAGCTGCGCAATGAGCAAAAAAACATATTTACCAGATGGAAGTGAAGGCTACAGTATCAGCTGCGATGGGGCTGCTGTCGGAATTAATGTGTGTTTCGAAAAGGCTGGGGAAATATGCGGTTCTCGTGGCTATGATATTCTGAATCGTGAAGGTCAATTTGTACCATTTGGTGTAGGTTCAGCGACTAATAACCAAGCCTTCGTCACATACGGAGGCTTCAACACAAAAAGTATTATGATTCGATGTAAGTAATAATCAGTGGGTCAAGTTTGCCGGTGACTCAAGTTGAAGACTTGCGTCAAACCATGATTTGTAAATTAAAAGAATTAAAATCACAAATCAAAATTTAACCATTAACCGTCTTAAAGGAGAGAAAAGTCATGAGAAAAATTATTGGTGCGTTTTTTTTGATTATGTTTTTCCTTGCGAATATTGCTATTGCAAAGGATGTTCACGTTGATGGCTATTACAGGAAAGACGGGACTTATGTAAGTCCGCATATCAGAAGCTCCCCCGACAGTTCAAAGGCTAATAATTACGGTCCTTCAAGAGATTCCTCGGAATTAATGAATCCTCAATCACGTGATAATGATAATGACGGAACACCAAATTATTTAGATAATGATGATAATAATGATGGAATATCTGATGACAATGATCCGAATCAATATTCTGATGAAGAATAATCCAAGGAGGTAAATATTGTATGAAATCAAATAGATTGATTAAATTCAGTGTATTTTTGTTTTTATTTTTTGCCGCATATTCCCTGGCATGGTCTGAACCACTGACAAAATGGACAGGAAAAGTTGTGGGTATATCAGATGGGGATACCATAACGGTTATGAAAGACGGAAAAGGCGAAAAGATTCGTTTGGCTGAAATTGATTGCCCTGAGAAAGCCCAGCCATTTGGTGCGAAAGCCAAAAAATTTACATCAGATTTATCTTTCGGGAAAGAAGTAACCGTTGCTCCATCAAACATAGATAAATATGGACGCATAGTGGCACAGATTATTTTGCCGGATGGGACCAGTTTAAATGATAATTTGGTAAAAAATGGCTTTGCGTGGCAATATAAAGCATATTCATCAAGCAAAAGATTGGCGGATATTGAGGCCGAAGCTAAAAAGGATAAGGCAGGGCTATGGGCTGATGCAAATCCTGTTGCACCCTGGAAATGGAGGCATGGGAATGCCGAGAACAATACGCGTCCGGACAATGCTCTTGTGGCAAGCGGTTCCGCCACTTATCACGGGAATTTAAATTCAAGAATATTCCATTCCCAGACTTGCCGGTATTTCAATTGCAAAAATTGCACGGCGGTATTTAACAGCAGGGAGGAGGCTATTAATGCAGGATATAGACCGTGTAAAATTTGCTCCCCATAATTTTAGCATTAGTGGGCTGGGGTCAAGTCCGATGTTGACTCATGTTGAGGGTTAGAGCCAGACCATTTGCACATAAACAATCCGTCCCGGCTTTTTTGTGTGGGACAATGGATAAAATTCTATTCGTTAGAAGCAGCAACGGATAGACCTTCACACAATGGAGGATTCAAAAGATGGGATCAATTACAAGAGATTGCCCTCATTGCCATTCCCGTAATAACACTTTTACTGCCTTTGCAAATATAAAAGATCCAAATTATCAAACCAATCAGACCTATTTAACTGCTTTTAGTTGTGGTAGTTGTTGCGGCGGATATTTTGCTAAAATTAAATTGCACGCTGCTGGTTACCCAGTAAATTTTCCAGGCGACATTGATAAAAATGGGAATATGTCCATTATGGAAGAATATCCCAAACCAATAACTTTAGAAACCCCTCAGTATTTACCTACAAATATAGAATCCTTTTTCATACAAGCAGCTGAAAGCCTGAATAACAAGAATTTTGACGCTTCTTCAATGATGTCAAGGAAGGTGTTAGAAGTCGCAGTAAAGTCTCTTAATCCAAGCGAAAGTGGAAATCTTTATAGCCGAATTGAGCAGCTTCATAGCCAGGGAAAAATCACTGATGATCTAAAAGATTGGGCACACATTATCAGAGATGATGGCAATGAAGCCGCTCATGAGGCAGAACCTGTTAATTTAGCATTTGCGGACGAGCTTTTATCATTTACAAAGCTGTTTTTATTGTACACATTTACAATGCCTGAAATGGTAAAAAATAAAAAAGGTTTGAGTGAAAATAGCTTATAATCACAGTGCTGGGCTCCGACTGGGGTTTCGCTGGCACTCAACCTCAACAGGGTCAGCACAACGTTAACCTTAGAGAAACAATGGGGGAAAATTATTTAATAACGGATGGATTTGTTGAGGCAGTTTCATCTTTTGAAACGCTATCCGATTCGCTTAAACAGATACCATTTGACCCATATCGGTGGAAATGGGCTATCCTCGCCATGCATAGCGGATTGCAAGGAATGATGATTCTTGCACTTCAAGGATCACATGGTTTGCACGTTTTAAAAAAGGAAGATGCCAAGCGATGGCTTGATGCCCATGAAAATGGTGGCCCGTATCCTACCGATCTTCAGTTAGATGGTTTTTTAAGCCTTTATAAGAAAATAAAAGGCGAACTAATGATAATGTATGTGGATAGTAAGAAATTTACCCCAAAGGGCACAGAAGGCGACTCGATCAAATTTTTAAACAGGTTAAGAAATGAATATGTGCATTTTACTCCGCGAGTTTGGGCGTTTGAATTGGTAGGGTTGCCCGATATTTTCATGGATTGTCAGAATATTGCTGAATTTTTAGCTTGGCAATCTGGCAACGTTTTTTGGAGGGAATCAAGTCTTAAAAAACGCATTAAGAATGCTTTTAGCTTGTCTCGTTCGTCCCTATTGAAACTTAGAGAAAAGTATGAAAACGGTTAACCATTCGCTTGTGCCGACCCAAAAAGCCGGGCGGCACAGTTCAACCGTTATGCATATAAAAATAAGGTGGCAATTCAATGAAAAGTAACAGCCAAATGCCGAAATATCATGAACTAATGAACCCTCTGCTTAAGGCCTTGCAAGAATTAGGAGGATCTGGTTCTATTGAAGAAATAGCGCAAAAAGTTTCTGAATTGTCTGGCTTGCCAGAAGAAGTGTTGAATATTCCACACAACCCAGAAAAAAGCAGTCAAACAGAAATCGAATATCGTTTAGCATGGGCTCGTACCTATTTAAAAAAATACGGCCTATTGGAAAATTCAGATAGAGGTATTTGGTTAATTGTTCCAGAAAAGCATAATGTAAAATCGGTCGATCCTCAAGTTGTTATAAAAACTGTTCGAGACGAGCATAAGAGGCAAAAGGAAACTCCTGAAAAAGAAAAAGTTTCTGAAGAAGAAAAAGATATTGAAATCCCAGATGAAGCAGAGACTTGGCGTAGCACCCTCCATCAAACCCTCATAAATGAAATATCGCCAGATGCTTTTGAGCGATTAGCAAAAAGAATTTTAAGAGAATCTGGTTTCGTACAAGTTGAAGTTACCGGCCGTTCTGGAGATGGTGGCATAGACGGTAAAGGTATAATGCGATTGAGTGGCCTATTGAGTTTTCACGTAATTTTTCAGTGCAAAAAATATAAGGGGGCTGTCACTGCCTCGGATATCCGTGATTTTCGGGGCGCCATGATTGGGCGAGCAGATAAGGGATTGTTTATCACAACAGGGACCTTTACTCGTGACGCCATACGAGAAGCGACAAGAGATGGCGCGCCACCAATTGATCTTGTTGATGGAGACCAACTGGCGGATAAGCTCAAGGAATTGGGCCTCGGAATTAAAAAGGAAATGGTCGAAAAAATCTCAATTGATATCGAATGGTTCAAATCGATTTAAATTGTATAATTATAAAAAAAACTATGGGTTCGAGGTTTGGTTTCGGCGTAATATAAAGTAAATTAAACTATTTTGTACCAAATATATCAAACATGTATTTGGCTATAAGTAGTTCAAGCTCTTTCCCATTAACAGTATCCGTGCCTGTATTTATGGCTTCTTGTTCTGCTTGCTTAGTGAAATAAGATGTGGTTACCAATAATTTCCGTATGGCTCCCCTAGTAACTGCAAAACTATGTAGCCTCTGGATGGGTTCGGCCGAAACGGGATTTTTAAAGTACCGTTTGCACTGCACAACGGTACTTTCGCCACTCGGGTTTAGACCAATAACGTCAACCCCTCTATCCCCAGAACGGCCTAACAACGCAATCTGAGTATATCCTTGTGCACGAAGTAACTGGGCAACGAAAGCTTCAAATTCATATGGATTCAGAGCCAAGACGTGGGTCAAGCCTTTGGGAAGTGTGGGCAGAGGGCGTAGACGGAAATGCAAACCATCGGGCAAGGGTTCAGCGTAGGGTTCAATCATTGCTTTCATATCAATATTTTCAATTGTTGCTATTAGCTGACGCGTCCCATTTTCTACAAATTCAGAAAGCCGTAATAAAAATTGATCATAAGTGAAAATTTTGTCCTTAGCAGAAAGGTCTTCAATTATTTTTGGGATATAGGTAAAGAGCCGTTCGGTAGCTGGAGTATCAAAAAGCTGAAAAGAAAATGGGGTTTCAATTTTGGGAAGAAACTGGCCCTCTATTTTATCACAGTATCTTTCGAATAATTTTACTATTCGTAGCTCTTCCTTGGGAGAATTTACTGAACTTAACCCTTTAGATAAAAGCTTTTCTGAAAAGGCCTTCCGCCATTCAGAGAAGAAGAACGGTCGCTTTAAATTTTCCTGTAATTCGACTGCGGATTGATACACATATTGGTCTAAATCGTGATCTTCATAAAACTCTCTTCGGATGACAGGTTCTAAACGTAGGAAGAGCATAACGACATCTTTGGAAAAAACGTAAGAAGCTGATTGCTGAATTCGCATTGATGGGTCTGAGCTTCCAACATCGATGCTTAATAATGGCTCAAATCCTGCCTTCCTTGCCACCAATTTGATGCGGTTGAGATTACTCAACCATTGGCTGGCGGGAATAGGCCTAAAGAAAAGTGCCACATACTGATTTCTTTTTAAAACTCGGTAGCTGCTATGGAAAAAAACTTCTAAATCGGACCACCAGCGGTGGATGTCATGAACTTTCTTTCGGGAAGGGGCATCAGAAACCACCATCTCTTTTTCAAGTCTGGAGCGGTCCGTTTTCAAGTTATAATTGATCCAAGGATGGTATAATTGAGCGCGTTCAAAGTATGCTGTGCCATCAGTCCAAGGAGGGTCGGTAAAAACGAGGTCCACAGATTCATTACTCAGTGCGCTAAAAAAATCACGAAAATCG
>JAHIFE010000014.1 GCA_018901125.1 Pseudomonadota bacterium | reverse complement strand
CCACTTTCAAAACGTTTCAGTTTGGTCAAGGTCAAGGCGGGTGAAAATTTTAACCGCAGGAATACATGGAGTATTTCGAGGATTAAAATTTTCGCCCAACGCAGAGATCGGCCAAAATGGGACGTTTTGAAACTGGCTCCTGCTTTTATCTCTCACATAGGTTGCAGGAATCAGGGGTCATGGACCAGTAATGAAAAAGACCTTTTCCTTTTCCTTGCACCTTGAGCCTTGTTCCTTCAACCTTAATAAGATATATTTCGTTGTTCGCATATATACATGATATTATTATTAACATCAAGAATTTGTTGACAATCTGAAAACAGTTAAGATAAGTTGCTTCAGGGTAAAGATATGGTTGCTTCCTTAGTTTGTCTGAGATATACTGCAGACATTTCTTGCATATGAGATAATATCTATTTGATATTTAATGTATTATTTGACTCTTATGCGAATCCATCAATTACATTAATAATAGAAATTTGTTTATTTAATTATATAATGGCTTGTTATTTGAAGCAAAGAACTATTGCAAAGACGGTTTGTTGTTCAGGAATCGGCGTTCATTCAGGAAAAAAAGTTAATCTTACCATAAAACCTGCACCGGTTAACTATGGTATAAAGTTTATAAGAACCGATCTTCCGGATAAACCCAGCATACCTGCCCGCTTTGGCATGGTTGTTGATACCAGCCTTGCAACGGTTATAGGCCACAATGGTTTCATAGTATCGACCATCGAACATATTATGGCAACTTTTGCCGGTTTATCAATTGATAATGCAGCTGTTGAGCTTGATTCATATGAAATACCAATAATGGATGGAAGCGCTGCACCTTTTACGCGCATGATAAGAGAGGCGGGGATAATAGATCAGGACAGTCCAAGATATTATTTTGTTGTTACTGAATCTATCGAGCTTAACAAAGATGGGAAGTCAGTCGGGGTATATCCTTCATCCGATTTTAAAATCACATGTACAATCGAGTTTGATCATCCTGTTATTAATAAACAAACTTTTTCCGTAAATATCAACGATGAAATGTTCGAACATCAAATATCCGGGGCAAGAACTTTCGGTTTTTTGCATGAGATGGAATATCTCAAACAGTATGGTTTCGCCAAGGGGGGTTCTCTGGATAATGTTGTTGTTATTGATAAAAACACTATTTTAAACCAAGATGGTCTGCGCTTTCCGGATGAGTTCGTAAGGCATAAGATCTTAGATTCGATAGGTGATTTTTCACTCCTTGGTTTGCCTGTTATAGGACATTTCAAACTCAATAAATCCGGACATGCATTTAATCATGCTTTTATTGAAACATTTTTTTCCAATAAACAATCTTGGGAAACCCGTACTATTTCATGATGGCAGTTGATTTATCCGGCATAAATATGAAGATATTATGAACCTGATATTACTTATTAATGCCCTGATATAAAACAGCTTATTACTATATAAAGACAAATACTGACATGTCAACACTAATAAAACATAAATCATGGATATTATTACTTTTACTTCTAATTTTCATACCTGGAACAAGCTTTGCTCAGGTGGCAAAACTCTCGAACATCGCAATTACCAGGCAAAAAGACCAGCTTCTTTTTAAGATGAATTTGGACGGTGCTTTTACTGAAGATATGAAGAAAGCAATCGCTAGCGGCATCACCACTTCTTTTACTTTTAATATCAACCTTTATAAAGTTAACAGCCTGTGGTTCAGCGACAAAATTTCAGAAATGGTATTAACCAATACAATAAAATACGATAATCTCAAAAATGTATATACAATAACAAGATTCTGGAAGAACAGCGAACCGGTTACAATCGAATCATTCAAAGGAGCGCAGGAACTGATGACCCAGATTGATGGATTACAATTGGTTCAGTTGGACAGTCTTGAAAAAAATGCCCATTACCGTATCGAGGCTAAGGCAGAAGTAAGCAAGTTCACCTTGCCTTTTTACCTCCATTACATATTTGCTTTTGTTTCTTTATGGGACTTTGAAACAGATTGGTATCTTATAGATTTTGTCTATTAATTCGTGAATTGATTTAATTTCTAAACCAATATGAAGAATAATTCATCTATAGCCCCTCCTTTAACTAATTCCTCCCAGGAACGTTCAAGACGTAAAAGAGAAGGCATTATAATTATTGTAATTATATTTGTTGTCGCCTTATTGACATTTATTGAAAGCCAAATAATCAAATTTGGAACAGATATTCCGGTATCAAACACCGTTTTGATGTTTATTCTAATCAATGTTAATTTGTTATTACTCATTCTGCTGATATTTCTGGTATTCAGGAACCTTTTCAAACTTCTTTATGACAGAAAGAAAAAGGCAGTTGGGGCAAAGCTTCGTTCAAAACTAGTTATAGCTTTTGTCACCCTTACTCTTTTGCCAACCACAATTTTATTCTTCTTTTCCATCAGCTTTATAACAACCAGCACTGAATTCTGGTTTAATATTCCCATTGAACAGGCACTTGATAATTCGCTTGACGTTGGAAGATACTATTATGGTCAGTTTCAGGAAAATAATAAATTTTATATTGAAAGAATTTCATATCAAATTAACAGTAAAAACTTACTGGATCCTCTTAAAAAAAATTCTCTCTTTCACTATATGGAAGTTGTGCAGAGGTCATTCAACATCCAGGCCATGGAGCTTTATGACAGCAAATTCAGGCGTATGACTTTTGTTATTGCCCCGGGAATGGAAAAAATGCCGTTAAAAGTCATTGATCCTGATAATTTCAAAAAAAATATACCTGCAAACAGTGTAAAAACCATAACCGAAATTGTGTCAGATAGAGAACTTGTCAGAACAATAGGAACTGTTCCGTTTGGCGTGCAACCTTCTGAAGCAATATGCTATATTGTATTAACAAATCAACTTTCCCATAAACTTACCAACAAGATGAAATCTATTTCTCTTGGATTTGAAGAATACCAGCAAACAAAACTTTTAAAAAAACCAATTCAGATTTCATATTATATATTACTATCCATAGTGGCATTACTTGTACTTTTCTGCGCAATTTGGTTTGGTTTTTATCTTGCCAAATCCATTACAATTCCCATCATGGAACTTGTTGAAGGAACCAGACGGGTCGCAGAAGGAGATCTTAGCTTCAGCATTGATGTTGCTTCGGATGATGAAATAGGAAGCCTTGTTGATTCATTTAATAAAATGACAAAAGATCTCAGAACCGGCAGACAGCAACTTGAGCTTTCTGCGAGGAAGCTTGAACAGCAAAACGTCGAAATAGAAGAAAAGCGTCAGTATATGGAGATCGTCTTAAAAAATGTCTCAACCGGTGTTATCACTCTTGATGCGAAGGGGTCAATTACTACAATCAATAAATCCGCTGAAAAAATGCTGAATCTTAAACAGGATGAAATATTAGGCAAAAACTATAAAGATTTGCTCCCGGATCAAAATGTTAACATAGCAAAAGAAATAAAAGAAAATTTATCTGTTTCACAGGATAATGCTGTAGAAGTGCCTTTAAATCTTTTCATAGGAGGAAGACGCCGTAGCTTTCTTATGAATGTCAATGCCCTAAAGGATGATTCCGGTCAACATATGGGGATTGTAATGGTTTTTGATGATTTAACCGAGCTTGAAAAAATTCAGAGAATGGCTGCATGGCGGGAGGTAGCACGCCGGATAGCGCATGAAGTTAAAAACCCATTAACACCGATAAAGCTATCTGCTCAACGACTTAAACGTCGATATTCAGACCAGTTAAATGAACCGGTATTCGAAGAATGTACTCAAATGATCATTGACCATGTTGAATTAATAAGAAATATTGTTGATGAGTTTTCATCATTTGCAAGATTTCCATCAGCAAATCCAATACCTTGTGATTTGCCACCAATAATAAAAGAGACTGTTGCACTATACAGGGAGGGTCATCAGAATATAAATTTTAACACAATAATTCCCGACAATATTCCAAATCTTAATCTTGACAGGCAACAGATAAAACAAGCAATGATAAACCTGGTTGATAATGCTATCGCCGCAATTAAAGACCACGGAAATATTTCAATTGAACTTATGCATAATACGGAATTAAAAGTAGTTAAAATAGAAATTGCCGATGATGGGGCAGGAATATCGCAAGAAGACAAATCACGTATTTTTGAACCAAATTTTTCAACAAAAAAAGCCGGGTCCGGTTTGGGGCTTGCTATTGTTAATACAATTATAGCAGATCACAAAGGTGTTATTCGAGTACAGGATAATCAACCTAAAGGAGCAAAGTTTATTGTTGAGTTACCAATAGTCTGAATTTGGCTCAAAGATTTCCCAATATAAATATAAGGAATAAAATAATATGTTTCCATCGATATTAATTGTTGATGATAATCCGTCAATTCTTCAATCTCTAAAAGGTCTTCTTGCAGATGAGGGCTTTGAGGTAATTACGGCTTCAAACGGATATGAGGGCTTGAAGATTATAGACAAGGAATCTCCGGACCTTGTTCTTCTGGATATATGGATGCCCGGCATTGACGGCATAGAAACTTTAATACAAATTAAAAAAGATAATCCTTATATACAGGTTATTATAATAACGGGGCATGGTAATATTGAGACCGCAGTTAAAGCCATAAAGATGGGAGCATATGATCTTATTGAAAAACCACTGTCAATTGACAAGATAATAGTTACAATAAATAATGCCCTAAATTTCAGAAGACTGGAAGAAGAAAATAGATATCTTCGAAAAAAAACAATAGAAAAAAATTCTGTGACCGGGAACAGCGCTCCAATTCTTGAACTTAAAAAAAAGATAGCCGCTGTTGCTCCAACTGATGCCTGGGTTTTGATCACAGGCGAAAACGGAACCGGCAAAGAGCTTGTTGCAAGAACAATATTCCAGCTCAGCCCCCGTGTAGATGGACCTTTTATTACTGTTGATTGTGTAACTATTCCTGAAGAGTTGATGGAAAGCGAACTTTTTGGGCATGAAAAGGGAGCAATTGCCGGAACAACCTCAAAGAAGGTAGGCAAATTTGAATTGGCCGGAAATGGCACCATCTTTCTTGATAATATCGGAGAAATGAGTTTAAAAACTCAGGCTAAGATATTAAGAGCACTACAGGAAAAGAAATTTCAGAGATTAAACGGAAACAGAATACTGGATATAAACGCAAGATTTATTGCTGCAAGCAATAAATCTCTTGAAAAAGAAATCGAGAAAGGAAGTTTCAGAGAAGATCTTTATCACCGTCTCAACGTTGTACCGATTGAGGTCCCTCCGTTAAGAAACCGCAAAGACGATATTCCTGTTTTGATAGATACTTTTTTGGCTGAATGTTCACCTCAAAACAAGAATGAAATGAAAGCGCTTTCCCCGGATGCTCTCGAATTATTATGCAATTACTCATGGCCCGGCAATGTAAGAGAGCTAAAGAACCTTATTAATCAACTTGCCATAATGACTGAAAATAATATCATCGATGTTTCCGATATCCCTGATCAGTATAAACCGGTTGTTGAAGATAAAAACGAATCCCTCAGATCGGATCTGTTTATAATTGATCGCTTGAAAGACGCAAAAAAAGCTTTTGAAAAAGAATTTATTAAAAGAAAGTTATTTGAAAATGAAAAAAATATTTCCAAAACAGCAAAGAAAATTGATGTTGGCCGAAGTTATATTTATAAAAAATTAAATGGCTTATAACATGACCGGCTTAAGAATAATAAGCGGTGACTTGAAAGGAAGAAAGCTATTTTCCATAAAAGGTTTAAAAATAAGACCTACATCAGGTCGCTTGAGAGAAAGCATTTTTAATATCCTTTCCAATCAAGTTGCCGATTCTGTGGTACTTGACCTTTTTGCAGGAACGGGAGCGTTGGGAATCGAAGCCTTAAGCAGGGGGGCATCCTTTGCAATATTTATAGATAGCGATAAAGAAGCGGTATTAACAATCAGTAAAAATATTAAGGTTTGCGGACTGATGGACAGAACAACAATAGCAAGGTTTGACATATCAAACAATATCATCAAATCTGCTCACAAGCTTCCTGCCGCAAGCCTTGTGTTTATGGATCCTCCTTATAACAGAAATCTTGTAACACCCGCTTTAATAAATCTTTCAAAAAGCCGTATTCTTGAAAATAACGCCTCTATAGTAATTGAACATGATGTGCAAGAAACTCTTCCGGAAAATATATCTGATTACAAAATAACGGATCAGAGAAGATATGGAAAAACCCTTGTTTCATTTTTAAAATACATGGTATAATATAAGAAACAGTTGCGGTATTCAAGATCGAATAATTGCATAACAAAATTACAACAAACAATATTTTACGGATTATTTAATCAATGCGAAGAATTGCTATTTATCCCGGCTCCTTTGATCCTGTCACAAATGGACATATTGATATAATTGAAAGAGGTCTTAAGATTTTTGACAAGATAATAGTTGCTATTTTGCGCAACCCTAACAAAAAGTTTCTGTTTACTATTGAAGAACGAATTGAAATGCTGAATAAAAGTTTGAAAAAAATAAAAAATGTTGAAATAGATACTTTTGACGGGCTTCTTGTTGATTATGCAGTAGATAAGAAAAGTCATGCCATCCTTCGGGGTATGCGGGCGTTATCCGATTTTGACTATGAATTTCAGATGGCGCTTATGAACAGGCGGCTCAACAGGGAGATCCAGACTGTTTTTCTTATGACCGGTTTGAGGTGGATCTTTACCAGCTCTTCAATAATAAAACAAGCCGCTGAATTTGACGGCAATATTATAGGAATGGTTCCTCCCATAGTTAATCAAAAATTAAAAGAAAAATTTGGATTTAATACTAAAAAAAATGGACCTTTGGCATCTTAAAATATTCTGTAAAGTAATCGAGCAAAAAAGCTTTTCAAAAGCAGGTGAGGCTGTTTATATTTCCCAGCCAACCGTAAGCAGCCATATGAGAGATCTGGAATCCCATTTCGGCTGCCGCCTGGTAGATCGCTTATCAAGAGAGGCTGTCCCAACAAAAGCAGGAGCATTGGTTTATTCATATGCAAAAAAGCTATTGGCTCTTTATGATGAAATGGAAAGCGCTCTATCCGGTTTTCAGGGTAATATAAAGGGAAGCCTTGTAATAGGCGGAAGCACTATTCCCGGCGAATACATTCTTCCCGGAATCGCAGGAAGTTTCACCAAAGCTTATCCTGATATAAAACTTTCCCTTATCATCGGCGACACTGAAAAAATAATAAACGATACTCTTTCAGGATTAATTGAACTCGGAGTTGTCGGAGCAGCAAAAAAGGATAAAAGGATTCAACAGGAAATTCTTATTGATGACCAAATGCGCCTCGTTATTCCATCTACTCATAAATGGGCGAAGAGAAAGAGTGTTACAATAAAAATGTTATTAGAAGAACCCTTTATAATAAGGGAAAGAGGATCAGGAACCTTAAAATCCTTTGAACAGAATTTTAATAAAGCCGGATACGGCATTGACGATCTGAATATTTCTGCTCAGATGGGAAGCACGGAAGCCGTTAGGCAGGGAATAAAAAATCAGTTAGGCATATCTATTCTTTCTACAATAGCGGTTAAAGACAATTTAAAAGAAGGTTCTTTAAAAGCGCTTGCCATAGAAGGCCTTGACCTTAATCGCAGTTTTTATCTAACCTTAAGCAAACAAAGAAGCCTCTCTCCTCTATGCAATGCTTTCATTGAACACATGAAATCAAAGATGCAAACAAACCTGCCATGAATACACCTATTTCAGATAATGCTTTGATAGTGCTTGAAAAACGATATCTGAAAAAAGACAAGGAAGGAAATGTAATAGAGACGCCGGAAGATATGTTTATGAGAGTCGCCAAACATATTGCTTCCGCCGATTCTTTATTTGCCGGATCTTGTGATGTTGAAAAAACAGAACAAAAGTTTTTAAAACTTTTGACCAACTTGTGGTTTCTGCCTAACTCCCCCACTCTTATGAATGCAGGCCGCCGCCTTGGCCAGCTTGCTGCATGTTTTGTACTGCCTCTTGAAGATTCAATGGACAGTATATTTGAAACATTAAAACATACGGCCATGATACACAAAAGCGGAGGTGGAACCGGTTTTTCCTTTTCCAGAATACGCCCCGAAAAAGATATTGTGCTTTCAACCGCCGGAGTATCAAGCGGTCCTATTTCTTTCATGACTGTTTTTGATGTGGCAACCGAAACCGTAAAGCAGGGCGGTACCCGCAGAGGAGCAAACATGGGGATTTTACGGGTAGATCATCCCGATATAGAATCTTTCATAGAGCTCAAAAATGATACAAGAAGACTAAACAATTTTAATATATCAGTTGCCCTTACTCAAGTTTTCATGGATGCTTTAAATAATGAATCCGATAAAGGCTCTGAATATGACCTTATAAATCCAAGGACAGGACAGACTGTTAGGCGCGTTCCCGCAAGAAATATTTTCGATGCTATAGTGCATTCCGCATGGCTTACCGGCGAACCTGGCATAATATTTATTGATAGAATTAACCAGGACAATCCGGTCCCTCATATTGGAATTATTGAAGCAACAAATCCATGCGGTGAACAACCACTTCTTCCATATGAATCATGCACTCTTGGCTCCATAAATCTGTCTGCAATGTTATCGGGTAAAAAAATAAACTATAACCGCCTTAAAAAAACTGTTCACGACGCGGTTCATTTTCTTGATAATGTAATCGAGATAAACAAATATCCTCTTGTCCGCATAGAAAAAATGAGTAAAGGAACCAGAAAAATAGGCCTAGGGGTGATGGGCTTTGCCAATATTCTGATTAAGCAGGGGATATCTTATGGTTCAGAAGAAGCTGTTTTGGAAGCTGAAAAAATAATGTCTTTTATTTCTGAAGAATCAAAAATCGCCTCCGCAGCACTTGCAAAAAAAAGAGGAAACTTTGCTTATTATAAAGGAAGTATTTATGACAGCCCTGATACTCCATACATGCGAAATGCCACTACTACAACTATAGCTCCGACTGGTACTATAAGCATTATTGCCGGAACATCAAGCGGCATCGAACCGATATTCGGCATAGTACAAACAAGAAGAGTCCTTGATGGGAAAACACTTTCAGAGATTAATCCGCAGTTTATCGAGATTGCAAAAGCAGGAGGTTTTTACAGTAAAGATCTTATAGAAGAAATTACGAAAGGGACATCAATACAACAGATTGAAGCAATCCCTGATAAAATAAAAGATCTCTTCAAAACAGCTCATGACATATCGCCGGAACAGCATATAAATATTCAGGCTGCCTTCCAGAAGTTTACCGACAATGCTGTTTCAAAAACCGTTAACTTCGGGCCGGATGCTTTAAAAAGTGATATTGAAAAAGTATATATGCTTGCCCATACTAAAGGATGCAAGGGGGTAACAATTTACCGTTACGGCAGCCGTGACCAGCAGGTTTTAAGTATTGGTGCAGAAATAAAAGATTCCGTTAAAATTGCCCCGAGACCGAGACCTGAATGTACGGTTGGTATTACTGAACGCACTAAAACAGGGTGCGGAAACTTGTACGTCACAATAAATTCCGATGACAAGGGAATGTGCGAGGTCTTTGCACAGATGGGAAAAACAGGCGGATGCGCATCATCACAAATAGAAGCGGCAGGCAGGCTTATCTCGCTTGCTTTGCGGTCTGGGGTTAGTATTGAAGCTATCATAAAACAGCTTACAGGAATCCGTTGTCCATCACCTGCATGGCAAAACGGAGAAATGGTGCTTTCCTGCCCTGATGCAATCGCAAGGGTGCTTAAGCACAGAACTGATTTTTCTTTTACAGAAAACACAGCAATGATGGGAGTTTGCCCCGAATGCAGCGGAGTTATTACACATCAGGAAGGCTGCCTCGTTTGCCATTCATGCGGATATTCAAAATGCAGCTGATCTTATAAAAAATATTTGACCACTATAAACCCTGCAATAAGAAGCACTGTAAATCCCACTGCAAGAGCATCAAAGTACTTATCGATAAAATTCTTAATTTTAGGGCCAAAATAATAAATAAGACTTCCAACCAGAAAAAATCTGGCAGATCGCGAAATAACAGAAGCGATAATAAACACTACAAAGCTTATCTTGAATGCGCCCGCTGAAATAGTAAATACTTTATAAGGGATAGGAGTAAAACCTGCAATACCGATGGCCCATGCGTCGTATTTAATATAAAGCTCCCGGATATAATCGTATTTACCGGCAAAACCATACAACTGTATTATCTTTACCCCAATTACTTCCATAAACTGCCAACCCAGAAGATAACCGAGGCAACCTCCCAAAACAGAGCCGACAGAACATACCAAAGCATATTTATAAGATTTCTTTGGGATGGCAACAGCAAGTGCAATCAGCAGAATATCAGGAGGTATAGGGAAAAAAGAAGATTCGGCAAAAGCTAAAATGAATAACGCCCATGTTCCATAAGGTGTTTTAGCCCAATTAAGCACCCAATCATACATTCTTCTAAGCATGTCATTATTCCTTCCAGCCTTGTTCCCCGATAAGTTTGACAAATCTGCACGCGCCGAGGTTTGTTTGATGAATACCTCTTTCATCCTTGTATAGCCTGATCAATTCCTGAGAATCCTGATTCCCGACAGGTATAACCAATCGTCCTCCTTTTGCAAGCTGGCTTATAAGGAAATCAGGAATAACAGGAGAGCCAGCTGTAACTATTATGGCATCAAATGGACTTTCTGCCGCCCATCCAAGTGTCCCATCGGAATATTTGGTTACAATATTAAAATACTGCAACTTATCAAAAAGAGTTCGAGCTCTGACATAAAGTTCATGTATTCTTTCCATAGTATAAACCCGATACACTATTTCTGCAATAACCGCTGCCTGATAACCCGAGCCTGTTCCAATTTCAAGCACCCTGTCCTCTTCATTAAGATTAAGAGCTTGAGTCATTTCCGCAACAATATAGGGCTGTGATATAGTTTGCTGCTCACCAATAGGAAGGGGAAAATCGCCATAAGCCTGGTCCATCAAAGCATCACTCACAAACAGATGACGAGGGACTCTCAACATTGCCGCAAGAACTTTAGGATCGGTAATACCGCGTGATATGATCTGCTTTTCTACCATATCTTCGCGCATCCGTTCATATTTTAATTCCGTTTTATGCATGTTCGGTTTTCTACCAAATCATTTAAATTCCGTCAAGAAATCTATCCTTGAAAGATTAATCCTTTTATAATATAATTAATAATTAAGCAAAAGTCCACAAACTGGCAGAGGTTAAACAAGTCCCTGCATGAGGGAAAAGCGGAGTCGCTATATTTGCTACAAGCAACTGACGGGAAAAGACATTTTCAACCTGGCAGGATGGTCGTCACCGGCTTTTTACGGAAGTGTCAAATAATGGGGGAAAAGCTATTAATTCAGGCTTTCATAACTCGGATATTTTATCTTAGAAACGTTAGATTAACCGTTTAGTTAAAACTGTATACTCACATGAATAGCGCAAAGCATCTTATAATATCTTTTCTGCTAACTCTTCTTATCAGTATTATCGGTACTGTAGGATACATGACGATAGAAGGGTGGAACCTATTAGATTCAATATACATGACAGTAACTACAATTTCTACAGTCGGATATAGTGAAGTTCATAAACTAAGCAGGTTCGGAATAATTTTTACATCCGGGCTTATTTTTATTGGTGTCGGGTTCTGCTTGTATATGGCAGGAGCCATGGTTCAATTCATGGTTGAGGGAAGAATAAGAGCTGTTTTAGGGAGGCGAAGATTGGATAATAAAATCAGCAAACTTAAAAATCACTATATTATCTGCGGATATGGAAGAATAGGTAAAGTGCTGTGCAGCAATCTGTTGGTTAAGAAAAATTTCGACCTTATTGTTATCGAAAGCAAAAAGGACCTAATTCCTGCTATGGAAGAAGAAGGTGTTTTATTTTTATCCAGAGATGCAGTTGAGGAAGATACCCTTATCAGAGCCGGAATAAAAACAGCAAAAGGACTTGTTGCCGTTCTTGCTTCGGATGCAGACAATGTTTTTCTGGTTTTAACCGCAAGACAGCTCAATCCCGACCTATATATAACAGCCAGAGCAACCCGAAATGAAGCAAAATCCAAACTCATTGCTGCAGGAGCCAATAATGTTGTCTCACCATATGAACTTGGCGCCTTAACAATGTCTCAGCGAATTTTAAGACCTGCTGTTACAAACTTTCTGGATCTTGCCTTTAACGAGCAGGGTAATGATATCAGAATGGAGGAAATTCCTGTTGGAGCGTCTTCAAAAATAATAAACATAATGTTAAAAGATTC
Source organism: Pseudomonadota bacterium (assembly GCA_018901125.1). Classification (GTDB taxonomy): domain Bacteria; phylum Desulfobacterota; class Desulfobacteria; order Desulfobacterales; family RPRI01; genus RPRI01. The sequence continues at coordinate 12,006 of JAHIFE010000014.1, read as the reverse complement.
AGGAATAAGGCAGAAATACAACCTGATTATAATAGCGATAAAAAAGCACGATGGTAATATGACCTTTAATCCTTCCTCTGAGACTAAGATTCAGGCCGGCGATACGGTTATTGTTGTGGGACAAGATTCAAATCTTCAAAAACTTGAAAAAGTATTGCAATCATAGCGGAATTATATCAGATTATAAGCGAAGAGTTCCGGTTGAAAGAGGGAGAAATTAGTGTCGGGATTTTTTACAAAGTGAGATATTAATCTATCTTATTGTATTTACTATTATATATATACTTAATAAGTCATTTATCCTTAAAAGTGTCGAATATTTTTACAATTTCAATGTAACTAATAATATGATATATAATTATAGTTCCATAATATTAGATAGTTATATTATTGGCCTGTTTTATGCATCTTTTTATTATGTTTAATTAAGTTTGTATTTATTTATTTAGCCTTTTTTTTATCTTCAATCTATGATTTTCTAAGGATATGAAAATATGATGAATAGGCAATCAGTGCTTTTGTATGGAACTATTCTGTTCACCATTCTTTTAGTATCGTATCCTGCTCATGCAATATATATTGGTTCATTTAATGCACTAAATGTCCCATGCGATATCTGTGCAAATACTGCTTCATCTTAGACAGAAACACTTATATGCTCTATCTATCACATATGGCAGAGCATGAAATGGCATAACGAGGATTATGGATATGGAGAACGAAATTACAATCTGCTTCCAAACCACTTCAAAAATCAGCAATGCTCTGGATAAGATTGCGGAAGATGAAAAACTTAGTGTCTCCGAAGTCGTTGATATCATCATCAACAGCTATTTTAAAGATAATAAAGAGTTTAAGGAGATCAAACAGAACCGTCGCCGGTTTGAAAGGAAAAAAGTTGAAATTCCGGCCTATATCGGCGACCCCCGATGGCAACGACGTGACTTTGAAGCAGTTACCATCACGGACATCTCAATCGGCGGAATAAGGTTTGCCGTTCCCAAGAATACAAAACTGGAAATCCAGAAAGACCGCCTTAGCAATACCGAAAAGTACATCATAATATTCAGCTTACCCAACTATCATTGTCCGGTAAACGTACAAATCGCTCCTCAACAGGTGTATTTACACTATGAGGACGTTCAGATCGGAGCAGCTCTGGTAAACCCCGACTTCCAGGCATATACTGCTTTGCAGAAATATATGATCTGAACGGCAAGCTATCAACAAAAAGCCACATTAAGCTTTTTCAAAAGCCCCAAAATGCCCTAATCGTTTCTGTGAATATTGGGGATCTGCTCGTGGTTTTATTTATAACAAGAAACAATTCATCTTATGAGCCAATTCTAAAACGTCCCATTTTGGCCGATTTCTGCGTTGGGCGAAAAATTTGCACTTTAGTGAAGCTTTAGCGCAAGAGTTAACTACTTTCTTATTTCGATAACAACAAAAAGTTATTCACGCTAAAATAGCTGGGGTCCAGTTTTGAAGCAGGCATATATATGAATGAATCCGGATGCGCTGATTGGTTTACTGATGAGGCATGGCGAGATTTTTCGTCAATATAGAGCTGCAGATCATAATCCCCCGTGTTGTTTCTACCACTCGTGTCCTCACTGTAGTGCACTAAAGAAGAGATCCATATCCGGAAATCACCGGATTTTTCATATACCTCCTTGTACCATATGGTATAAGTTTGCTGATCAATATAATTTATGTGCAATCCCCAGTTATAATAAGGATCTTTAGGCATCTGTTCCACAATCCATACTTTTCTTGGAACATAGGTAATATTAAGAGGTGCCCATGACGCGCCTTTCCAGTTTGGATCTTCATAGCCAAATTTGATGTGCGTGCCGGTATAGGGAAATACTCTGGCCATCCTTCCATCCGGCAATTGTTGTGTCGGCAGCATATTAGGACTTGTAAAAGAAACAAGAATTGTCTTTTCTCCCAAATACTTCCATTTCATGGTACGGTTTTTCCCAGCCCACATGTAACTTCCATCCAGCCATGAATCAGAGCCCATGTAAGGATCAGATCTTGCTGATGAGGTAGTTTGCCGAATCCTGCGAATAGCAGGGATATAAGCATAATTGCTATCATCCCTTTGGTCTTCATAAACGTGGGACATTGTATTGGTTCCTCTGCTACTCATCGGCTCCAAAATTCTTTGAAATTCGTAGGTAAGAACCTTATCAGGATTTTTTATTTCCTGGCCAGGCGGTCTGCCATTCATGTAAATGCGTTGATCAAAACCCTGATAAAAACGTTCTTCTTTTGTTTTGTCTATCAACATGAAACGGACAAAATCTCTTGAAGCCATAAAACGATATCTCTGGAAATCAAAATTATACATGATCTTTGCCGCAACCTTGGGATCTTTGAGATCAATGTTAGGAAAAGGATAACCGTAAACATTTTCCGGATATTCTCCGGTGAGTTTATCAATCAAATCACCCTCAGTAGTTAAGTCGAATTTCCCTTTATTCTTTGCGCTTTCTGCAAGAAAGCTGTCACTATGTTTGTATTTGAAGTTTATTGTTCCCGGCGTAACAACATGGTCGCCCCCTTTAACCGCACGGTACATAGCCGGAATGAGAAGGTTTTTGTATTGGCTGCAATTGGCCTTGTCGATCACCTTTGGCAAATCCATGGCCTGCACGATACCGCCACACAAAAGCAGAATAACCAACGAACATAATGACAATCCGGAATACTTTAACATTTTCATTCCCTTCATTTTCTCTTTTTCCTCCCTCCACCTATATAGTTGTCACAATTATCTTTCTCTCCGGCATTAAACAGCCCTTTTGAGAATCGCATCAACCACTAAGCGTTGTCAGACAAGACATGAAACAACAAAAACAGGAAGTATTGCCTGTAAAGATAGTATATTATGTCACAGAACACACAAAGATCACAGGGATAAATTATCAGATCGATATTTAAACTCTTACGGGATAACTCCAGGATGGGAGGCTTTTCTTAATCCTCTATGAACTCTGCAAGAGAATTATAGGGCAAAACAATACATAATGTAAATATATCACATCAAAAATCTGTTTTCTGATAATAATGGTAACAATTACAAAAATGCTGCAACGATGACAAAAGATTATCAAAAGAAAATACCTCGATAGATACGGTTCCGGCAAATCCCTGCATATGTTTTATTATAGTTTTCATTTCTTCGCATGAGAGTTTGTCAAGGGATAGATGGTCATGGCTGTTCTTAACGCCATGAAGATGAATAACGGAAGTAATATCCAGATAATTATTAAATACCTTTTGTACATTATAACCGTTTAGCAGTAAATGACCGGCATCAATACAAACTGAAAAATTAAAATCGGAAACAATCCCTTCTATCCATTCAAAAGGATATTCAAGAGTTTCTATTGATATTGATTTACTGCTTACTCCTGCAGCTACAAGTTTTTCCATACTGTCATAGATGTTGTTAAGCCATATCTGATCACATTGGGTTTTATCGGAACTTTCCGGATATGAAAGATGAAGTGTGTAGGTAGATGGTGACAATATTGAGGTATGCTCTATGATTTTTAAAACGGTTTTGACAAAGCAAAGCCTTTCGGCATTATTGCTGCTGCCCGGGAATATATCGACAGGTAGATGAACATTATATGTTATGCCATGATCTTTGGAAATTTCATGCAGCTCATTTATTTCGGTTTTTGTGGGAATACTGTCCGGTTGCCTGCTTTCAAAAAACAGAAGTTCTATCTCATCTAAAAAGGGGGCAAGCATTTCAACATTGGGGACAATGTAATCAGGATATATATAAGAAGTGGTACAGATTTTAAAAGGAAATATTCCTTTATAAGAATGCGGAAGAGCTAAATGCATATTTTAAGTCAACTTAGTCGTTGGATTCATTTTTTAAGAGTATGGAAATGATCTCTGGAATATACTCCTCAGCTTTTTTTGCGGAAAACCTGCATGCACCGGCTCCCCTGTGTCCACCGCCACCAAATTTTATAAGCATTCTTCCCACATTTACTCTGCAATTGGGGTTAAAAATATTGTGCCCTATGCTTACGGCTATTTTATCTTTAGAGATGTCATCATATCTTATTTTTACGCTTACAGCCGCCTCAGGATAAAGGGAATAAACAAGAAACCGGTTTCCTTCCGGCGCATCATCAAATAAACGCAAATCAGTTATGGCCACATGTTTATTTAATATGGTGTTTTCTGTTAACACAGATTTATACGTTCTGTTGTTTTTAATGACTTTTTCACACTTTATTTTTACTTCCGAATCGCTCATAACACCACTAATATCATAATCCTTTAGAAGATGTATCAACCGGTTCCAGTAAGCTTCGTCAGATAAGCTGTGATTTGATATAGTCATTGAAAGAAGAATATAAAGATATTTTTCAGGATGGGAAACCTCATCCATTGATAATTGTGCAGAATCGATTTTATCCGTTTCTTTTACAAGCTCATTGTAATCTTTTTTGAATTTGCCTTTGTAATAGGAAAATACCACTCCGGCCGCAGAAGGAGCTATCATGAATGAACCTGAAAACGGCTTTTCAATTCTATTCGAAAAATGGTGGTCAAACCACATTGAGCATCGATTGTCATAAGGAAGATTGGCCATTATATCCCCTTCCTTTATTTCTACCATACCCTGCTGAATTTCGTGCGGCTCAACCCATTTAACGGGTTCGCTAACATTCTCCTTATCGGATAAAAGAACTGCGCATACTATCCCGTCAAAATCAGGCCGTGTTACAATTCTCATGCTTTCTCCATCAGTTTAAGTCTAAGAATTATTCAGCCGGTACCCTTAAGGTAACCGGCTGAATAATTCTGTTTTGCTATCTGTTGTTTTTTACTTTGATTCGTTTATTTTTTCAGTCAGCACCGGAACAAACTCAAGTAAATCTTCAACTATTCCAATATCTGCAATCTGGAAAATAGGGGCATTTGGATTCTTATTAATTGCAACCATAAAAGGTGAACCTTTGATTCCTCCAAGGTGCTGGAATGATCCGCTTATGCCAAGAGCCATATACACCTTTGGCTTTACTGTCTTGCCCGAAGTTCCTACCTGGCGTGATTTCTCAAGCCATTTAGCATCAATGATCGGGCGTGAGCATGAAAGATCACCGCCCATAGCTTTTGCAAGCTCTTCGGTAATTTCAATATTTTCCTGTTCCCCGATTCCGCGTCCGATAGAAACAAGAATATCAGATTTTGTGATATCAACATCTCCCATTTCCGCTTCAATAACTTCAACAAAGCGCCTTTTGCCGCCAGGCATGCCACCGGCAAGAGCATCTGCCGTTTTATCAACAACCGATCCACCCGCAGCACCTGCTTCAGCAGCAAAAGAGCCGGGACGTGTAGTAATAACTGCTCCGCCTGAAATATCGCAAAGCACATGCGTGCTTACCTGACCGCTGAATTCCTGACGTACTGCTTTAAGCTTTCCACCATCAACCCCGTCAAAATCAATCGCATCAGGAAGATAAGCACCATCCAGTTTGACAGACAAGCCAGGTGACAAATCCATACCAAAATGGTCATGCGGTACCAATAAAATGTTGCCTTTGGGTATAATGCCCGCAAGCAGACCGCGGATTACTTCCGAATTGGGATATGAAAGAGCATCGTTGTCAATTTTCCAGACTTCTTTAAAAGAAGCGGTTAAACTGTTGCACACTGAATCTATCTTGCTGCCAACAACAATTGCAGTTATAGAAGCAGCAGGATCAATCTTTTTGGCTGCTGCAACCATTTCACCGGCCGTATCATCAACAGCCCCGTCTTTATGTAATATATATGCAAAAATCTGAAAGGCCATTATTTAATACCTCCTTTGGATTTCAATAGTTCAACCAGTTTATCAACCTTTTCATCAATACTGCCCTCAAGGATTTCAGCTCCTTTTCCAAGAACAGGTGTGAAATAATCAACACGGGAAACTTTAGCTGCCGCCGCGCCGATCGAATCCTGATTTAATCCAAGGTCAGATGCACCTCTAACCGGGATCTCAACGGATGCTACTTTTCTGATCCCGCGGATACCGACATAGCGGGGCTCATTAATACCGGTCTGAATTGAAAGAACGCATGGAAGATCAATTTCGCTTATCTCCTGTTGCCCGCCTGCGATTTCCCTGCCTATCTTTATCTTTTTATCGTCTGATGCTTCTATAAGGTTTACAAGAGATGCAAAAGGCAGGTCAAGCATTGCGGCAAGCATCCCGCCTACCTGACCGGCTCCATCATCAGCCTGGGCTCCTGTAAGTATCAAATCGTATTTGCCTTTTGCTATTTCGGCTTTTAATATTGTTGCAAGGCCTTTACCATCGGACCCTTCAAAAGCATCATCCGAAAGAAGTATTCCCTTATCCGCACCCATAGCCATTTCTCTTCTCAATACATCTTCAGACTCGGAATCGCCAACCGCAACAACAGTAACGCTTCCTCCGACCTTGTCCCTGATCTGAATAGCTTCCTCAACAGCATAATTATCCCATTCGTTTACCGAATACACAAGGTCATCCCGTTCAATATCCGAACCGGAACTGTTTACGCTGATTTCATTTTCAGCTGTATCGGGAACTCTTTTAATACAAACCAAAATATCCATTTCATCCTCCATATTATTTTATTTCAATCTGTTTGCAGGTTGATAAAATTAAAAAGACCTGCTCGATTTATTTATTTCTAAGCAATGTGTTTTTCAATCAGTTCGGCAAGATCAATTGATTCCATTTTACCTTCCATTCCACAAACCTTGATCGCATCTTCCATATTGACAAGGCAGAACGGGCAGGCAGTAATAATAACATTTGCTCCTGCATTTTTGGCCATTTCAACCCTTAATACACTCATTCTTTGTTCTTCTTCAGGCTCGTAGAAAAGCATCAAACCACCGCCGCCGCAACAAAACGAGCGGTCCCTGCACTTTTCCATATCAACTCTTTTAATTCCAGGAATAGCGTCTATAGCTTCCCGCGGGTCATCATAAACATCATTATGCCTTCCAAGATAACATGGATCATGGTAAGTATATATCTTGCCTGCATCTTCTATGCTCTTTAGTTTTATATTGCCCGCTTTTACGCTTTTTACTATTGTCTGGCTGATATGTTCTATAGGTGGAATATCATTGTATTCATTTTTTAATGCGTTATATGCATGCGGATCGGCGGTAACAATGTTTTTAACTCCCGAATTTTTTATTTCTTCGATATTATTGCTTTTCAGATCCTGGAAAAGCATTTCTTCTCCAAACCGTCTTACTTCATTGCCGCTGTCTTTTTCCAAAGATCCGAGTATCCCGAAATTTATTCCTGCTGCTGTAAGTATTTTTGCTGTGGCTCTTGCTATATCCTGCATCCTGTCATCATATGATGTTATGCTGTCTACAAAATAAAGTGTATCGGCAGCATCTCCTTTCTCAATCAAATTGACTTTTATGCCATTTTCCTTCTCAAGAACCTTGGTCCAGTCAGCACGCTTTTTCTCCATTTTTCCCCAGGGATTACCGCGTTTTTCAAGGGCGCTTAATGGCTTTTGGATAGATTGCGGTACCATGCCTTCGTCAACCATACCACGTCTTAAATCAACAATCTTGTCTATATACTCTATCATCAGAGGACATTCCTGCTCACAGGCACCGCATGTTGTGCATGACCATATTTCATCTTCGCTGTATATACTTCCGATCAGGGGTTTATCCACATCCTGAGCTTTTCCCCAAATTGGATATGTTTTAAACATATATTCGCGAGCTTTTATGGAAATAAATCTTGGAGAAAGAGGACGGCCTACGGCATTTGCAGGACACTGATCCGAGCACCTTCCGCAATCTGCACATGAATAAAAATCAAGCATATGTTTCCATGTGAAATCTTCAAACTTTTTCACTCCAAAGGATTCTATCTCTTCAAGCTTATCGTCGGGAACTCCCCATTTAACAGGCTTTATAGCACCCTTTTTAAGTTTCATTGCAAAAAGATTGGGAAGAGAAGTCATTATATGAAAAAATCTGTTGAACGGAAGCAGACAAAGAAAAAGAAAAAACGCAAGATCATGAAAATAATAAGCATTAAGATAAATAGACTGTAACTTGGCAATCGGGGTCTGGCTTAATAACCGTGATGCAACCCACACTCCGGTTCCGGGAATCAATATTTTATTAAGCCCTATTCCTTTTTGAACCTGGGCTGAGATAAAACTTCCTTCAAAAAACATATCAGCAGCCATTAAAAAGACAATCAAAAAAAGCATGAGCAAAGTTTCGTTGGATTTATCCTGACCAAAGCGAGACGGTACCTGGTAGCGTTTCGGCAAATAAATTCTGCGTACCATTGCAAATAAACAAATACATAGAACCAGCGTTGCGGAAACATCCTTGAGCATACCGTAGCCTAAGCCGATAATGCCGTCCCATGCAAAACATCCGAAATCCCGATTAGTACTAGCGTAATCCATCTTATGGAAATTATGATGAATCCTGACAGGATAATTATATGAATAACACTTGCCAGCAAATACCGAGGCATTTTGTGGTGGGGAATATTAAATGCGTTTGATAGACGCAGTTTAACATTATCCATTCGTGGATCAAAAGCGCCTTTTTTAAGTGGAGCAAGCCGCTTGGATACTATAAAGGCAAGAACTCCTAAACCTATAAGCGCAATACAAACAGAAAAAACCACAGCGGGTATACCAAAAATTAATGCTCTGGCCGGAGAAATTAATACTACATCCATATGTACTCCCTTCTATGACGGACCCGTAAAAAGCCTTCAATCCGGTCGAAAACAGAATCCGGAAAAGCCGGAACCCATTATCATAGATAGATTCAGGGCTTAGCCGGAATGATGAAAAATAATGTTTCCCGACTTTTTACAAGTTCATCTTCCATATAAATCGTCTTTTACAGCCGAAGCGGCTTAAGACGACCAACACTTTAACAATATTTATAAAAATGAATGAACGCTCATTCATATAACAAACCGATTCAAAATCTGTCAAGAAAAAAGAACCTGATTATATCCCCGAAAACCCTTGCCAGGTGTCTTTGCTTGGTTTTTATTACACATTGATATCTTTACATAATTATCCCGTTTATCTTACCAACTCACGAGCTTATCTACATGCTGATCTCGCAATATTACTTAATAACCGACAGGGACAGACATAAAAAAAGGCAGGCTTGTTAAAAGCCCGCCTTTTTTATTTTAATAAACAAAGTCTAAAACCAAACTGATCATCCGCCAAATGAAGCTTCAGGTATATCAACAACGGAACTGCTTAACCCGAAGATTGCATCCATCTTGCCTGATGTTACGGGAAGTAATGCGTTGATAAAGAACTCGGCGCTCTTGAGCTGACCTTCATAAAAAGCTGCATTCTTGTCTTTTTCTATTTTTGCGCGTCTTTCCGGTCCGGTTCCTGCCAGTTTTTCAAGTTTAGGGGCAGCAATAACAGCTCTCCAGAGCAGCATCCATGCCATAACAACATCGCCGGTGACTTCCATGAAAGGATGTGCGAAAGCAAACGCCGAAAGCACTTTGGGAGATCTTGCACTAGCTCCGATATGCTTGGTAACTTCCCCAAGTTTATTAAGAGCTTTTTCAAGATTCTCAGCAAGGCTTTCTATGCCCTGTATCCCTTTTGCGCTTGCAATGGTTTTTAAAATCTCACCGACAAGATCTTTAACCGGCTTACCTTTATTCATGCCAAGCTTACGCCCAAGAAGATCCATAGCCTGGATACCGTTTGTACCCTCATAGATCATAGTAATTCTGCAATCTCTCATATATTGTTCAACCGGATATTCAGTCACATACCCATAGCCCCCGTAAATCTGAATGGCATGGCTGCATATTTCAAAGGCTTTGTCTGTAATATAACCCTTAACTATCGGAGTAAGAAGATCGGCAAGTCCCTGGTACTTTGCTTTTTCTTCATCACTTTCCGTAATGCTTACCATATCGAAACAATAAGAGATAAAATAAACAAGACTTCTCATACCTTCTACATAAGATTTCATAATCATAAGCTGTCTGCGAACATCAGGATGCTGAATTATAGGAACACCGGGTGCGCTTTCATCCATAGCTTTAAGCAGATGTTTGCCCTGAACCCGCTGTTTTGCATAATCCAATGCATACAGGTAAGATGGAGACGCACAGGTAAGTCCCTGAAGACCGACTTGCAGACGCGCATCGTTCATCATAAGAAACATGACTTTAATACCTTTGTTTTCTCCTCCGAGAAGAAGACCTCTGCATTTGCCCTTTCCCCCGAGTGCCAGTGAGCATGTTGCATTACCGTGAAGTCCCATTTTTTCTTCAATACCTGTACAAACAACATCATTAGGTTCTCCAAGAGTTCCATCATCATTAACCCAGATTTTTGGTACTATAAACAATGAAATACCGGCAGTTCCGGCAGGAGCGCCTTCTATTCTTGCAAGAACGGGATGAATTATATTTTCGGTCAGATTCTGTTCCCCACCGGAAATAAATATCTTGTTGCCTGTTATTGAATATGTGCCGTCTTCATTCTTTTTTGCGCTTGTGGTGAGAGCGCCGACATCAGTACCGGCTTCAGCTTCAGTAAGAAGCATGGTCCCGGACCATTCACCGGAGTACATCTTTTTTAAAAACATCTTTATCTGCTTGTCCGTACCGAATTCCTCAACAAGCTTTCCTGCTCCATGGCACAGTCCGCCGTACATTGAAAACGAATGGTTGGCTGCAACAAGGTAATCAGTGGCTGCCGCTGCAACCGTATGGGGCATTCCCTGGCCGCCATACTCCGGGTCGTCCGACATGGCAATCCACTCACCCTCTTTGATCAAACCATAAATTTTATGATAACTTTCCGGAACTTTCACCTTGCCGTTTTCAAACTTGCATCCTTCCTTATCTCCCAACGGACGGGTAGGAAGTATTTCTTTTATAGCCAGATTGCGCGCTTCGGACACAATCAAATCAATCGTTTTTTTATTGAATTCCGCATATTTCTCGTGTTTGCTGAGGTCTGCAATCTGAAATTGCTCGTGAAGCACAAAATCCACATCCCTCCTGTCTGCTAATAACTGTGCCATAATTAATCTCTCCTTAAAATCAATTTATATGTTATTTTTATGAGGCTCGTTGTTCCTTTATTTTTCCGAGTTGATTATTCCTTTTATAAACAGATCGGCAAGCGGATCAGCCATTGAAACAAGATCATATTCACCATCTGAATGTAACCATGTATTAATTACCTCATCAACACCACCTAGTATGAAACGCTTTACAAGGCCTACATAAAGATCCTTTCGTATAACCCCTTCATCTTGACCAAACTCCACTATTTCCGAAACGATATCAAGGTACAACTTGGACATTTCCCTTATCTGCTTTTCAACCAGCCGGTTGTTCTGATGCGTTTCAGCCTGATACAAAACCGCCATGTACCTGTCATTCTGAAATTCCTCAAGATGGCACCGGATAAGGTTCTTGAGCTTATCAAAGCTATTGTCGGCTTTTTTCACTTCCTCCCGCAACTCACCAAATACCTGCTTCGTTTTATAAGTAAAAAACTGGACCAGAATATCGTCCTTGTTTTTAAAATACAAGTATATAGTGCCATCCGCAACCCCAGCCTCTCTTGCTATCTGGGATATTGTTGACTGATAAAAGCCCTGTTCGGCAAATACCTTAACAGCAGCTGTTAATATGCGATGGTACTTATCGTTTCCTTTGGCTTTTGTAATGATGGTAAACCTTCTTTGGATTTTTCCCGAACAATATTATGAATGAATACTCATTCATTAACAAAAACATCTTTCTTATGTCAAGTCTTTTAGAAACCTCCGGCAGGGTAACCGCATTTAGATTTCATGGTCATGTAAAAAGCTGGAAAACTCCACTTTTGTCATTCCGGCGAAGGCCGGAAACCAGTAATTCCATTGGGTTCTGGATACCGGATCAAGTCCGGCATGACGGTTTGGGTG
>JAHIFE010000013.1 GCA_018901125.1 Pseudomonadota bacterium | reverse complement strand
CCAGTTTCAAAACGTCCCATTTTGGCCGATCTCTGCGTTGGGCGAAAATTTTAATCCTCGAAATACTCCATGTATTCCTGCGGTTAAAATTTTCACCCGCCTTGACCTTGACCAAACTGAAACGTTTTGAAAGTGGCTCTTTTATGATTTAATTCAGTCGTATGAATTTTTGCCTGATTGTTTGTGGATTGATATGCTAAATTATGCTACTATTTACTTGCCGAAGGGGCCTTTAGCCGCCGGCCTGCAATTGGCTTTCACATGAAGACTCTGTATCCGGATAGCAAACGTTCTTATCTGGATGTGTTGGGAGCATTCCGAGCTTTACCGGCCGGTATCTGGGCGTTGGGTTTTGTCTCGATGTTCATGGATATCTCTTCCGAGCTTATTCACAGTCTGCTGCCGGTATTCATGTCTACTGTTCTCGGAGCATCCATGACCACCATTGGTATAATTGAAGGTGTTGGCGAGGCTTCCGCTGCGATCATAAAAATATTTTCGGGTGCTATCAGCGACTACTTTGGTAAGCGTAAATTGCTCGCTGTGCTTGGCTATGGGCTTGCGGCTGTTACGAAGCCGATCTTCCCACTGGCAAGCACCATCAATTGGGTATTTGCTGCGCGGTTCGTAGACCGGCTTGGTAAGGGCATTCGTGGCGCCCCGCGTGACGCGCTTGTTGCTGAAATAGCACCTTGCGAGCTGCGTGGTGCGGCATATGGACTCCGCCAGTCGTTGGATTCCGTTGGTGCATTCATAGGCCCACTGATCGCAGTGGCTTTTATGGCATGGCTGGAAAACGACATCAGAACGGTACTATGGATTGCTGTTGTTCCTGCGTTCATTGCCGTAGCACTGCTTATCTTTGGTGTTCGCGAACCGGAGCGCGAAAAGGTCAGCTCCGAAACGCGAAACTCCCTGACACTAAACGACGCGAAGCGGCTGCCGCTCCGTTATTGGCTCATAGTGCTACTCGGTGCGATATTTTCCATGGCTCGATTCAGCGAGGCGTTTCTGGTGCTCCGCGCCCAGGATGTCGGACTGGCCCTCGGTTATATCCCATTTGTGCTGATCGTCATGAATGTCGTTTATACGGCGACCGCTTACCCGGCAGGGGCCGCAGCCGATCGCATCAGCCAGCGGATGTTGCTTATCATAGGACTTGCGATGCTGGTTGCCGCAGATTTCTTGTTAGCCATAGCCGGATCACCGCTGACAGCATTTATCGGAGCAGCATTCTGGGGGCTGCATATGGGTCTAACGCAAGGATTATTTACTAAACTTGTGGCTGATACTGCCCCTGCCGAGCTTCGCGGCACCGCTTTTGGCATCTTCAATCTTGTTGGCGGATGTGCTCTCCTGTTCGCAAGTGTTGTGGCGGGTGCGCTTTGGAGCGCATTCGGTGCTTCGGCTACATTTTTGACAGGGGGGGCTTTCGCTGCGCTTGCGTTACTCGGAATGCTTGCCTATCGGAGAAAGCCCCAAGCCTTATAAGAATAACAGTGGTATATTACTCTTTAAGTACCGGCCATGGTTCAGTATGCCATATATCGCGGTTATATTCCATAATTGTCCGGTCTGATGAGAACTTGCCTATTCTTGCGATATTCAGTATCGCCTTTTTACTCCATGCATCCTGATCCCTGTATAGGCAATCAACCTCCCTCTGGCAGTTAAAATACGATTCAAAATCGGCAAGAACGAAATACTTGTCTTCATTAAGCAGTAAATCGACAAGGCTATGGAATATTTCCGGTTCTTCAGGGCTGAAAAAACCATTGCGGATAAGTTCTATAGCTTTCACAAGAAGAGGGTCTTTCCCATAATAATTAAGTGGGTTGTAATCCTGACGCATGTCAGATACTTCCTGGGCAGTTAAACCGAATATAAATATATTTTCCCTGCCGACCTCTTCCATGATCTCGATATTTGCCCCATCGAGTGTTCCTACAGTGAGGGCGCCATTTAATGCAAATTTCATATTGGAAGTGCCCGAAGCTTCAAGGCCTGCGGTTGAAATCTGCTGAGAAACATCGGCGGAAGGAAAGATTTTTTCAGCCAGAGAGACTCGATAATTTGGAATAAATACTACTTTGATAATATTGTTTGTTGATGCATCACGATTTACCATTTCAGCGACATGACAAATAAGGCGGATAATGGTCTTTGCTGTTATATATCCAGGAGCAGCTTTGCCACCGAAAATAAAAGTTCGTGGGTGCATCGAAAAATCAGGATCCTGTTTGAGTTTCAGCCAGCAGTAGATTATGTGAATAATATTCATGAGCTGTCTTTTGTATTCATGAATCCTTTTTACCTGGATGTCAAAAATAGAATTTGGATCAACTATTATGCCGGTTTGTTTTTTTATAATTTTTGCGAGCTGTTTTTTATTATAGAGTTTTACAGCTTTCCATTCTTTTATAAAATTTACATCTTCTACAAAAGGCTCAATTTTTCTTAGCTGTTCAAGGTCTTTTGCCCATTCATTTCCTATTCTTAAAGTAATCAGTTCAGACAATTTAGGATTTGAGGCAAGAAGCCATCTTCGGGGGGTTATCCCATTCGTTTTATTATTGAATTTACCCGGATACATTTCATCAAAATCTTTTAATTTATTTGCCTTAAGCAGTTTTGTGTGAAGAGCTGCTACTCCATTAACAGAGTGTGATCCGACGATTGCAAGATGAGCCATGCGGATTCTCTTCTCAACATCTTCTTCAACGATGGACATTCTTTGCAATTGGCTTCCATCACCCAGATAACGAACGGATACATCTCTTAAAAACCTGCGGTTTATCTCATATATTATTTGAAGGTGGCGCGGAAGGAGTGATTCAAACATTGCTACCGGCCATTTCTCAAGGGCTTCCGAAAGAAGCGTATGATTGGTATAGGCGCATGACCTTACAGTAATATTCCATGCTTTGTCCCAGTCAAGATTGTGTTCGTCGAGAAACAGGCGCATCAACTCAGGGATTGCAAGCGCAGGGTGAGTGTCGTTCATCTGTATCGCAACTTTTTCGGGAAATTCATCAAAAGAATCATGATTTACAAGATATCTTCTGATTATATCCTGGATTGAGCAGGAAACGAAAAAATATTCCTGCTTAAGCCTTAATTCTCTCCCAACGAATAATTCGTCATTGGGATAAAGTACTTTTGAGATGTTTTCGGAGATATTTTTCTCCTCAACTGCCTTCAGATAATTGCCATGCTGAAAATATTTCAGGTCAAATTCTTTTGAGGCCCTTGCCGACCAAAGTCTTAAAGTATTTACAGTGTTATTGGCGTAGCCGGATATTGGAGTATCATAGGCAATACCAATTAAATCGTTTGTATCAATCCATTCAGTTTTAAGTTTTCCGTCAGGCAGAATAATTTGTTTTATCTTGCCGTAAAATTTAACCGTAAAACTGTACTCAGGCCTGGCAATTTCCCAGGGGTTTGTATATTTGAGCCAGTTTTCCGGAAGCTCGACCTGGCCCAGATTCCTTATAGCCTGATCGAAAATGCCGAATTCATACCTGATGCCGTAGCCATACGCAGGTATCTCAAGGGTTGCCATTGAATCAAGAAAACAGGATGCGAGCCTTCCGAGACCGCCGTTTCCAAGTCCCATATCAGGCTCATTTTCTACAAGTTCTTCCATCTCAATATTGAGCCCATCCATTGCTTTCTTTGATTCATTATAAATTCCAAGATTAATCAGGTTATTAACAAGAAGTCGACCCATAAGATATTCGGCTGAAAGGTAATATACTCTTTTAACATCATGGTTATAATAGAGTTGCTGAGTGCGAATCCAGCGCTCAATTAGACGGTCCCTTGCTGAAAGTGCAAGAGAAAGATAAAGATCACGGTCGGTAGCGGTATATTGATCTTTAGAAAGGGAATATTCAAGATGGTTGGCAAAAGATATTTGTATGCTTTTCCAATCTGTTCCTTTATTAAAGGTGCCCCATTTATGAAACAGTGTGCTCTTTTTCATTGTTTTCCTCTTTTTTAAAACAAGCGTGTTATCAAAAATCAATCTTGATGGATTTATATAAAGTCTTTGAAATCCCTGTTTTGTCATTCCAGGCTTTATCCGGAATCCAGCAAATTCAATACGTTTTTGATGCCAGCTTTCGCAGATATGACAATATATGGACTTTTATCGAGACCATCAAATATAATAATGAGCAAAAAACGGGCCATATTAGAATATTTGTTAATTTGCTTTAGCCAACAGATTTCAGCCTGACAAGCTGTAATGATAATTTTATAGCCTGACGAGTTTGTTAAAATAGAACTTAAAATATCAGTCAACGCAGGCCGCTGTTGTTTTTGCGGCCTTTTTTGTTTATAAAATAAAATTCTAAAATAGTAATTGGCAAAAAAGGCTATATAAACAGGCTGTAAATAATTTTACTATTAATATTGGCTAAAAGTTAAAGAAGTTACCCATTGCATGATTCGTAATCACATTATTCTTTTACGGAGTGTCAAAAAAAGCGTCATCTTCTTGGCAGAATATGGGGGATAGTCATGACGCAATGTTATTTGACATACCCGAAGAGCAGGCAAATCAAGCCTTGTTCAAGCATTTTTATACATTTTGTCTGTTGGTATAAGGTGTTGTTTAGTACTTATTACGAACCCGTCAACTGTTATTATAATAATCCTGACAGTGCTAACATGCAAGAACAATCCAATTTAATTATCTTTTATTGATTCAAATATTTATATTTATTATTTTTATGCCCCGGTGTAAGGTTAAAGCAATGGTTTTCATCCCCAAAAATATGTTATTGAATATAACAAAATCAGATGCATGATCAGGTTTACACCCGTATGATTATATGCTAATTTTAAACAAATTATGCGCTTATTCGATTCTTGTTTTAGAGGTCATTAAAATCGAACATAAATCTTTGCTTAAAGGTGAGAGCTTTCCTGTCGTCAGGCAGCTCTTGCTTCATTAGTGAGGTAATAATTTTTATGGAGAAAAATATATGTTAGACGTAGGTATGCCTGAATTTCTCTTGATAGCAGCAATAGCACTTATTGTTGTTGGGCCTGATAAACTTCCTGATATTGCCAAAACTATTGGACGGATGTTTGGTGAACTCAAAAAGACTACAAATGAATTTAAACAAACTATGGAGGCTGAAATAAAATTAAACGAGACCTATGATATCGATACAAAGGAAATTATAGATAAGGCCGAAATAATAAGCAAACAGGATCAAATTGAAATTGTTTCCACGCCTGAAGAAGATAATAACGAACAAGAAGATAAAGCTATATGCGAAAATGAGAGCTGCTTAGAAAAAGAACCTGCAAAAGGAACTACAAAAGATGAAAGAGGATGATAAAATTTCTTTTACAGCCCATCTGGAAGAACTCAGAAAACGCCTGATAATCTGCTTTATCGCAATTGGAGTCGGATTCGCATTAACATACGGATTCAAGGAAAAAATATTTGAAATACTTACACTTCCGCTGATCCATGAAATGAAATCCGGAGACAAGATGATTTTTACCGGCCTATCAGAGGCTTTTTTCATCTATATGAAGTTATCTTTTTTTGCCGGCGTTGCCTTAGCTTCTCCTGTTGTATTTTACCAGATCTGGATTTTTGTAGCGCCAGGGCTTTATCGTAACGAAAAACGTCATATATTCCCAATGGTTTTTTTTTCTGTGTTTTTTTTTGCTGGAGGCGTTCTTTTCTGTTATTTTGTTGTGTTTCCCGTAGCTATAAAGTTTTTTATGGGCTTTGCTTCAGATATCATACAACCGCTTCCTTCCATGAACGAGTATTTAAGTTTTGCTACCAAGATGCTTCTTGGTTTCGGGCTTGTTTTCCAGCTTCCGCTTGTTATAATATTTCTTGTTAAGCTTGGTATCGTTACAGTCGAATTCTTAAGAAAAAACAGAAAGTATGCAATACTTCTGATATTTATTGTTGCCGCTCTGTTAACTCCCACCCCCGATGTCTTTAATCAGCTTCTTATGGCCGTGCCTCTTATGGTTCTTTATGAAATAAGCATTATAGGCGCAGTATTTTTTCAAAAAAAGAAGGAACAAAAGAATACGGAAAATTCAGATAAAACGGAATCGGGGTAATTGCGTTATAATGCCTGTCTGCAGAATTATATGGCTTTTTTTATTGCCAGATGGCCAAAGCGTTTATTAATATTGAATACATTTCTTCCGGTATGGTAATTGCCCGGATATTTTCAGGATCGCTTACATCCATGCAAATTCTGTTTTCTAATCCGGTAACCAGAAGCTCATCATTTGATGCGTTATAAATAAAGTGTTTTAATTTTACTGTCTTTTCATTTACTTCTTCAAGTTGTGTAATGATTCTCACAGTCTGATGATATCTGCCTGGTTTGGAATAAATGCAAGAAGTTTCAACAAGACCGAAGCCTAAATGTCTTTTGCTAAAAAGCGTTTCCAGATTTAAACCTATAGATTCAAAGAAAAGATGGCTGCTGGCGTCCATCCATTCGTAATAGCGTGGGTAAAAAACAACCCCCATGGAATCAAGGTCGCCCCACATGATTTTTCGTTCAACAATGTTTTGCTTCATAAAGGTTATGTTTTTAGTCACATGTGAACTTAAATTTATGCTTTAGAGCCAGTTTCAAAACGTCCTATTTTGGCCGATCTCTGCGTTGGATGAAAAATTTAATCCTCGAAATACTCCATGTATTCCTGCGGTTAAAATTTTCACCCGCCTTGACCTTGACCAAACTGAAACGTTTTGAAAGTGGCTCTTTAGTTAAGATGTTAAATAATTTGTTGCAAAATATCTGTCAAGATATTAATTTTATTTATAATGAGTTAAATAGCTTTATTTAACATAATGTGTATTGATGCATTCGTGAAAAGTATATTAATGTGTCAAGGACGGATAAAAAGAAGTTTGGCAGTTGGTGGAATGTTTTTCACGATAACCGCATTGCAGATGCAACATACAATATATCTTGCAGCGATTTCAAAGGTGCATTGTGGATGAGTATCCGGGAAGATATGCTATGTCCTTAAGAAGAGTTAATGCTATGAAAAATTGTATTATACTGATTTTGATTTTCAGTTTTAATTTTATATTTTCAGAGAATATATATAGCGGCGACATCTCTCAGCACGATATCCTGACTCAATATTCTACTATTGATGCGTTGCTTTGTGGAGTTTACGATGGAGAAATGACAATTAAGGATCTAAAGCAGCATGGAGATTTTGGATTAGGCACTTTTAATGCTTTGGACGGAGAGATGCTTGCCATTGACGGTCATTACTACCAAATAACTTCAGATGGTGTGGCAAGAGAACCTGATATAAACTCAGGCACACCATTTGCTGCAGTTACTTTTTTTGAACCGGATAAGAAAGCCGATCTTAATTCAGGTATGGATTTTGATTCTTTCAAAAAGAATATGGATGAAATAATTCTTACACCTAACATATTTTATGCTATGAAAATCAAAGGTATATTTAAAACAGTCAAGACAAGAAGTGTTCCTAAACAAAGCAAACCATATCGGCCTCTAAAAGAAATTGTCAATACCCAGCCGACATTTAATTTTTATAAAACAAGAGGGACTATAGCCGGCTTCCGGTGTCCTTCATATGTGAAGAATATTAACGTTCCCGGTTATCACCTGCATTTTATAACTGAAGATGGAAAAGCAGGAGGGCATGTACTTGAATTTACAGTTGAGAAAGCCGTTCTCGAAATTGATGAGACATCCGGGTTTTCATTACTTCTTCCCGGAAACAAGGCGTTTTATCACGCAGATCTGTCTTTCGATAAACAGGCTGATCTGGAAAAGGTAGAAAGATAATTAACTCATTTGGGAGGTAATAATGACATTTAAGAATATTCTGGTTCCAACTGATCTTACCGAAAAAAGCAAGAAAGTTTTCGATATAGCAATTTCGATGATTACAAAAGACATGGGAAAAATTACTCTGATCCATATAATTGAGATGATAGAGGGTATAGAAGATGAAGATATGAGCAGCTTTTATAAAAAACTAAGCATCCGCGCGCGGAAGAAAATGGATGAAGTAGTCCTTGATTATAAAGACCGCGGCCTCACCATCAATACGGAAATTATAATCGGTAAACGTGTACCGGAAATTATCAGGATTGTCCATGAGCGTTCAATTGACCTTATAATATTAAAATCACATAAGATAGAAGAAGTTTGCGCTGGCGAAGGTTGGGCAACTATAAGCTATAAGATTGCCATAATGGCCCCATGTCCGGTGATGATTGTTAAATAAAAGCCGATGGTTTAATAAAAGTTACTATGCTTAAGTTACGCTTCATTCCCGTCTATCTTAAATATCAATAAGATAAACGTTATAAGTGATTTAAAAAGGTGAGTAATTGCAGCCTGCGAATAATACTTTTGTTTCTTGCGGTTCGCATGCCTTGCAATACAATGTTTTTCTATTTTACCGTCCCAATTATGACTTCTTATGAGACAATCAAAATGCCGATAAGCCCCGGCCTGAGATGAGGAAGGAGACTTACCTATGCCGAAAAAGATCATAATCGGAACTCTTGTTTTTATTATTGTTTATACTATTTTCGGATTTTTAATTCTTCCTGCCGTATTAAGGTCTGTTCTAACAAAAAATCTAAGCGAAAACCTCCACCGCACAGTCTCAATCAAGGAGATCAAAACTAATCCTTACATTATATCTGCCAGGATAAAAGGTCTTGCCATCAAAGATCAGCAGAATCAGAAGACTTTTGCATCGGTATCCGAACTCTATGTAAATATTCAGATTGAATCCTTACTGAAGAGAGCTTTAGTAATCGAAGAAATAAGTATATCCAAACCGTATGTAAATATTACACGAAAAACTCAGCAGCTTTATAATTTTTCTGATCTTATTAAAGAAGACGGGAAGAAAGCGGATACAAAAAAAGAACCGTTCAGATTTTTTATAGGTAATATTCAGGTGTCGGACGGCCGAATCGATTTCATGGATTCGCCTAAGAACAAGCAGCATGAAGTTAAAGATATTGCTTTCGCTCTTCCATTTCTTTCCAATATGAAAAAAACTGCCGACACATTTGTACAACCGTATTTCAGGGCAAATATAAACGGGGCACCCTTTGTACTTGAAGGCAGATCGAAACCATTTGCCAGAAGCCTTGAAACCATTTTTAATATTAATCTCAAAAGAATCGATATTCCGCACTATATGGAGTATCTGCCGAAGGAAATCGAGGTTAGAATTCCATCCGGAACAATTGATTTGCAGGCGGACCTTTCCTATGTACAATCTCAGGATAAACCACCTGTTATTCATGTTTCAGGCATATTAGAATTAAATAACCTTGCAGTTAATGATACAAAAGGTCTCCCGCTCGTTCGCCTTTCCGAACTCGCCGTCAAAATCACAGACATTCAGCTTCCTGAAAGAAACGCACATCTTTCTGCCATTAATCTGATCTCCCCGGAAGTATATGTCAGACGCGATAAAGCAGGCGAGTTAAATATAGAGGCGATATTGCGGAAAATAAATGCAGAAAACACCGAAGTAAAAACTGAAAGTAAACCGTTTCCCGTTAAGATAGATCAGGTGGAACTTAATGGCGGTGTTGTTAGTTTTTCAGATGTTTCAACTGCAGATCCTGTTAATCTTCTAGCTGACAAGCTGAAGATAAGCGCACATGATATAGATACAACAGCAGGCGGCATGGCAGATCTATCCTGCCGGTTGAATAAAAAGGGCATAATTTCCACAAATACAACATTTAAAATAGATCCTCTATCCTGTGATGCCAAGGTGAGTGTGGAAGGAATTGAGCCCGGATGGGTGCAGTCATATTTCACCGATCAGATACGTATAATAATAACAGGAGGACGTGTATCAACCAAAGGCTTGTTTACTATGAGACAAGACAAAACAAAACTGACGCAACTATCATACAAGGGAAATGCAGCGCTGGCCGATTTTGCTTCTGTGGACAAAGAGAACAAGGATGATTTTGTTAAAATAAAAATGCTTAATTTAAAGACTCTGAATGTAGGTTTTAATCCAACCTATGTTGATATTAAAGAAATAGCCCTGAAAGATTTTTTCACCGGCATAATCATAAATGACGACAAAAAACTCAACTTAAAAAGTGTGGTTAAACAGGATCAGGATACTGTAACAATTCCGGAAGAGAAAGACAAAAATAATAAAAGTACTGAAAAAATACTGATCGGCAAGATATCAGTCAAGAACGGTAACATCAGGTTTATAGACAGGAGCATCAGCCCAAACTTTTCTACAGAACTTACAAATATCGAAGGGTCGATAACAGGTCTTACATCGCTAGACACAGAAGCTGCAAAGGTTGAACTCTCAGGCAAGCTTGATAACGATGCTCCCTTGATGATAACCGGCAGTATAAATCCCTTTAAAGATGATCTTTTCGTAAATCTGCATACAAACTTCAAAGACATAGATTTAAGCCCCGAGTCGCCATATTCAGGAAAATTTCTTGGATACACAATAAACAAGGGCAAACTCACTTTAGACCTGAAATATCTTATCAGTAAAAAGAACCTTGATTCGCAAAATAATGTATATATCGATCAGTTCACTTTTGGTAATTCTGTTAACAGCCCGGATTCAACCAGTCTGCCTGTGAGGCTGGCGGTTTCTTTGCTCAAGGATCATAATGGTAAGATAAATCTTAACTTGCCTGTCGCAGGAAGAACAGACGACCCGGAATTCAGTGTATGGAAAATAATTATTAAAATGCTTGTCAATCTTGTTGGAAAGGCGGCGACTGCTCCTTTTTCACTTCTTACTTCATTATATCCAGGCGCCGATCAGCTCAGCAATGTTGATTTTGAATATGGGAAAGCGGATCTTTCTTCACAGATTGAGGCCAAGCTTCAGCTTCTCCATCAGATATTAGCGGACAAACCGTCAGTGTCTCTTGAGATAAAGGGATATGCTGGCATGGAAAAAGACCGGCAGGCTATTATTCAATATTTATTCGGGAAAAAAATAAAAGCGCAGAAACTCATAAAAATTATAAAAAAAGGACAACCTGTGATTACGGTTGATGAAGTAAGCATTGCTCCCGATGAATATGAACTATATCTGACAGAAGCTTATAAAGCAGAGATTTTCCCGAAACCTCAAAAGACTAAAGGCCAACCTGAGGTGCCTGCTGCATCGGAGATGGAAGAGTTGATTATTGATCATATACAGGTAACGGAAAGTGCTTTAAAGCTGCTGGCACAAGAGCGTGCGCTTCAGGTGAAAAATTTCCTGTTAAAATCACAGCAGATCAATCCGGAAAGAATTTTTTTAGTTGAAGGTGAAATAATTTCTGAAGAAAAGTCTGATGATGTGAGTGCTGCCCATGTTGAACTCACCCTGAAATAGACCGGGCTCACAAAAAGTCCGTCAACAGGCCAGGGGGGTATAACCATAGCCCGGGGATAGGTAGTATAACAGGCAAGTAAACACAAAAATATGTATGAGGAAATGATTTATGAAGAGTCCGTTGCAAAGTGCGGCTGAAATAGTTGATTTTTTTAGAGAGGGTGTCTGGAGAATACGCCTAAAGGATTTAAATATTATAAGACGTTTTCTTATCAAATATTTAAGGGTCATTATTATTGCAGCAAAGGAATTTGTCTATGACAAATGTCCGCTTCGCGCCTCCGCTCTGACTTATTATTCACTGCTTTCAGTTGTTCCTGTCGCAGCAATGGGGTTTGCCATTGCCAAGGGATTCAGATTGCAAACACTTCTTGAAGAACAGTTGATGGAAAAGTTTTCCGGTCAGGAAGTAATGGTAATGCAGATAATAGAATTTTCCCGCAATATGCTGAAAAATACCAAGGGTGGAATTATAGCCGGAGTAGGAGTGGTAGTTCTTCTCTGGGCTGTAATAAATGTTCTGAGCCAGATAGAAGATACCTTCAATGACATCTCGGGAGTTGAAAAGAGCCGGTCATTCGGAAGAAAATTCAGCGATTATCTTTCTTTATTTCTAATAGGTCCTCTTCTTTTAATCATGTCAAGCAGCGCTATGGTTCTGATCTCGACACATCTTCCTCAGATAACACAAAAAATAGCTTTACTGGGAATATTCAGCCCGCTTGTGGCAATCGTAATAAAAGTTCTTCCATACTGTTTTATATGGATACTCTTTACTTTTATTTATATCTTCATGCCTAATCAAAAAGTGCCTTTTTTTTCCGGTCTTATAGCAGGTATTGTAGCAGGAACAATTTTTGTTATCGTTCAAAAGCTTTATATATTTTTTCAGATCGGAGTAGCAAAGTACAATACCATATACGGTAGCTTTGCAGCACTTCCCCTGTTTTTGTTATGGATGCAGCTAAGTTGGTTTATAATGCTTTTTGGTGCTGAGATATCCTTTGCACACCAAAATGTCGATGCATACGAGTTCGAGCCTGACAGGAAAAAAATCAGTCCTTTATTCAGGAAGCTCTTAAGCCTGCAGATTACCCATATGCTTGTTATAAATTTTATCCGGGGGGAAAACCCCATGACAGTTAAACAGATATGTAACGCTCTCGATATCCCGATCCGCCTTGTACAGGAGATTTTAAACGAACTTGTTGGTTGCGGTTTATTATCTGATACAACATCCGAAAATAACTGTGGGACCGCTTATCAGCCTGCCCGCGACATAAACGACTTTTCCATCTCGTTTATCATAAATGCTCTCGAAAACAATGGCATAGATACAATCCCAACCGCACAAACAGATTCCTTCAAATCTCTTTCCAGCAGATTGAAAAATTTTGCTGAAATCATAGAAAAATCACCATCAAACACTTTGCTGAAAAACATTTAACATTTATGACAGGCACTCTTTGACGTATTCGCAGTATATGAAGGAAGGCGATAATTTTAAATTACTTATGAAATATTTAAAAAACATATTTGCTAAAACAAACCATGTCTTAACTTGGAATGAAATTTAATCGAGGATTCTATGAATAACCGGATTCTTGTTATTGATGATGATTTAGTGGCTTGCGAGGTTCTGCAGGAAGCACTATTGAGAGCGGATTATGATGTTGATATATGTACTTCTGCCAGGGATGCCCTCGGGAAAGACTTGTCTTCATACAATCTTTTAATTAGCGATATACGGATGCCGGAGGTAGATGGTCTTAATTTACTGCATCAGGTTCAGAAGCAATGGCCGGGATTGCCTGTAATCATGGTAACCGCATACGGATCTCTTGAAACCACCATGGAATCTTTACGATTGGGCGCATCGGATTATATCAGTAAACCTTTTTCGCCGGAAGCTATCCGTTTAAAGGTTAAAAAAGTTCTCGATGTAAAAGATCTGCAACAGAAACGTTTGCTCGGTAACCCTGAAACCTCAGAGGAACCGCAATTTATAGGTTCTTCTGCTGCCATGGTGGAATTTTATAAGCAACTTGCACGTGTAGCCGATGCTTGGGACAGCGTTTTGATAGAAGGTGAGAGTGGAACGGGAAAAGAGCTGGCAGCCCGCGCTCTTCATCAGCTGAGCTCACGCCGTGGGAAACCTTTTGTGGCACTTAATTGCGGCGCTATACCTGAAAATCTCCTGGAATCCGAACTGTTTGGCTATGAGAAGGGCGCTTTTACAGGAGCAGATAAATCCCATGAGGGTTTGCTTGCTTCTGCCCAGGCAGGAACCTTTTTTTTAGATGAAATAACAGAAATGTCCACTGCATTACAGGCAAAGCTTTTGCGTTTCATGCAGAACGGAGAAGTGCGGCGACTCGGTGGTTACGAAGTAAAGCATGTTGTTGTTCGGGTGGTAGCTGCTGCAAACAGGGATATTGATGAGGAAATAAAAAAAGGCCGCTTTAGGGCTGACCTGTTATATCGCTTTGTAGTTCGTTTGCACGCACCGTCACTTAGGCAGCACAAGGAAGATTTACCGCAACTTGTTGAATACTTTCTGAAGAAGTTGGGTTATACTTCCGTTCATATTTCCGATGAGGCTATGGAATGCATGATGGCATATGACTGGCCGGGTAATGTTCGTGAACTGGAGAATGTACTTCGCCAAACATTGTTAATGTCGCCTTTTTCGATAATTTTTCCGGAAAATCTGCCGGAGAGATTCAGAGCCGGGAGTGATAGGGAACAATCTCAATTTACACCTCTGGAGGAAGCTGAAAAGAAAC
This sequence comes from Pseudomonadota bacterium, assembly GCA_018901125.1. Taxonomy (GTDB): domain Bacteria; phylum Desulfobacterota; class Desulfobacteria; order Desulfobacterales; family RPRI01; genus RPRI01. The sequence continues at coordinate 1,784 of JAHIFE010000013.1, read as the reverse complement.
AGATTCTCCAGATGTTAAATACAACATCCTGGAACCAAACACGAACATCTCAGCTGTTGGGTATTGACAGAAAGACGCTTCGGGTTAAAATTCATCGTTACGGATTACTCAAAGATAAATTATTATAAGGAGCAACCTTTCCGGACACAGCATCAACAACAGGAAAATAAAGAATAATCTCTGTTCCAATATCCGGGCTGCTTTTTATCTCAAGACGACCGCCATGTACCTTGGCGGCAATACCGTTTACTATGGCCAGTCCCAGGCCGCGCATCCTTTCATCATTATGAGTACTGAAAAAGGGCTCACGGACTTTTTCTATCAATTCCGGTGGAATGCCGGAACCGTTATCTTTTACTGATATTGTAATGAACCTGCCGTCCGGTAGTACGGATGCGGAAATGCTTATTTCACCTTTTTTAGGCATCGCTTCCACTGCATTTTCTATAAGGTTAAGAATAGCTATCTGAAAGCGGTAACGGTCAACATAAAGAGAAGGTATGTTTTCTTCAACGTTAACGCTGAACCGGATATCCGATTTCAGTATAAGCGGTTCAATCAGAGGCAGTGTCTCACTTAAAAGCTCGTTGATGGATAACGTTTCAAAATGTGGTTCCGGTAAACGAGTTGCACGTCGTACATTCTGAATAACCGTATCCAGTCTTTGTGTCTGTAAAACGATAAGTTCCAGTTTATGACCCACATCAGGAGGCCATTTTCCACTTTCTAAAAGGAGTCTTGCCATTCCTGCTATTGAATGAAGTGGTGTACCAAGCTCATGAGCCAGGTTGGCCGTTAAATACCCAAGTGCTGTAAGCTGCTGGAGATGGTTAACTTCCTTTTGCAACTGAACGACATTGTGGGTGGCGTCCTGTATTTTCTTTTCCAGTGAAAGGTTAAGTTCCTGATACTGGGCAAGTACATGTTCAATTTTATCGGCCATCGAATTAAAATGATTTGCAAGTTGCTTCCATTCATCCCTTCGGTTAAGCTTAATACGCCTGCTATACTGCCCGGCCTGGAATTCATCAATTGCTCCGATAATTCTTCTCAGAGGACGTCTTATAATCCAGCCATAACTTAGATACAGTACAAGCAGAATTAAAAATAAAAGTCCGGCGCTGCTGATTATTAGCAAGTGCCTGGCACGGTTTAATATTTCCGTATTGTCTTGAGAAAAGGCAATCACACAGACAACAACCCTATTTTTCTTATCCTTTCCAGGCATTATGTCGGAAGTTAAAAGACCCAGAGCCGGTCCCATCTCGGTATTTAATTTAATATGACAGGGTATTAATTTCTCAGCAACCGATTCAACCAAAGTTTCAGACCAGTTATACTGAACACGGTTTGCTCCGGCAATATATTCAACGTCACCGTTTATTACAGAAAAAATATCTATCCGAGCCAGGTTAACATCACTTTGTACCTGTTCTTTTAAAGCTTTATCCAGAACTGATAAACCGCGGCGGGTAGGAAAGCTTTGATAATACGTGATAACCGTATCTCCAACAGTGTCAATTCTTTTTATCTGATGGTCGGTCAATATTTTGTCTAAAGCCCTTACCTGGATCCAACCCCAGGCAGACATGGTAATAGCCAGTCCTAATATGGTTACAATCGTAAGGCGATTACGAACGGTCATTTGACACCCTTTCTCTACTTCTCTACTTTTAAAACCTTAGCTTATCGAAGGTAAGATTGCAATTCGATTCGGCAAGCAATGCAGGGTAACCGCATTTAGACTTCATGGTCATGTAAAAAGCTGGAAAACTCCACTTTTG
>JAHIFE010000012.1 GCA_018901125.1 Pseudomonadota bacterium | reverse complement strand
GCCGACTTCGCCCCTCAGTCGTCTTGCTTCACGAATACCCATTGCACCCATTACTTCAATCAACTGATTACGCCATGCACCAATAAGATTAATGATCCTCTGTTTGCCCCAGTCCGGGTTTATGTTGCCCAATTTTACCGGGCATGTTTCACCCTTTACACACTCGCGGCACAAGCGGCACTCAAGCGCAATAAGCAGAACAAGATCTATAGCTACGCCATCGGCCCCGCATATAATGGATTTTGCCACATGCTCAGCCATGGCGATTCCTCCTGAAAATATCAGGTTAACTCTGTTTCGTAACTGTTTATCAACCAGGGCAAGGTGAACCTCTCTGATCATCTCTTTTAAAAACATAGGATTTTCAGAATCAAATTCACGGCCTTGCTCGTTTGCATAAAAATGAATTGTATCTACATTATACTTTGCAAGTTCAATCGCACGCAATGAAGATTCCCGGTTCAACATAACACCAACAGAAATTATAAGCTCCGGTTTTAAAGCCCTCAAATCTTCTATTATTTTATCTATTCCATCTTCATAAACAAGCTCTACCATTCTTATCTCAGGAACATCCTCAAGAAAATCACGGTAATTCTTTTTTGACAGAGTTGGTATCAGGCATTGGGCATAAGGCCTGAAATTCTCGGAGTAGTATTGAGGATCAATTAACAGCATGGTACCCAACATATATGCAGCCTGCGCCATTGATTGTAATACATTTTCGCTTAAAATACCGAATTTTGGCTGTTGAAGAATTAAAGGAACCGGAATTTCGAAAATGGGCAGTATTTCAGTAAGAAGTGACCCGTCTTTAGCAAAACTAAGCCTTGAGTTTCTGCGGGAAAGCTCAATACCGGTATTGATATACTCCCTGCCATGGATTCCATCTCGCGTGGGCCGGACAATTTCAGACATATCCGTCCACATTGAATCGAACCCCTCTCCTACAAACGGACCGCGATAGCCTGCTCCCGAAACCGGTATTTTGCCTGTGTGAGCCTGATACCATGTTCGATGGATAATATCCGCATGCCAGTAATCATCTCCTAAAGAGCGATAATCAGGATTTATCACCCGCGAGAATATTCCTCTTGTGCACTCCTGTACACAACGGAAACAGCTCTGGCAGGCATACAGATACTCAGGTTCTTCCATTGAGGCAATGTGCTTATAATTTTCTTTGAAGATATTATATACGCATGCTTTCTTTACGCATTTGCTACAACTCCCGGCGCAGTCTTCTCTGAATTCAATGGTAGTATATTTCCCGATCGGGTTGAATCTTGGAATTGCCGTCTTAACAGGAATTTGATATTTTTTAGGCATATTTACTCCCGCACTAAGCTGCTTGCGGCCTGGGAGAAAGACCGGCTGCCTCAACTATCGGGCCGACTTTTTCTTCCCATTCTATAGCCATAATGTGAATGCCATGCACTCCTTTTATCTCGCGCAATCCGGCAATAGTTTCCACGCAAATCCTGATGCCCTCTTCAGCCGCTTTTTCCTTAGGCACATCGCCCATGCGTTTAATCAGGGATTCAGGAACATCCATTCCAGCCACTTTGCTAGCCATATATTTCGCCATTCTTTCAGATTTCAAAGGAGTTACTCCGGCTAGTATATGTGTTTTTTCCGTAAGTCCTTCTTCACGGGCAAGCCGCATCCATTCTTTAAAACGATCCATATTGTAAACGCACTGGGTCTGAATAAAATCCGCACCGGCATCAATTTTTTTGGCAAGGCGGATTATGCGGTATTCAAATGGATCTGCAAAAGGATTGGCGGCAGCGCCGATAAACATCTTCGGCGGACTTTTCAAATCAAATCCGCTCATATCCTTACCTTCCGTTTTCATGTTTTTTACCATATTGACCAGATTCATGGAATCGATATCAAATACGTTCATAGCATCAGGCTGGCTGCCGAATGTCTGATGATCTCCGGAAAGACAAAGAATATTTTTGATACCTAAAGAGTAAGCGCCAAGTATATCCGACTGAAGCGCAATCCTGTTGCGGTCTCGTGTAACCATTTGCATTACAGGCTCCAGTCCCAGCTGCACCAGGTGCGCACAGGCGGCAATGCTGGACATTCTTACAATAGCTGTCTGATTGTCGGTTACATTAACTGCATCCACATAACCTTTGAGCAGTTCTCCTTTTTTGCGTATAATTTCAGGATCGGCTCCACGGGGTGGCCCGCACTCTGAAGTTACGGCAAAATCTCCTTTATCCAAAATACTCTGCAGATTGCTCAGTGATTCCGACTTCATATAAAATGGTCCTCTCTTACTAATTTTCTGGGTCCGCCGGCGTGGCTGGGACGCCAATCTTTCGGGGGGTTATATTTTTTTAAATTATCAAGCTGCCCCAGATTGCCAAGGCGTGTTATTATCTGCTGCCAGGCACATTCCGTATCCGGATTTACCTCGCATATGCCGTTCTGGGAACCGCCGCAAGGGCCGTTCTGGAGTTTTTTCGCACATCTTGTAACAGGACATATTCCACCGAAAGCAGCCAGCTTGCAATCGCCGCAGCCAAGACACTCTTCAGTAAAAAGGCCCTGTTTTTCAAGAACTCCGATAAATGTCGTATTAACACCGGGTAGTACCGGAACATCCCCAAAACGCCTTGCTATTGCCTGAACGCCCGCTCCGCATGCCAGAGATAAAACGGCTGAGTTTTTGGAAATAGCGATTGCGGCTTCCCTGATAAATTCATCTTCGCACTGCCGTTCCACGGTCAATTCTTCAATGTAGATGTCTTTACCTTCTTTTTTACATGAAAGCCGCAAAGCTGAAGATAAAGTTGCCACCTCGTCTTCTCCTCCTGCAAAACAGGTTTTTACGCAGGTGCCGCAACCCAGAACAAGTACTTTTTTGTATGGCGAAATAATTTCCTTGATTTCGGCGATAGGTTTCTGTTTTCCAACTATCATAATCTAAACTCCATTTTAATAATTATTCTAGTGCCTGGCCGGATTTGGCCCCAGTTCATTAATATCAGCTAAAACCTGCCTGATAATACGAACAGCCGCTTCGGTATCACCATTTGCAATATTATGAATTGACAGGCGCCTGCCGCCAATTTCTATCTCGTCCAGCAGGTTTTTGACCCAGTTAACCCGGTTTTTTGCCCTTATATTTCCTTCAACATAACGGCATTGCCCTTCAGGACATACAAAAACTATGACCGCATCAGAGCCTGCTTCAAACGCACGAAGCAAAAAGGCATCTTTTACCATGCTGGAACAGGCCATCTTAACCGATTTTAATTTAAAAGTATCTTTATATGGAATAGGCAAAGATTCGCAGTTGTTAATTGCGTTAATACAATGGAAAACGGTTATTTTAGGTTTTAATTTCTTTTTCATTTATTTCAATCAACCATTAAGTCGCTAACCATTTTAAAAAACAATGATTACTGGATTAATAAAACAAAAAAAGACGTCGTTCGCAAAAAAATTCAGCGAAACAGACGCCTTTGTCTCTCTATAACTGCAACTATAATAGCACTTCATTGTGCCCCCGTTGCTAAGCCTTACTAAAATAATCAAAAAAAATATTATGTCAAGCCATTTTATGATAAAAATTCAGACTTGATAATTTTTTCTCATCCCTGTGATGATATTTGAAAAAGTTTCTTTGCGATTTATTTTATACAGTTTTAAAAAAATCGACACAGCGAGTTGCTGCCTGAAATAGGCATAAACTCGATAATGATAAAACACCCTTATACAGATTATATCCGTATCTTTTTATTATACAACCGTTTATTATACAACCGTTTTTTCTGTAATAATATCGTAACAGGTATGCAGGCAAGCAGTTTTCATTTCAGATTCCCTCCGGTTTGGCAAAAGCTATTTATTTAATCTATTGATAACACATGCTAGTATTAAAATTATTTATTGGACTGACGATTTATTTGCATGTATTCACGATCCAAGACTAAGTATCGTTTTTGATATAAAAAAAGCAGTAATAAATATAATGTGTTATTGATCGGATTGGGGGGGAAGTATAATTATTATACCTCCATGCTGTTAAGCTTTGATGGACTCGTAATTAGTCCATCAATTTCCAGACCAGAAAAAATTTAAATTTTTAATAACATGCAGGTTATTTTTTCTTGACTTGTATAGGGCATTTTTGACATATGCTATATAAATAATAATTAATTGGAAGCACTTTTCGGGAAAAATACAAAAGGGAGAAGATCTTGTTCCCAAAACCTGCAAGGAAATTATAGAGCATCGTAATTGGTGGGCTTTGTACGAAGGTATCATGATTGATTATGCTGCTATTTTACATCTTGTAAAGAATTTCGACATATATCTATGTTTTTTCGCATATCTTGTGTAAACGTTTATCTGTTTAATTCTTTATATAGCAAGCTGTTATGTTTTGATAGTCACAACATTTGCGCTGGCATATCATTTGCTGAATTCAAACAGGCAACTAAAAAATTATGTCATAAGAAGATGGGGTATATAAAAATATTAAAGTAAATTATGGCAGACAAATTAATACGGTTTCTGAGTAAAAAATAACTGTCGGGCGGGGGATGCCTTTGATAATAGAGAAAATATCAAGGGACATGTTGAGTTGATAATTGATGAATCGTTAATCTACAACAAAGGAGGAGTAAAGAAAAATGAAAAGAATGTGTTTAATAATATTAGCTTCTATTGCCTTATCGGTATTTGCTTTTGGCCAATCGTGGGCAGGCAGTGTTGATAAGCTGATAGATAAACTGGTTGAGAAAAAAATTCTTACCAGATCCGAAGCCACAGAACTTATAAATCAAATGCAGGCGGAAGAAGAAAAAGAGAAAAAGGAAGTTGCCGTAGTAGTAAAAGAAGCACCCAAAACTTTTGAAATTCCAAAATGGGTAGAAAATACTAAAGTTAAGGGTGATATAAGAGTCCGGTATGAAACCCAGGACACAAATGGCGACACCAATCCAAATCGAAACAGGGAACGTGTCAGGTTAAGACTCGGAGTTGAGACAAAAATTAATGAACAGTGGGTGACCGGAGTCGGTTTTGCATCCGGCGATGATAAAAACCCTCGTTCAGTCGATCAGACTTTTACTGATAATTCTGATAGTAAAGATATCTGGTTGGATTATGTATACGCCCAATATACTCCTGTTGCATGGGTAAGCATAATAGCAGGAAAATTTAAAAACCCAATATGGAAAACTGAACAGCTTATGTGGGACAGTGATATTAACCCTGAAGGAATAGCTGCAAATATTAAATTTGAACCTGTAAAAAATGTTGAATTATTTGCAAACATAGCTGGTTTTTCACTTGATGAGTTTAGCACTAAAGCTAATGATCCTTACCTGATTGCTTTTCAGCCCGGTGTGAATTTGAAGCTGCCCGGCGGCATGTATCTTAAAGTTGCAGGAACGTATTATGATTTCAATTATGTTGATGGTAATAACTGGACAGCATCCTATGGATCAGGTCTTACTAAAAATTCAAATACCCAAGATGCCGCGAATAACTGGATATACGACTATGATTCTTTTGCCGGAGATATTGAATTTGGTATGACTAAAATACCCGGACCTATTTCTTATGCAGCAGTATTCGGGCAGTATGTCCATGCGATAGATGTAAATGATAACAATGATGGCTGGCTGGCAGGTCTTAAGTTCGGTGACAAAGACATTAAAGATTTAGGCGATTGGCAGCTATCATACAATTACAGACGTCTTGAAAGAGATGCCTGGCCGGATTTTCTGCCTTGCAGCACTGCATATAATGGATATACCAACATAAAGGGACATAATGCCTATGCCGGATTCGGTATATATAAAAATGTCTATTTATCTCTTACTTATTGGGATTTTAGGCATATTGAACGTACTAAAGACGATAGGCAAGATGTTTTGCAGGCGGATTTGAATGTGCAGTTTTAATTGTTTAAATTAAGTTGTTTAGCTGTTAATGGTCTATAGGGTAACTGAATTTGATATCCAAATATACCGATTTTTAGCAAGATAATGATTATTAAATATTTTTAAAAAAGAAGGCCGGATGTCTTTCTGAAAGATATCCGGCCTTCTACATTGTTTCTAAACAAAGAAATTAAATGCTCACAAGTTTTGCCATTTTATCCGCAATAGCGTCAAAAGCCTTTGCTACGGGCGAGCCGGAATAATTATTAATTAAAGATGTCCCTGAATCGCCGCAAGATACCACGTTATGATCAAATGGAACTTTACCAAGAAATATAATTCCTGATTCACCTGCCATCTTTTCTCCTCCACCTGCTCCGAAAAGATCGATATCCTTATTGCAATGGGGACATGCAAAACCGCTCATATTTTCTATAAGACCGAATATTTCCATTTTTAAAGTTTTGCAGAAGCTTATTGACTTTCTAACATCTGCAAGAGATACCTCCTGGGGTGTTGTGACAATAATGGCTTTGGCATCTTTTATTGTTTGTGCAACAGTCAAAGGTTCATCCCCGGTACCCGGAGGGCTGTCTATAATTAAAAAATCCAGATCTCCCCAGTCAACATCGCCTATAAATTGTTTAATAGCAGAATACTTGATGGGGCCACGCCAGATAATAGCCTCATCTTTATTTTGAATAAGTGCTTCTATAGATACAACACTTAGTTTTTCGGAATACTTCATGGGTGCAAGTTTATTGTTTTTGCTTAAATCAAGCATTCCCTTTAATCCAAGCATTCTTGGAACATCCGGACCGTGTAAATCGACATCCATCAATCCAACCTTAAAACCTTTATTTGATAGAGCTATGGAAAGATTAACCGACGTGCTTGTTTTCCCAACCCCGCCTTTTCCGCTCATAACTATATATTTATGTTTTATCTTCAATAAAGAATTTTCAACAGATATATCCTGTGCATCTTTTTTAGTTTGCTGTTTTGCAGCATCGCAACCGGTGCCGCTGTGAATAATTTCCATTTGTTTTGCCTCCTAAATAATATCAGTTTCAAAGTTAAGCGTTTTTCAAAAATTCAATTATATCCTAAACTGTCTCCGGTTATATAAGTTATTTAAAGATTCAAAGCATCCATATGAATAGCTGGTTTTAAACCTTTATTTAAAGCTTTCGGTATTCATACAACCGGTATTTCTTTTAAGCAAGATTCAAATAACAGATTCAAATAATTGATGGACTCGTAAAAAATCCATCTTCTCGAGTTATGCTTTATTCCGGCAAGGTTGAGTTTTCGCTACGATAGACTTACATTGTCATAACTTCAGAGAGATATCAGGTATGTTGAGAAGATACATATAATTCATTCTAAATATTTGGGAGAAGAACCAAAGGTTTTTATTGTAAGACAATACAGCGCATGTTAACTTTGTTCGGTAAAAAGTCAATCTCGATAGATTTGTAAATCGTTGATCATGATTTGTTTCACAGTTTATAGACTTTTTAAAGATTATTATTCTGATTTCTTTAAAACGCTGATTTATCTTTGCTTGAAGGGAAAAACTTTGATTTTTATGGATATTATATGAGTCCACCAGTTTTTTTAAATAGTATTTTATTATGTAATTTATAATGGTTGAGGAGTGAAGTTCTATGAAATGCAATTTCAGGCCTTGCGGTATGCCGCTATTGATTGGAAGTCTTCCTGTTGATGACCACCTTGCGGCCATTAATATTGTTCTCGAACATACACCGGAAATACCTTTATGGGTTCAGCTTCCTTGTTATAAGAATGAGGGGATGATAACCCAGTTTTTGCCGGGACTACCCGGTTTATCTGAAGAAGATGATAAGATTTTTATTAATACTTCAGGAAGATATTTTGATGATGATCTTGTTGAATTTTATGAGGAATATATTTCTGTTAGTGAAGGTAAAAAAGAAATCGATGGTTCAAGGTTTGCGTTAAGCCCCGATGTTGCCAAAGGATTTTTTGTTTTTCTTGAGAAAATTGCGGGACTTTCTGTAAAGCCACTTGCTGTAAAAGGCCAGATAACAGGTCCGTTCACACTGGCAACAAGTGCTAAAGATCGGGATGGTAAGGCCGTTTACTACAATGAGGATGTGAGAGATGCTGTGGTAAAATTAGTTGCAATGAAAGCAAGATGGCAGGTACGTCAGCTTGCAAAACTCGGGGTTCCGGTAATTATTTTCTTTGATGAACCTTCTTTTGCCGGATTGGGGTCATCGGCATTTATAGGGATTTCAACACAGGAAATTGCCGGGTTCTTTGAAGAAGTAATATATGCAGTTCATCAGGAAGGTGCTTTGGCCGGAATTCATGTATGCTCAAATGCCGACTGGTCTGTACTATTTGAATCTTCCGTCGATATAATAAGCTTTGACGCATATTCATATTTTGATAAATTTATTCTCTATCCTGACCATTTAAAAGATTACATTGATTCAGGCCGCCTGATAGCATGGGGAATAATACCAACATCGAAGTCAGAAGATATTGAAAAAGAGACTGCTGCTTTACTTGTTGAAAACTGGAAAAAAAAAGTCGGTATGCTTGAGTCGATGGGGTTTAAACTGCCGGATATTCTGGCGCAATCTTTTATTACTCCAAGCTGCGGTACCGGTTCTTTAAGTCTTGACAATGCAGTAAAAGTGCTTAATTTAACAAAACATGTTTCACAAATATTAAGAAAAGAAATATCTACGGAATTGTAAAAAATATAAACCCTATGTGTGGTTGCAAACCCCTTGAAATTTAACTTTTTACAAAGGAGCCAGTTTCAAAACGTCCCATTTTGGCCGATCTCTGCGTTGGGCGAAAATTTTAATCCTCGAAATACTCCATGTATTCCTGCGGTTAAAATTTTCACCCGCCTTGACCTTGACCAAACTGAAACGTTTTGAAAGTGG
>JAHIFE010000097.1 GCA_018901125.1 Pseudomonadota bacterium | reverse complement strand
CCTGAGTTTTATGTTTTAATCTCCTGAATGCATTCGAATATACTATTCTGTCTCTGTCTCTCTGAAAGGCGGTTCTCACAGGACATGGTTTTTCTTGCCTGACACGTCCTTTGGATTTTGAACTGGGGCAACCAAAAGGGGACATGAACCCTTCTTCACGCTTTTCATAATTTTCACGAATTGACATAACTCATTACCTGTTATAAGATTTTCCATTCAAGCTTTTTTAAAGCTGTCAGATTTATCCATATGTATAATGAATTGTAAAGAACTATTTGAAAGATGGTGATTGAAAAGCAAAATGGAAGGGCATCATTTAATTTTAGGTAAAACAACCGATTTTATTACCGGCGAAACAATAGAAGACACTCATGACGAGCGCTACAGGCAAAACATAGCACAACTTCTGGTAAATAACAAATCATATGAGAAAAAAGATGTCAAACCGCATTATGATCTTTTAGCTCAGGCCGGAAACAAAAAAGCAATAATCAAGGTTGATTTTCTTATATCGCTAGAAAAACGGGTATGCATGATAATTAGATATGGGCCCGGTTCGATAACAACACGCCACCGTCCTGCAATAGCCGCATCAAGGCTTGTAGCAGATTACCAGATTCCGATAGTCGTGGTTACAAACGGAGTGGATGCCGATATTCTTGACGGATTAACCGGTAAAATAATTTCAACCGGGCTTGATGCTATCCCGGCAAAACCCGAACTTGTAAAACTTTCGGCAAAATTTGCTTTCCCTCAAATTTCCGAAACCAGGGCTGAAGCAGAATCAAGAATTTTATATGTCTATGATGTTGATGGAAGCTGTCCCTGCGACAATAGTATCTGCAGGATTGAGTCTTAAAAAAGGATTAAAATGGATCATGAATATTTTATGGAAACCGCCCTTAATCTTGCGCAGGAAGCGCTTGAACAAGGAGAATTTCCTGTAGGCTGTGTTCTAGTTCATAAAGATAAAATCATTGCAACAGGCAAAAGAGAAGGAACCGTCAAAAGCGTTTCAAACGAAGTTGACCATGCCGAGATGATGGCCTTAAGAAATCTCGCAGGAATAGAAAATCATAATGAAATCAGCAGGCAGGAAATAACAATTTATTGCACCATGGAACCCTGCCTTATGTGTTTTGCTGCCATACTGCTATCCGGTATAGGGAAAATAGTATTTGCATATGAGGATGTTATGGGAGGAGGAACAAATTGTAACACACAAAATCTTTCTCCATTGTACAAAGACAATAAGATATCGGTCGTTTCGGGAATATTGCGCAAAGAAAGCCTCAATATTTTCAAAATGTACTTTTATAATCCTTCCAATACCTACTGGAAGGGAAGCCTTCTGGCACACTACACTCTTTCACAGAAATAATAGAAATCACCACCTTCCCCTCATGAACTCACGAACATATGAGCTGTTTTCCCCTGCTCCCCGATCCCTGACACCTGACCCCTGATTCCTGCTTTCTCCTTGTATCTGCCATCAACTATATTCTTAAAGTATTATTTTACCGGTTTTCCTGAAAATTATAACACAGCCATTATATTTAACTTGACAAAGAATAGCCATGAACTATATTCCAATTATAGAATATATACAAAGGAAGGTTTATGAAAGAATTTATAAAAGTTACAAAGGCTCTTTCTGATCCAACAAGAGTAAAGATCATAAAGATGCTTCAGCATAAGAAAATGTGTGTATGCGAAATACGGGCTATTCTTATGATCAACCAGCCAAGCGTTTCCAAACATCTTAAAATTCTTGAAAATGCAGGTCTTGTAAATTCGGCAAAAGATGGTTTGTGGGTTAATTATCAGCTTACTGACGGAAACAGTTCCCCTTATGCAGCCAGTTTTTTAGGCAACTTAAGGCATTGGCTTTCGGATGATCCTGAAATTGCCACTATGTTATTTAAACTTCCTGAAATACGAAGGGAAGATATTTGTAAAATCTAAGGACAGTATTATGAAAACTACCGATCATAAATCCTGCTGCACGGCAACATCTGATGGTGATAAAAAATCTGCTTCACATATTAAGGAACACATAACTGCAAGGTATATTCTTTACTCCATACCGCTTTTTATCATCTGGTGGCTTATCTATCAGAGACTATCCGATTTTTCACGGGTAATAACCTACCTGGTTCTGCGTCTTCCCGAAGGCAACCATCTGAGCAGCGCAGTCGAATTCTTTCTGTTTGAGACACCCAAGGTACTGATGCTTTTAACCATAGTCGTTTTTGGCGTCGGTATTGTAAGATCTTATTTTACACCGGAGAAAACCCGCAAAATTCTTGCGGGAAAAAGGGAATCAATCGGTAATGTGCTTGCCTCATTCTTAGGTATTGTAACACCATTTTGTTCCTGCTCTGCGGTTCCCCTTTTTATCGGTTTTGTTACAACAGGTGTTCCCCTGGGAGTAACCTTTTCCTTTTTAATTGCAGCTCCTATGGTAAACGAAATTGCTCTTGTGCTCCTTTACGGACTCTTCGGCTGGAAAATCGCTGCGATTTACCTTACTACAGGCCTTCTTATTGCCATGATTGCCGGATGGGTTATAGGAAGACTTCGAATGGAACGTCATCTTGAAGATTGGGTTTTGCAGATTCAGGCAAATGAGAGTGCAATAGCTGAAGAAGAGCTTACATGGGCTAACAGGATTAAATACGGCACGGAAGCGGTTAAGGATATTGTCGGTAAAGTCTGGATTTATGTTGTGGTGGGAATTGCGGTGGGTGCCGGTATTCACGGATACATACCGGAAGGATTTATGGCTTCTATCATGGGAAAAGGCGCCTGGTGGTCTGTGCCTATAGCTGTTTTGATTGGTATTCCGATGTATTCCAATGCAGCAGGTATTATTCCAATTGTTCATGCCCTTATTGAAAAAGGGGCGGCTCTTGGAACAGTGCTGGCTTTTATGATGTCTGTAATTGCCCTGTCATTGCCGGAAATGGTGATACTGCGAAAAGTTTTAAAGCCTGCGCTTATAGCAACGTTTGCAGGAGTTGTAGGTATTGGAATTCTGATTGTAGGGTACCTTTTTAATGTGCTGATATAATACAGGATCTTTTCATAATTCATGGATAATGCTTTGAATATTCTCTCTTTCCTTGCTGTTCTGATTAAAGGTGGTCTTGGCAACCTGGCTTCTTACCTTGCTGCTCACGTTCTTTTATGCCTGCTTCCGGCTTTCTTTATAGCAGGCGCAATGACAGCACTTATTCCCAAAGAAACTATCGCGCGCTTTTTGGGACGTAACACACCCAAGTTTATTTCTTATCCTGCTTCTGCTATGGCCGGCTCCATGCTGGCAGTCTGCTCCTGTACCATATTGCCATTATTTGCGGGCATCCACAAAAAAGGAGCCGGTATTGGACCGGCTATTACTTTCCTGTTTTTTGCGCCTGCAGCCAACATCTTGGCAATTGTTTACACAGGAGGCATAATAGGCGTGGATCTGGCGTTTGCAAGGCTCTTTCTTTCTCTGGCATTCGGCATTGGCATTGGTATGATTATGGCGCTGATTTTCCGCAGTGAAGATACCGAACATGATAAACTCACAGACAGCATGTTTTCCGGGCAGGGGAAAATGCGCCGGCCGGCACTGATATTCCTGCTGGTGCTCCTTGCTCTGCTGCTTTCCGGCACGCTCAAAGTTGGTCTCTTGACCAATACCTATGCTACATTTACCATGCCCATCTCCGGCATGGATAAATTCCAAAACTTTCTTTCCGGACTCATTCCGTTTGACTCAGCCAAAGGCGAGGAGGGTG
>JAHIFE010000096.1 GCA_018901125.1 Pseudomonadota bacterium | reverse complement strand
ATATGCTATATCATATTGATATGACAATGTAAATATCTTTTTGGCTTTTTCTATTATTTTATTGTTAAAGAACAAATTGTATACTGAATTATGACACAGTCTGGAAGGCCGGAAACCAGGATTTTGCTTGTTTCTGGATACCGGATCAAGTCCGGCATGACAGTTTGGGTATTTCACAAACTATTAATATGTAGGAAAACATATATCAGAGTAGTATAACCAAGGTAAATATAAAAGCGGTTAAAGAAGAAATTTCTAACCGCTGTATGTTTGCGCTTCTTAATCACTGATTAAGGGTTGACTCCATAACCCTCTTGGCCTGGCCTTTAATGGGTGACCCTGTTCCCTTCCTATCAAGGCTGGTGCAAACCGCTTTTTCTTTCATTCCTCCCTCTATTACTTTTTTTTTCTAAAAGATACCCACAAAAAACCAATTCCAACTGCAATTTTAAATAAGCCTAAAGGAATATTAAAACCAGTATTGTCAATTGTCTTGCTATACTTTGTGCTATAATAAACAGGGATGAAGAAATCAGCAACTCAGTCTAAGATTAGTGCAATCCCTAATAACATAGGACCAATTTTATCCATATTTCACTTATTTATTATTTGCAAATATTGTCTTTAAAAAAAACCCTTCAAAATTAGCATTATGTATATATGCGGTTGTATCGACTCCTTCTGCTGCGCTTATCCGGTTTCCGATATTGTCGTATGCGAAGGTTTTTGGCGGAAGAACAAAGCCTGTGGCTTGCGTGAGCTGATATAAAAGGGGCAATACCTGACAGTATCCACTAATCCACTGTTTGAAACTGAGTTTTATTTTTGCAAAGAAGTGCTCTTTGGCGAAGGGTATTAGTTTTGACAAAGGACCATAATATATCTAAATCAGAGCGGGATATATCGTGCTCTTTTATCAGTATGGTATCAAGTTTTTCACTATGAGCGGCGGCAAGTTTTAGCCAGTGACGAATCGTGTCGGATTTTACTTCCAGAAGTTTAGCTACACGTTGTACAGGTAATCCTTTGGCTAAAAGCTTGATGGCATTGAAAACCTTTTCTTCCGGAGAACGGAGATCATAAAAGATGGTTTCTGTTCTTTTGCAAAAGGATTTGCCGCATTTTTTGCACAGGAATCTACGACCCGGACTTCCTTCCTTTGTTCGGTAAGTTCCATTGGAAACGATATTGCCCTTATTCATTTTACCATAAAAGGCGCATTCTGTATTTGTACAAACTTCTATTTTTGACTTAATTAGTTGAGACTCGTCATGTTGTCTGTCCCGATTTATTCTGCCAGCGATTACAGGGTAGTTATCAACTATTACAGGAAATTTGTTTTGCAGGATATTCGATTGCTGAAGACTTTCGTCATGATGGCTGAACTTGTTCCGGTTTTGCGTAGAATTGGTTGGCAACCGTTTTTGCTGAGACTCTTTGGTCAGATTTTTAGTCAACGCTTTTTTGGCGTCCTGGTCAATCATCCATCCAAAAGGCCCGTCAAGTCTTAGCTGGAAATCCACTGTTGTCTCATAGATTACCGGACAAACTTCATCGTGCATATGAGCATAATCTCTAACAAAATTCATATTCAAATTATTCTGTATGATAGCCGATTCTTTTGTAACTGTATGACCTGCAATTAGGTATTTTTCTTTTCGTTTTAATTTTGAAAGTGCTCGTATTCCATCTAAAGTCAGCTTGTATGATGCACTTATATTGGCCGCAAATGTAGAATAATTAAAAAAAACCCCTTCTCCTTTCGCTATAATATCAGTAATCATTTCGCTGGCAAGATAGTCTTCAAGGGTCTTTTGTTTTTTCATTGCCTGGTATACATCTATTGTTATAGGTAAACAGATTCGATGAGCTACATAATGACCCCAAGAGTCAAATATAATTATATTCACGTTAGGAAGTATTCCGGTAGCTGTCCTGATAACATCTTTTCGCAATGGTCTTTTCGTGCAGTAAAGATCGCGGTGACACGAAAGAATCATATCCATGTGTTTTTCTGTTGTAATGGTGACCTTTTTTAAAAGAGTATGGTCTTCTGCTTTTTCGCTGGGTCTGAATAACTCGTGAGAAGAGAATTGGGCTTCTTCCATTGAAGAGTATGCCACCAACCGTTTACGTAATGAATACCATACGGGTTGATCTGCATTAAGAGCGACCAATGCCTGCATTGGGATTCCCGTGAATTCGGAAATGTCATGGAGATTCTCAATTCGGACACGGCGACGATTGGCTTCCCAATTCTGTAATTCACGAACGCTGATTCGGATTGATTCTGCGAATGTTTCCTGGTTTATTTCCCGCCATTGCCGGTATTCCTTGATGAGAGATCCAAGAGATTTGTAAAGTTTGGCATTATTATACGAAAATTTCTTTCGTGGTAATGAAATCATAGAAGACATAATGTTTTCTCCAAGCACAAAAAGTGCAGTTGTTGCCAAGAAATGTTGCCAAGAAATGATACCAAGAAATCAGTAACCACAGAATAGGTCCAATAGAATTATTTTTCGGAGACATGCCCACAATTTTTTGAATCATACTAAATAAAACTCCTCATGTCAATTTTGAAGGTTACGGTACATTAATTATCGTTAACTATCTTTTTTTATATAGAATATCTTTACATGTTCGGCACGGCGAATGTGGTGACCGTGGTTCAAGAGGTGAAAAAAGCTGACCATATCTGAATAATCTTTTCAATGGAGAACGGAACAATGACAAAAAAAAGAGAAGCAACCAGCGATGTGCAACTGAGTGAGGATCTGAGTCATGTGGGTGAATTGCCTAAAGATCAGGGAAGTGATTTCATGGAGCTTAACGGTGTTCTGGTAATGGGAGAGTCAGAAGGCTATGATATTGCTTTAGGTGTGGGTGCTTGGCATGTCGGAGGAGGTAGGAATGGGAAATGGATGGCCGATGATGCTATGATGAACCAGACTACTTTAGTTATGGTTCCCCAGGATAAACAGGGCAGTATGCACGATAGTTTCTTTGTCGGCAACCGCCTGAATGCCTCCGAATGGACAGGAAAAGTTCAAATTATCCAAAAACCTGACCAGATAATCTGGAAGGCCGGCAACCGCCAGTTTATCTCCAGACCACCCTATTGGGAGGCAAAAGGCGAACATCTCGGAGTGGATTGTAATCTGACTCTGGGCGGGATAGGCAAGACTTCCCGTTGCTACGGGCTCTGGTCCGATTTGCCGACAACCACCAGAGCAGGCTATGAGCAGCGTTGCTGGGCAGAAGGTACAATAACCGTGAAGGGGAAGGTATACACACTGGAAAATGCTTATGGCATTCATGACCAAATGACCTTTGGTCATAGTTATGACCACATGGAACTCATACGGGAGCCCTATACCTATATATGGTGCCTGAGCGGGTCTGTGCAGGTTTTTCTCTTTGTAATGCCGAAAGCCGGAGTCAGTTATGGACGCATTTATGTGGATGAACTCGAAATTCCTTTCAGTCACAATGAGATCAGCATGAAGGAACTGGAATTGTGGACAGACCCTGAGACAGCTATGCAGGTCCCGGTGCGCTGGCATGTTAATATGAACTCGGCGGGTGTTGTTGCCGATATGAATGTATCCGCCGGAGGCAGAGGGATATATTGTGTAGTAAATAAAAAAGGATATAATATGCGTTATGGGTTAAGCGCCAGGACTACTGGAAACATTGTTCTTCCTGATGGGCGCAAGGTTTCAATCCCGGATATAATGAGCTATGTAGAATGGGGAAGGACTGTTATGAGCCTGGAGAGCGGGGCTCCTTAAATATTTTATCAGATTGACGGAGATTGCCAATATTATCCTGACTATATCAGCGGCAGCAATGCTCATCGAAAAAATAAAGATTTAGGTAGTAAAAACGGTATCATGCCATGTTATTTATACAGCTCGGACTTATCAACGATTGAAGGGGGTTTGTCAACTATTATAGGGTATTTGTTTTCCGGATGTTGCTTTTGATAGATTCTGCTAAGGACTCCTGGCTCATTTCACGCTGTTGCAGGCATTTTTTGAAGAGTCTGATATAGTCATGCGCAACATTCTTTCGTGGTAATGAAATCCAAGATGACATAATGTTTTTATCAAGCATATAAAGTGCAGTTGATGAAAGTTGATGAAAAATGAGATTTTCCCGCATTTTTGTTTTTGAATTCCCATTCGATTGCAGAAGCCTGCCCTGCGTTACAAAAGTTCATGTGGTCAAATAAGTTCGATTGAAGTCCGGATCTTGCGGGTTTCGTTTTGCCCATGATCAAAGAGATAATATTCTGCTAAGAATTTTGAAAACACTAATGCAATGATAAAATATTTCGAGTTTGATAAAGAAATACTATCCGATGATTTGTCGGACAATCGTATGAAAAGTATCATCCGTCTCTGGGAAGTTCTGCGAACTATTGGAAAAACAGATACAAAATTACAATTTATTACCGATGCTGTTAATGACCTTTTTCAAGCGGAAATTACCCTGATATGGATTGTCAAAGCAGGTGACAGATGCAATTCCGGTTGTCCCTTTTCACAAACAACTTCCGTAAACAAACCCTGTAAAGGTAACATTGACTGTCTGCATCTCTCAGCCGCTTCCGGTTGTTATGGTCACACCGAAGCAGATCTTGGCAGGATTCCATTCAGCAATTTAAACACAGGTAAAATAACCACAGGAATTGGACAAAAATCCGTAATAAATAGAATCAATAATGGTTTACTTATTCAAAATGATAAGTGGATAAGAAACATAGGTATTAAATCGATTGCCGGGTTCAGACTTGTCTCGGAATCGGAAAGGGTTATTGGTGCACTTGCCATGTTCAGTAAACAGAGGGTCAGTTCTGTAGATAATGTTCATATTGAAAGCTGTTCAACTTTAGCAGCTCAGGTTATTAATAATTCGCGTCCGGAAAATTCACTGATAAAAGACCGGGAACACCTTGAGGAGCTTATAAAGATACGTACCGATGATCTTTTGGAGTCAAACCGGAAACTGCAAAAGATCATCAAAGAAAAAGCAAACATTGAAAAGTCACTGATTGAGAGTGAAAAACGGTTTAAAAGGGTTCTTGATAATTCATATGATGTAATTTACTGCATAAATTTTGAAACAAACCGATTCGAATACCTTAGTCCATCCTCCTTCTATTTGATCGGGTATACGCCTGAAAAAATAATGCATCTGCAACGATCTGATAATTTGAATTTTCTTCATCCTGAAGACAGGGAGAACGTCCTTGAATTCTTTAGAAATTTAAACCTTGATTCGAATGATGACGACACAAACCGGACGATAATATTTCGTATGAGGCATAAGACAAAAGGTTATCGATGGGTAAGCAACACCAGATCTGTAATCTTTGATGAAAATGGAGGACCATCTGCAATAGTTGGAAACGTAAGAGATATTACCGACATCAAAAATGCGGAAGAACAAGAAAGAAAAATGAAGGATGATCTGGAAAAAATGGTTCAGCAGCGCACCAATGAACTTGAGAAGAACAACACGGCGCTGGAAGTTCTTTTGAAAAAACGTGAAATGGATAAAACAAAGCTGGAAGAAAAACTTATTTTTAATATCAGGCAGCTTGTTGTTCCATACCTTGAAAGACTGAACAATACTACTCTGGATGATTATCAGGAGAATCTTATACATATAATTGAAGCTAACCTGAATGATATTCTTACCCCGCTTGTTCCCTATGTATCTGCTTCACAACTGGATTTAACCCCAACCGAAATTCAGGTTGCAAGCCTTATAAGACTGGGCAAAACCACTAAGGAAATAGCAAATATCTTATGTCTGGCTATGAGCACAATTGATTTCCATCGGGATAATATAAGAAAGAAAATCGGCATTAAAAACAAGAAAGTCAATCTCAGAAGTTACTTGCTGTCTTTGGAACAAAACATATAGCAGAACTGCTACCAATTGAAGGAGATAAAACATGTTAGCGATGGAACGGCTGAAAGTTCATTTGTCGGACAGATCATCGACTTTAAGGAAACAAAAAAACGATGGTGTCAAAATCGTCGGATACACACCCGGCGGTTTCATGCCCGAAGAACTTGTCCATGCAGCCGGTGCAATTCCTATTTGCCTGCTAAAAGGCGGCGATGCTGATTCAGTAATCGAAAGTTTAAAGTACAATCCAAGGTTTTTTTGCACTTTTTGCAAAACCCAGATTGCCTATCTGATGGGTGGTGATCTGGTATATAATCTGCCCGATATTCTGATTGTTCCCCATACAGACTGCAACCACAAGATTATTGCCGATTCATGGAACTATTACAGCAAGACGGATGTGTTTAGATACGGCGTTCCCCACAATAAGGGAGAGGCGGCTCGTGTGTATTTTAAAGGTGGTCTGGAATTGCTGAAGAAAAAGCTTGAAGATCTCACCGGAAACAAAATTACTGATGAAAAGCTTTTTGATGAGATCGAAACCGGAAACACAATAAGAAGCCTTTTTAAAGAAATCAGCTTTACGCGAAAAACAAACCCGGATGCTATCAGCAGCAGAGATTTCACAATGCTTCAGCATGCATCCACTTTTGCTGATAAAGGCTTTTTTGTAGAAATTCTGCAAGATGTTCGCGATGAAGTAATAAAAAAGCCTGTTTCGAACAAAGATCGAAAACGGGTTATGTTAATAGCATCCTCTTTGGCTAATGGGGATAATCTGGTGTATGATATTATTGAAAATACTGAAGCTGACATCGTTTATGAAGAGGTCACGGAAGGATACCGTCCGTATCTGGATAATATGGAAATTAACGGGGCTGACCCGATACAAAACTTGTCCGATACGTATTTTGACAAGCGTATACCCGCTCCCTGGGATCGTCCATGGGGAGATCGCATGGAACGGCTTATTGATAAGGCAAAGGAGTTTTCCTGCGGAGGAGTCCTCTGGTATCAGATGATGTACCGTGACGGCTTTGATATCCAGGCCCATTATTTTAGTAAGATGTTAGAAGAGGAAGCAGGAATTCCGATGGTCAAGATTGAATCCGATTATGCCCCGGCTGAAAAGGGCCCTGCACGGACAAGAATTGAGACATTAGTGGAAATCATGAAGGGCAACTAGATATTTCAGTTTGTAAGATAGCATATCAATATCGGGAGATTTATAATGTATACAAATTTATTTAAACTGTGCGGGTTCAGCCAGGAAGAAATCAACGAACAGAAACCCCGGATAGAAAAAACCTTAAAAATCATCGGATCAGATACAAAGGAAATGATTGCAAAGGCCGAAAAGAATGTTCAGGCAAACTTTGATTGCTCTTTAGAAGGCATACGCATGTTGCTTAGAGTCCTGATGATGGAACTCATGGATGCAGTATTGTCGGGTGAAGAATATGAAAAGAGAGTATATTATAATTGGCCCGGTTTGAGTCCTTTAGCGCAGGCAATCATCGTGGCGGCCCGAGGAACCAATGTATACGGCAGTGTGGCAAAGCAGTATTTGTGGATGACGCTCGGCAACATTTTTGATACTCTTGATGAGCTTCTTGACCTGGGAGAACTTATCGGCCAGACCGCAGGAAGAGCCCACTGCTCCGAATATCAGGCTTATACTGCCTTCTATGAAAGGAAAATATTACCTGTACCAACCATTGTGGTGAATTGCGGATGGTGTTGTGACCAGGGCGCTGAGGTTGAAGAACTCTGCAGGAGGTTATACGGTTATGATGTTACCTATCTGGATGGAACCAACGACTGGGAATGGGGAAGCTGGCCGAATATGGATGAGCGCGCCGTTGAATACAACGCAAATAGTATAAAAACCTCAGTTGCCCGCGTCAAAGAAGCCACCGGACTCGATATTACTGCTGAAATTTACAAGACCGCATTGGGAGAAGTAGCACAGATCACCTTTGGGCATAAGACGCTGATTGACATGGTTAGCAAAGCTGATCCGCAACCCATCAGCCAGGGGGATGTGGGATTGGGTAAATTGATTCAGGGCGCAGGAACCCGCTATCCCAGGGAGGTAATCAAGGGTATTAACACGCTCATCAGGGAAACAAAAAAGAGAATAGATGCCGGAATCGGCGTTGTTCCCAAGGGAGCGCCCAGAGTCTATTGCCAGACTCGGGTTCTTGTGGATCAGAAACCGATGCGGGCCATTGAATCATTGGGGATAGCCATACCGAGGATGTTTGTGGACGATGTGCATCCGTATGAGGCTCAACCCACAAGCTATCCCGATGATCACTGGAAGGCCCTTGTTGAGTTCTGCTTTAGAAAACCTCAGATGAGTTCGGCTGAAGGCGTTTTACGCTATTGGGAATGGGTAGCTAATGATCAAAAAGTGGACGGAATAATCATGATGCATCCCATATCATGCCGGCCCTTTTGCAGTCCTACATTTATGGGAAAGGATTATCTTGAGAAAAAAACAGGACTTCCAATACTATTGGTTGAAATGGACGGCTATGACACCCGAAACTACAGTGCAGGTCAAATCAAAACCAGGATTGAATCATTTGCCGAAGTTCTAAAAGCCAATAAAAAGATGGCATCAGAGTCTAATTGAAACTGCTTAAAAAACAGATCCGGCTGATTGCTATTTAAAAAGAGAACCAACGGGATTATTCGTAAATGTTTTTCCCCTTAAGGAAAGGATAATTAAAGATATTGACACAGAGCTGAAACCGGCAAATAATTTAATAATACATTGTACAATATACCTTACGAGGAAAAATTAAAGAGCTTTACATGATAGGTGACAGCGCTTTCCCGCATGCTTCTCATTCCGGTATCGGAGATGCCATAAGAGACGGGCGCGGGGTTGGCCGGCAGTTGTGAAAGGTACAGTCGGATATTATGCTTTAATAATTTAATACTATATTTTCCAAAGGGAGGTAAAAAATGCGTCTTCCAAGGTTTGAGTATCTTAGACCGTCTTCACTTCATGAATGCCTGGAGCTATTGGAAGGATCAGGCCATGAGAGCCGGGTTATGGCAGGCGGAACAGACTTTCTGGTCAGGCTTAAACAGGGTGTAATTTCTCCTCAAAAGGTCTTAAGCATCCGTTCTGTACAAGAGCTTAACTTTGTTTCTGAAGATGATAAAGGAGATCTTCAGATAGGAGCCTGTACAAATCTCTCGGATTTGCTCAGGCACCCACTTGTATTAACAAAATTTCCCTCCCTTCATCATGCTATAAACTCTGTTGGTTCCATGCACATAAGAAATATGGCCAGTATCGGAGGAAACCTCTGTCTTGCACCTCGCTGCTGGTACTATAACCAGACAAAGCAATGGCGTCATGCGATAGAAGCTTGTTACAGGACAGGAGGAAAAGTATGCCATGCCATAAGCGGTTCAAAGCGCTGCCATGCGATTAACAGCTCAGATACGGCGCCTATGCTGATCGCTCTTGATGCAAAAGTCTGCCTTCAAAAGAAAGACAGAAAAAGATGGGTTTCTCTTAAAGATTATTTCAAGGATGACGGCAGACACCATACCGTACTTGAAAAAGGAGAGATGCTGACTAGTATTGTTATTCCCCGCGAAACCGAAAAAGATCGCACAACGTTTATAAAGATACAGCATCGTAAAGGGCTTGATTTCGCAATAGGCAGTATCGGTGCATCAGTCAAAAGTAATGGCAAGGAAATAAATTTGACTCTTGCCATAAACTCCATAAATTCCGCTCCCCTTATTCTTAACAAAGCCGCACAGATTATAATGGAATCGGGATTTAACGAAGCAGCCATTGGCAAGGCGGCAGAAGTTGCCCGCGGGGAAACCGGAGCCGTAACCAATCTCTTTACATCGGCCGGGTATAAGCGGCAGATTGTTGAGGTGCTATTAAAACAGGCTTTGTCGGAACTGAAACTGACGCAGAAAAAAGGAGGGACAAAACATTGAAAAGTATAATAACGCTTAATGTAAATGGTGAAATGCATGAAATTGCAGTTAATCCATGGCGTACCTTACTCGATGTACTGCGGGATGATTTGAGACTGACAGGGACAAAAAGGGCTTGTGAACAAGGCGCATGCGGCGTTTGTACTGTAATAATGGATGGCAAAGCCATTCTGTCATGCCTAACTCTGGCTATGGACTGCGAGGGACATTTAATTTCAACTATTGAATCTCTGGCAAGCTCTGAAGGTTTGCATCCATTGCAGCAGTCTTTTATCGACAACGGTGCCGTGCAGTGCGGTTTTTGCACACCGGGTGTTATAATGTCCGCCAAAGCCCTTCTCGATGAAAACCCCAATCCTGATGATAATGCCGTCAAAGAGGCTTTAGCAGGAACTTACTGCCGCTGTACAGGCCATATCAAGACAGTTGAGGCAGTAAAAAAAGCTGCCGGAGCAAACAGGGAGGTGAAATAATGCCTCGCAGAGAAAAAGACTGTAGTGTTATAGGAAAAAGACAGCCCAAGCTTGACGGGCCGCTTAAAACTACCGGCCGGTCACAGTTTACTGATGATATTGAGTTGTCGGGAATGCTTTATGGGAAGATAGTCAGAAGCCCTATTGCAAGAGGCAGGATTATCAGTATTGATACAACAAGGGCCGAAAGTTTGCCGGGTGTAAAAGCTGTCATCACAAACAAGGACTGCCCAGGCGTTAAGGTAAGTCCTGATCGTCTACTGCTCTGCAGTGACAGAGTTAATTTTATAGGCGATGAAGTG
The DNA here is from genome assembly GCA_018901125.1 of Pseudomonadota bacterium. Taxonomy (GTDB): domain Bacteria; phylum Desulfobacterota; class Desulfobacteria; order Desulfobacterales; family RPRI01; genus RPRI01. The sequence continues at coordinate 125,048 of JAHIFE010000096.1, read as the reverse complement.
GCCGCAGTGGCTGCGATTGATGAAGACACGGCGGCAGAAGCGGCTGAATTGATAAAAGTTGAGTATGAACCGGTTACAGCTGTCTTTTCTTTTGAAGATGCAACCGCAAAGGATGCGCCGGTCATTCATGATGAGTGTAAAAATAACAGCCTGGATGAATATAATATTGATGTTGGTGACGTGGAAAAGGCATTTGCCGAAGCCGACCATGTGAGAATCGGTGAATGTATTTTTAACCCGAATCACAATTGTTTTGCGGAACATCATGTCGTGATTGCCGACTATTCCCTGCCGGGAAAACTGAGCATCTGGACTCCGAATCAGTCACCCCTTTACGTACAGAAAAGTATGGGAGGAGTACTGGGCATTTCGGAAAGCAATGTGCGCGTCTTTAACCTTAATACCGGAGGGGCCTTTTCCGGCCGTATAGGACCAAGGCAGCAAAATTTTATAGCGGCGATTCTTTCCCAAAAAGCATCCCGTCCGGTCAAAATCAGATGTGATGCCGATGAAGAGTTTGTTGTTTATCCCGGTGGCGGATATTTCAAGTATATTATCAAAACAGGAGTAATGAAAGACGGAACCATAAAAGCAACGGAAGCAACCTATCTTTTTGATTGCGGCGCTTATTGGAATTTTGCATTTAATGTTCTGCTCCGTTGCAAGTATCATTTAATCCCGCAGGTTTATCATATGGAAGCAATGCGGTGGAACGAAAGAGCGGTTTATACAAATAATCCTCCAAATATGTATCCTCATGGAGCGGCTTTTTTGCAACTAAAACTTGCTCAGGAAACAGAGCTTGATCTTATTGCGAAAGAAATCGGCATGGATCCGATGGAACTCAAATTAAAAAATGCCGTTGCCAAAGGCGATACAACCCTTACCAATATCCATTATGCAAGCTGTGGCTTAAAGGAATCAATTAAAAAAGCTGCTAAAAAAGCATCGTGGAAGAAAAAATTTGGAAAGCTGCCGCCATACAGAGGAATAGGCATCGGCTGCGGAGCCATGAACAGCGGCGGCCCGGATAAATCCGGCGCTTTAATAAAAATCGGAGAAGACGGAAAGCTTTCTCTTTTTGTCGGTCTGCCCGATATGGGGCAGGGTTCCCACACGGCAATGGCCATGATAGCAGCGGAAACACTGGGAGTCACAATCGAAGATGTTGAAGTAGTGGCAGGAGATACGAATTCCGCACCGTTTGATATTGGGGCATTTGGCCAGCGAGGCACGTTTTTCACAGGAAATGCGGTAAAGCTTGCCTGCCTTGATGCAAAAAAACAACTTGCGGCAACAGCTGCAAAGAAACTTGGTGTTAAGCCGTCACAACTGATTTTTTGTGACCGGAAAATTTTTCCCGCTAAAGCGCCGGAAAAAGCAATACTTTTTAAGGACATAGTTTCTGAAACTTTGCATTCCGAAAACGGCAAACATATCATGGGTAAAGGCTTCTACCATACGTCTTCACCTACAAAAGAACCATGGGTATCAACTCTTGCCTATTCTTTCGGAGCGCAGGTTGCCGAGGTCGAAGTTGATCCTGATACCGGAATTGTTAAGCTGCTTAAGGTTACTCATGCTCATGATGTTGGCCGGGCAATTAATCCCCTGGCGATTGAAGGGCAGATAGACGGGCAGGTTTTCAGCGGCATGGGCCAGATTCTGTCGGAAGAATGCATAATGGAAAAAGGCAAAGTTCTTAATCCATCCTGGCTTGATTACCGGATTGCGCGCTCCTTTGAAGTCCCGGAACTTGAGTATGATATTATTGAAACAAATGATCCATACGGTCCTTACGGGGCGAAAGAAGTTGGAGAAGGCCCCATAGTCTGCACAATGGCTATCGCAAATGCCGTAAACAATGCTATCGGCATTCCGGTGCGGGAATATCCTATTACCCCTGAAAGAGTGCTTAATGCCATTAAGGAAAAAACGAAAAAATAATTTATTTAACAACAAACCTGAACCTGCCTGAATTCAGGCAGCTTTTACAACACTATTTCAAAGCTCAGATATTTGTGTGCCGATGACAACTCATGTTTATGCTACCCTCTATGGCCCTAAGCCAGGCATAACTGTTTAGTAGTTGAGAATATAAATCCGGATAAAATTCTAAAACCGCTTCCTGAAATTGGATGCATTAAGACTTTAGCAGCTAAACTCGATCTGCTGTATTTTTTGCTTGTTGGTATTTACACAAAGGTCTCGCAGAAAATGGAGGATAAGGCATTGAAAAGTCTCTCATCACTTAAGGAAAATAACTACAGTGTTATAGGAAAAAGGCAGCCCAAGCTCGATGGGCCGCTTAAAACCACAGGCCGTTCACAGTTTACCGATGATATTTATTTACCGGGAATGCTTTATGGAAAGATAGTCAGAAGTCCTATGGCAAGGGCAAGGATTATCAGCATTGATTCGACAAAGGCCGAAAGGTTGCCGGGTGTAAAAGCAGTAATCACTCACAAAGACTTTCCGGGCCTTATGGTAGGTCCGGATGAAGAACTGCTTTGCCGGGAATTTGTCAATTACATAGGCGATGAAGTCGCCGCAGTGGCTGCTGTTGACAAAGACACTGCAGAAGAAGCGGCGGAGCTGATCAGTGTGGAATACGAAAAACTGGGGGCCGTCTTTTCGCTGGATGAGGCCTTGGCCGAACGTTCGCCGGTAATTCATAAAGGACTTAAGAACAATTATGCGGATGAATTTGACATCGATGTTGGCGATGTGGATAAGGCTTTTTCAGAAGCTGAGCATGTGCGGGTGGGAGAATATAAGCTGAATCATAACCACAATTGTTATGCCGAGCATCATGTGGTGATAGCCGATCATTCACTGCCGGGAAAACTTAGCATCTGGACGCCCAATCAATCGCCTCTTTTTGTGCAGAAGGGATTGGCCGGACTCCTGGGATTTTCGGTAAGTGATGTGCGAATATTCAATCTTAACACGGGAGGTTCATTTTCCAGCAGGGGCGGTCCCAGAAATCATCATTATATTGCTGCGCTTCTTTCAAAACAAACATCCAGACCTGTAAAAATTTTCTGTACAGCGGATGAGGAGTTTTTTATGCCCCGAGACAGCGGCGAACACAAGTACACGGTGAAAACAGGGGTGATGAAAGACGGGAAACTAAAGGCAATAGAAGTAGTTTCTTTGTTTGATTGCGGTGCTTATTGGAACCCCATATTAACCGGCGTCTTTCGGGGTTTTTCCAACGTGCTGGCAATGGATTACCGTTTCGAGGCGATGCGGCGGCGGGGAAAGATCGTCTACACCAATAATCCCCCGAATATGGGGCACCATGGGGGTGAAATCCGCCAATTGAATTTTGTCGCAGAGGCCGAGTTAGACCTGATTGCCGGTGATATAGGAATTGATCCGCTGGAGTTAAGATACAAAAATGCCTGGGAAACAGGAGATACAACCATAGCAGGTGTTCATTACGGAAGCTGCGGCCTGAAGGAATGCATGGAGAAAGTCTCCAGAAGCTCGGGTTGGAAAAAAAAGCGAGGGAAGCTCCCTCCCTTTAAGGGAATTGGCATCGGCTGCGGGGGAATCTTTTCAGGTGGCAAGTCAGGGATGAAGGACCATGACACCGGCAGCGCGATTGTCAGGATCGGAGAGGACGGCAAGATATTTCTTGATATCGGATTTTCCGATATGGGCCAGGGGTCCCATACTACCATGGCAATGATTGCCGCGGAAACGCTGGGAATAGCGGCAGGAGACGTCACGGTGATCGCCGGGGATACGGATTTGGTTCCTTATGATGTTACGGGAAGCAGTCAAAGAGGCACGTTTGTCGTGGGAAACGCCGTGAAGGCGGCCTGTCTTGACGCCGGGAAACAGCTTGCGGAGGGGGCCGCAAAAGAACTTGGCGTAGCGGCTTCGGAGATTGTCTTTTGTGACAGAAAAGTATTTTCCCGCAAGGCACCGGCTAAGTGCATATCCTTTCAAAGCGTGGTGTCCTCCCTGCTTCATTCCGAAGAAGGCAGGCATGTCATGGGAAGAGGCTTCTATAACTCGCCAACAAAATCCCGGGAAATCTGGGTCTCATCCCTGGCTTTTTCCTTTGGCGCCCAGATTGCCGAGGTGGAAGTGAATCCTGAGACAGGTATCGTAAAGCTGGTCAAGATGACTGTCGCCCATGATGTGGGGCGTGTCATAAATCCCCTGGGCATGGAAGGGCAATTGGATTCGCAGATCTTCGGCGGCATGGGACAGATCCTGACAGAAGAATGTATCATGGAGAAGGGGCTCATACTTAATCCCTCGCCTCTCGATTACAGGTTATCGCGTCCGTTTGAGATGCCTGAAGTTGAACGTATTATAGTTGAAACGAATGATCCTTACGGTCCCTTTGGAGCCAAAGAAGGAGGAGAGGGACCCATAGTCTGCACAGTAGCTATTGCCAATGCCGTAAGCAATGCGATCGGTTATCCGATCAGGGAATATCCTATTACACCGGAAAGAGTTTTGCGTGCCATCAGGGAAAAGGAAAAGAAGCAGGAAAGTAAGGCCTGATAAAGTATTTTTCTAAAACATGAAGGAGATAGAAATATGGAACAAAACAAACAATCTTCATCATTGGCGGAAGCTTTTGAACAAGGTGCAAAGTATTTTGTGGAAGAGTGCACACTTTGCGGCCAATGCCTCGAAGCCTGCCCCTCATTTAACGATCCAAAGCTTGAACTGAATGATAAAAATCCGGCAGAAGTAATGGAAAAAATCGTTGATTTGTTAAAAGGGGGGCCATCTTCGGAAGAGGCTTATAAGATGGGATATGGCTGCTTGATGGGGTGTACCAATATATGCAAACCGGCATGTCCTAAGGATCTGAATATGCAGCAGGCTTTTATGGTTGCCGGACAGCGGCTCCGGGCAGCGGGTGAAGGCTTGCCGCCCTTGTCTTTTATGCACCTGGCAGAACATCGCTATAATTTCGGTCATGTTTTCGGTGATCTGCAAATGAAGAAATCGGAAGTTCCATGGCTTACAGAAGTACCATCAGAACAGGCAGCAGTCGATGTAGTTATTTTTACTAGTTGTGTCGGTCGGGGCTTTCCTAACCTGGTGCTTGAGGCCATGGATATACTGAGCAGTATGAAAATTAATTTCGCAGTTATTGGCGCCCGTGATCTCTGTTGTGGTGGAACACCTCTTCTTTTGGGAAATATGAAAGATGTCTCAAGAGTTTCCGAAAAATATATTTCAACCATGGCAAAGTTCGGCGCCGGGAAAGTTGTTGCAATGTGTCCGGCATGCAGTGTTGTAGGTAATGATATGCTTTCAAAGTTCAGCCGGGTTCCATTTGAAACTATTCATATCACAGAATTTCTAGCCGACAACATAGACAAGCTGCACTTTACTCATCCACTCAATAAGAGGGTTACAATTCACGATGCATGCAGCCAGCGACAGAGGGGCAGCTGGGATATACCACGCAAACTGCTTGAAGCAATACCGGGTCTGACGCTAGTAGAGATGGAGCACAGCAGAGAGAATAGCCTTTGTTGTGGTGCTCAGGCCAACGCCAACTTTCCCGGTTTGATGATTGAAAGAAACATTGCCCGCTTGAATGAAGCGATGGCTGTGCGCGCTGATATTATGACAACGATCTGTCCCGGTTGCCAGCTTGCTTTCTGCGGCTATGAAAATCAATACCCTTTTGAGATCAAACATGCTATCAGTCTTGTTGCCGAGGCCATGGGCATCCATCATGAGGATAAAGTAAAAAAATATCTTTTAACCGGGGACCCGGAGAAGGTGCTGGAAGAAGCAAGTGAGTATGTCGAAGCCAGCGACCTTAGCCTGCTTGAATATCAGCAGATTTTGCCCCGTTATTTTCAAACCTTGTGCGTGAGTCGCGGTTTTCCTCCCAGTTGAAGAAAGCTTTCAGATGTATATTAAGCATTTCAACCAGTAAAATATAAACCTGTGTTTGTTTAAGCAACAGATGATATTTTAAATTATAAAAGGAGAAAAGAATGAAAGCAAAAAGGATAAGAGCTTTAGATTGGCTGGTGTGGTCGTTTATTGTGCTGGCTTTATTGCTGTGGAATTCCGCTACGGTTTATGCCGGAACAAAAAAGATGAAAACGCCGGCTGCCAAGCTGGGTGCAAAGGTAGTCAAATATGATGCTATTGTTGTTGGTGCAGGATACAGCGGCCTTATTTCCGGAGCGATTCTGGCAAAAAACGGGCTCAAGGTTTTGGTAGTAGAAAAAGCGGATCAGATAGGAGGACGCCTGGGAGCTGTTAATTACAACGGATATTGGCTCGAATGGGGGCCACGTGAATCCAGTGATTTCGAAGATAACTTTGTAATTATTACAGAGAAAGGACAGTATGGTCTTAAAGCAGCCAAAGAAGCCGGAGCCGATATTTCCTGGGTTGGTCCGATTGATCCTCTGGTGCTGATGCACAATGTTTCTGATGGAAAAGTTGTGCGAATGGATGCGGATGCTGAGGGAGGAAAGAAATTTTTTACCGAAGTGCTTAAACTTACTCCCGAACAGACAACCAAGGTAACGGGGATATTAAATAGATTGGCAGCGGAAGATCCTGAAAAATGGATAGACGTTCCGATGAAAGAATGGCTGGCCACTGTTAAGGACAGGGATGAGGCGTTTGACAAAGCCATTTACTGGCTGGCTATAGTACATCTTGCTTTGCCACTTGAAGAAACCTCAACCGGCCGCTGGATTCAGATGTTTAGAAATCCGCAAAGGCTATACAGGATCAATGATTCCAAAGTTGGTGGTCTGCAAGGATTGGCTGAAGCCTATGCAAGACTCATAAGAAAGCACGGAGGAGAAATCAAGACAGGTCTTGAAACCGTAGAGATAACAACACAGGATAAAAAGATTACCGGTGTTGTAGCCAGGGATAAAATTAATGTTGTTCAGGAATTTGAAGCACCTGTAGTTGTTTATGCCGAACCCTTCTGGGATATCCTCAGTGTTATCGATGAAAGTAATTTCCCGGCAGATATGGTTAAAAACGCGCGGAAGCTGGAGACCGGGTACGTAGGTGATTTCTGGTGTAAAAACATCGGCATCAGTCGTCTGCCAACCATAAGAGCCACCGGAAAAACCGATCAGTACGTAGGCTATAATCAGGTTCTTTTTGATAAAACCATTGGCTGGAGTATTCCATCGCTTAGTTCCAAAAAAGCCGCACCAAAGGGCAAGCATTTATTGTGTCTTAACGGAACCACTAAGGTTCCCGGTAATTTTGCATCTTCAAAAGCCGATGCAGACGCCCTGATGGATTACATGCGTCGCTACTACTCGGATCTTGACGAAATTATTGAATGGGAAAATTACCAGTGGCCAAAAGTGTGGGGAACCGGCAACACCTGGCTGCCTATGCGCCGCAGTCCTATAGAGGCACCCGGAGTTGAAGGACTCTATTTTGTGGGAAATACTGTTGAAGTTGATGGAACGTTTGCCGATATCGGCGCCAACTCAGCTATGCAAGCCAGTCAGCTTATCCTGCAGAAGCAAATTAAAAAGTAATTGAGAAGGAGGAATACTTTGGCCAAAGATAAGATATTTTACGGTTGGATTCTGGTTCCCGTTTTGGGGATAATTTATTTGATAGATGCGGGTTTCCCGTTCATCGGGGCCAGTGTTATGAATACTTACATGGCCGAATCCCTTCATTTAGGGCGAGGCACTCTTGGACTCGGATTTACCGTTTGTGGGCTCTTAAGTGGGCTGATCTCACCGATTATTGGTTATAGCATCGGTAAAAAAGGGATCAGGTTAACATTGATTTTCGGTTGTCTGCTGCTGATAATCGGATCTTTCTTAATGGCCACGGTGGTTAGCAAAGGCTGGCATTATATCGCCGTTTTTGGTGTGATTGTGGGAGTCGGCTGCGGATTCGGCGGGTTGATACCGGTACAGGCCGGAGTTACCTTTTGGTTCAGGAAAAAAAAGGCGCTGGCTATGTCCATTGCTGTTACAATAGGCAGTCTGGGGGGATTAATTGCTCCACCCTTATTAAATAAGATCATTTCTTCGGTTAACGGTGATTGGCGGGTTGCCTGGTTTTTCATAACAGGCTTGCTGGTGCTCTCCTTCATTTTGATGTTTTTCTTTGTTAAGAACAAGCCCTCCGATATGGGGCTGCTTCAGGATGGGGAAGATGAGCAAGATGAACCTGGTCCGGATGCCGGTGTAAATAAATCCGGCACCGGAAAAGTATTTTGCAGCACCGAAGAATGGAAAGCGATGGATGCGATAAAAACCCTTACCTTCTGGATGCTCTTTATCTCTTCTTTAGCCTTTGTGGGGCCGATGATGATCTTTATTGCCCACGCAGTCATTTATTTAAGGGATATGGGACATCCGGCCGGTATATCAGCCATGGCTATGAGTTATTACATGCTTTTCAGTCTTGGTGGAAGGATGCTCGGCGGAGTTTTGGCAGACCGGTTTGAGCCCCGTTATATCTGGGCTGTGGGGCTTCTGCTCGAAACTGTAGGCATACTTTGCTTTCTTGATGCCAGAAGTGTTTCCAATATCTATTTGTTTTCCATATTTGTCGGAGTTGGAGTAGGTGCGGCGTCGATCTGCTGGCCAACATTGATCGGTAATTATTTTGGCTCGAATTCATTTGCTGCCATTATGGGGATACTCTTTCCTATCGTTCAGCTTTTCGGAGCTTCCGCCCCGTATTTAGCCGGACTGGTATATGACGCCCAGGGAAGTTATTATACCGTGTTTGTCGGTTCAGCGGCTTTGGCATTCATTTCCAGTATTGTTATATTTTTTACCAAACCTCCAAAACCTTTGGCAGCCTGATGTTTCCGACCTGATTTGTCTAAATTTTGAGGGATTTTGTCATGAATAAAGTAAGTGAAAAAAAGGTGGTTCGCACAGTCTGTACTGTATTGGATGTATTCGCATGCGGATTGTCTGTGGAAGTTGAAAACGGGGTTATTACCAAAATCAGCCCCGCTCATATGCCCGATCCGGCTGATCGGGGCGCCTGCAGAAAAGGTCTTGCCGCTGCCGAACTGATTTATCACAAGGACCGTCTTCGCTACCCGTTAAAACGCGTGGGAAAACGGGGAGAAGGCAAGTGGGAACGAATTGCCTGGGATGAAGCCATGGATGATATTGCAGGCAAGTTTCGGCAGATTACACAAAGATACGAATCCCGGTCAATTGCATGGGTCATTAAAGGATATCCTGAAACACTAAAAGCGGGTGGCTATTTGCGGCTGGCAAGCCTGCTTAAGGGAAGCAGGGTGAGCCTGATCGGCTTAGGAGATTCGGCCGCACCCTGCGCCGATATTGCAACCTTAGGCTGTATGTTTGGCGATGCTCATCTTAGTCGCGTAGAAGATCCAAAACTTACAATCGTTTGGGGTCAGAATCCCGATGTAACCGATTGGCGGCGTATGCGCAGGATAATGGAATCAAAAAAGAAAGGCTGCAAAGTTGTTGTTATTGATCCACGCCGCACAAACACAGTTTCAAGAGCTGCCGATGAGTATATTCCGATAAGACCGGGAACCGATACTGCACTGGCATTGGCGATGATTAATATAATCCTGGAACAGGGTTTGCAGAATGAAAGATTTATAACCGAAAACACTATAGGCCCTTTGCTGGTGAGAATTGATAACGGTATGCTGCTTAGGGAGCAAGATATAAAAGAAGATGGCAGCTTACAAAAATTTATGGTGCTTGATGCAAATACCGGAGAAGTTCAGGTCGCTGATACTCCGGGGGTAAAACCTGCGTTGACTGGAAGTTGTTTTCCGGAAGGGATTGAATGCCGGCCGGCATTTCAGTTGCTGGCTGACATGGTTAAAGAATATACCCCGGAAAGGGTATCTGGAATTACTGAGATTCCGGTTGATATTATCAGGAATCTGGCTATTGAATATGCGATAAAAAAACCTGCTTCTATCCATCGGGGTTGGGGATTGCAGCGGACATTTTATGGCGATTTGACATGCCGGGCACTAAGCACACTGGCATCTATCACCGGCAACCTAAATCTGCATATACCAACCTCCTTTATTGAGATAAGCAGTAGTTTTACCAACCCGGCCGGACGTTGTACCAATATACCTGTAATGTCGGTTTTCGACCAGATCGCTTCTCAGAAACCTTTTCCCATAAAAGCGCTCTGGTTCGCATCCAATAATTTTGTCAGTCAGTCTCCTAACCGGAAAAGGATCATAGAAAAGCTGTTTCCTCAACTGGAACTAATAGTTGTTTCCGATCTTTTTATGACAGAAACGGCCAGATATGCAGATTATGTCTTTCCCGTAAGTTCTTCCTTTGAATGTACAGATTTTCACTATGGCTTGTTGAGCTGGACAAACCATATGCATTTACAGCAAAAAGTAATAGAGCCTTTGTATGAGACGAAACCTGATTTTATGATAGCTGCCGAGCTGGCTAAAAAGATGGATTTGGGAGAGTACTTTAATAAATCGGAAGAGCAATATCTGGATGAAATTCTTGCTGCACCTCATCCGTTAATGGAAGGCATCTCTCTTGAGAGGTTGAAAGCCGGGCCCGTGCCGGAAAGAATAATTGATAAAGCTCAGAAACTAAGAACTCCAACGGGTAGAGTTGAATTCTATTTGGAGAGGCTGAAAACAGCCGGTCAGCAATTGCCGTGTTACATAGAACCGGTAGAAAGTGTTCGCAGCAAAAAGGCGAAAGAATACCCGCTTTCTCTTCTGACATCCCATCCCCGGTATCGGGTTCACACAATGATGGGAAATTATCCTGTTCTGATGAAAAAAGATCCCGAACCCATGCTTCAGATCAATCCTTCAGATGCTAAGTATCGCAGTGTAAAGGATGGAGATATTGTTCGTATCTTTAACAACCTTGGACAAGTGAAAGTAAAAGCAAGGCTGAGTGTGGATATCAAGCCGGGTGTGGTCAACATCGATGAAGGCTGGTGGCCTGAACAGTATATAGAAGGCCATATAAATGAATTGACCCATGATATGATAAATCAGGCGCAAGCTATGATTTTCGAACCCAATGCCGCTTATTGTGATGTTCTCGTGGAAGTGGAAAAGATATAGAAACGATATACGACAGCAAAACCGGTGGTCACCGGAGTTGCCGTGAATTTGGAGAAAAGGGTCTTTTAGGTCTTTGAGAAAATAAACATTAAAGAAGTAACCAACTAAGGAGGCGGATTATGGCATATCGAATGATCCAATGGGCAACCGGGCACATGGCTAAGATGGCTGCCAGGGCAATGGCGGAAAGGCCTGCATATGAAATTGTCGGCGGCTTTGTATACAATCTGGAAAAAGTTGGAAAAGACCTGGGTGAAATATGTGGCACTCGCAACCTGGGTGTTAAGACAACTAATAGCCGGGAAACCATCTTTAATATGGACGCAGATTGTGTGCTTTTCCTTGCGGGAGCGGAAAACGATAATTTGGCTGCCCTGGGCGATGTCTGTGATCTTCTTTCGTCGGGTAAAAATGTTATTACAACATCGGTTGAATTTATTTATCCCAAAGCTATGGGTGCTGAATTTGAACAACGGATAATGAATGCATGTAAGCAAGGACACAGTACCTTTCATGGACTTGGCGTGGCTCCCGGCTTTGGGGCTGAATCCATGGCGCTGTTGCTGACGAGGCTGTCAAACCGTATTGATCAATTAATTTTTTATGAAACATTTCATTATGACAAATACCCGAGTAAGTTCCAGATGTTTGACCTTATGGGGTTTGGTTATCCTCCTGATGACCCTGCTCCCTTATTCAGCAACCTTGAGATTGTCGGCCACGTATGGAAACATTCGGCAATGCTGGTGGCTGACACCGTCGGCCTTAAGATTGATAAGATAGAAAACTTCCGCGATGTCGTTCTTGCCGACAAGGATCTAAATGTGGCAGCTGGTTTGATTCGGAAGGGAACCGTGGGAGCAATGAATTTCGGTACACGGATCATATCCGGAGGAAAACCACGAATTATCATGCAGCACTATACTCGCATGGACCCGGAACTGGCGCCTCAGTGGCCTGCTGGCGATGGTTCCTGGACAATTGTTATCGAAGGGTTTCCTTCAATTTCAGCAACAATTGAAATCGGTATTCACGGCGAAATTCATTCGGACCAGGCCTGTTTGGCAACAGCCATGCATGCGATACACGCAGTTCCTTACGTCATCGAAGCTAAACCTGGTATTCTCACTTTGGCGGAGACACCTCCTATGTGGGGAGGAGAAGCTTTCCACCGTTAATTTTAATCAGCATTCAAAAGGAGGAGATTACTTTGAAAAAAAGAAAAGTTGCTTATACTGAAAATTATCAAAATTTAATGGCCCACCTTGCCGCAGGGAGAACTTTCGAAGAGCAGTTAAAATGCATCGATGAAACAAGAAATCATGCCCCGGTTTGGTTTTTAAGGGCGGGATTACTAAAAGCCCTTGGTGTTCCTGAACCCAAGAAGAATTCAGAAAACTTTATAACATTCGGTTGTTATGTTCCATTTATGAGCTTATCAAAGTTTGGCGACACGCTCAAGCTTTTAGATCTACTTGGAATTGAATATAACTACTCACCAGACAAGGAGATCTGTTGCGGCGCTCCTCCGTTTCAGGACTGTGTAGAATTTGAGGAAGTTACAGAAGAAGAAAGGCAAAAAATACAGGCAAGATGTAAAGAATATATGCAATTTAATTGGGACATGGGAAAGCAGGCGGGAGCAAAAAACATGGTCTACGTTTGTCATGCGTGCGCTGCTCTTGTGAAAATGGTATTTCCGGAAGATGCCGACATTCATCGATGGGTTTATGATCCGATTATGGACAAGCTTGAAGAGAAAAACCTTGAGATCGAACCAACGGTGATAGGTTATTTTGAGGGATGCCACAAGCATTTCCCATATTTCGGCAGTCTTGATTGGCCGAGATATCGTAAGGTGCTGGGTAGCATAAAAGGATTGACGATTGTAGACCTGGATAAACGTTTTTGCTGCAAACAGCATCCTGACCGCATTTTAGAAGATGCTGAAAAAAAGAATTTGAAGACTATTCTGGTTCCCTGCGGCGATGGTCATTATTTTCTTAAGCAGGCATTTCAGGATAAAATGGAAGTCAAAAATTTTTCGGAAGTATTGTTACAGGTTTTGGGAGGATAGTGCTCAATTAAAATAATGGGGATAGAAATATGGAACATAATAAGCAACCCCCGTTATATTTTTATTCCCATTGTTACCATGGAGGCAGATAATGTCTGAGACAAATAATACAAAAACAGTTCGTACGGTGTGTGCCTTAAGAGACGGTGCTATGTGCGGAATCATGGCGCACCTTAAGGACGGCAGGATTACAAAGGTGACTCCCGCTGACTTTCCCGACAGTTTTGATCGTGGCTGTTGCACAACTGGGCTTGCCACACCGCAATGGATCTATCATAAGGACAGACTTCGCTACCCATTAAAACGCATCGGAAAACGAGGGGAAGGCAAATGGGAGCGGGTGTCCTGGGAAGAGGCGATGGATGGCATTGCAGATAAACTAAAAGAACTGATTCAGCGTTATGGCCCTAGTTCAATTGTTTGGAATGCGGACCCAAGTGCTGTAGGGAACATGAAATGGGCCGGTTATTCAAGGGTAGCAAGCCTCACAAACAGCACATGGCTTGATATTGTCGGCTTTGGCGATTCCGCTGGCCTTTGTGGCAACCTGGCAACTTTTGGGGCACTTGGAGGGCGGTATCTTGTTCCCAACAAAGATCCTAAATTCAGCTTCGTTTGGGGCATCAATCCGGCAAATACCAGTTGGCGCACCATGCGAACGATAATGAGAGACAAAGAAAACGGCTGTAAACTGGTTTGTATCGATCCCCGCTATTCCAGGACTGCTTCCCGCTGTGATGAGCATATCTCAATCAGACCAGGAACAGACGGCGCCCTGGCCCTTGCAATGATACATGTGATTATTGAACAGGGGCTTGAAGATAAACTGTTTATCACTGATCATACTGTAGGACCTTTACTGGTAAGAGATGATAACGGGATGTTTCTTAGGGAAAGTGACCTGATCAAAGATGGTAAAGCTGATCGATTTATGGTCTTTGATAAGGCTGCCGGCAAGGCTCAGCCAGATGATATGGCACAAATACCTGCCCTAAGCGGAAGCTACACCATTGACGGCATCGCCTGCAAGCCGGCTTTTGTCTTGCTGGCTGATATGACTAAGCTCTATACGCCGGAAAAAGCATCGGAAATCACGGACATTCCGGCTGAAACAATACAGCGTCTGGCTGTTGATTACGCAACAAAAAAGCCTGCTGCTATCCGTTTGGGGCTGGGTTCGCAAAGAAGCTTTTATGGAGATCTTTCCTGGCGGGCGATTAATACGCTGGCAGCACTAACAGGAAATATCAACCTGAACGAACTTTCCCGTTTTGTATTGAATTCGCCTGCCGTTATGATGCCGGGTGAGAAATATTATCATCTGCCGGTTATGAAGCTCGATGATGCCATTACCAAAGGTGATCCCTTTCCGGTAAAAGCCCTATGGATTGCAAGTGAGAACTTTATCAATCAAATGCCGGACATGAACAGGATTGTTAATGATCTTCTACCTTGTCTGGAACTGATCGTGGTTGTTGATCTTGCCATGACGGTCACGGCTAAATATGCAGACTATGTTCTTCCTGAGGCCTCATTCTATGAATATGTTGATCTGCTTGATAGTTATCCCGTCTACACTCCATATTTACAACTCCAGCAGAAAGTCATCGAACCGCTTTATGAATCTAAATCCGATTTTCAGATTGCTGCCGAGCTGGGCCGGAGAATGGGGTTTAGTGAATACTTTAATAAGACTGAGGAACAATATGTGGAGGAGTTTCTTGCTTCAGATCATCCTTCCATGGAAGGTGTTAATCTTGAAAAATTGAAGAAAGGTCCGTTAAAAGCAAAGCCGACAGAAAAAATACAGGAATTAAAAACACCGACAGGCAGGATTGAATTCTATGTTGAAAGGCTAAAATCCTTCGGCCAACAGTTGCCTGTTTATATAGAGCCCATAGAAAGCGCCAGGAGCGAAAAAGCAAAAATCTATCCGTTAAGTTTTATAACTTCACATCCAAAATATCGAAAAAGTTCGGCAATGGGAAATGTTGAAGCTCTGACAAAGCATGATCCCGAACCGTTTCTGTATATTAATCCGAAAGATGCTGAACCTAGAAAAATTATAGATGGAGATGTGGTCCGGGTTTTTAATGATCGTGGAAAAGTAAAACTGAAAGCTAAACTCAACCCGAATGTAAAGCCAGGTGTTGTTGATATACAGCAGGGTTGGTGGCCTGAACATTATATGGAGGGCCACCACAACCAGTTGACACATGGGATAATTAACCCGGCCCAGGCAGCGATTTTCCAGCCCAATGCCGCATTATTCGATGTGCTTGTTGAGGTGAAAAAGGAACAGTGAATCGACAAATCAAAGTCACCTGGGGGCAATCTGATAAAGACACAATGAAATACTTTAGAGCCAGTTTCAAAACGTCCCATTTCGGCCAATCTCTGCGTTGGGTGAAAATTTTATCCTCGAAATACCCCATGTATTCCTGCGGTTAAAATTTTCACCCGCCTTGACCTTGACCAAACTGAAACGTTTTGAAAGTGGCTCTTTATGATGTGAATGCACAATACAATTATTTCAAAGGAGATTAAACATGCTAACTAAAAACGATGAACTGCTTTGCCACCAGATTCCTTCCACCTTTGACCATGTTGTGGACAGCGGAGATAACTGGCGTGAAAATATATGGTGTGGGGCATTTGACATCTCAGGCAAGATTTTTTTAAGTTCCGTATTCGGTGTCTCTACCAACAGAAATGTGATGGATAGTTCCGGTCTGCTTACCATTGATGGGAAGACACAGTATAATGTGCGAGCATCAAGAGAACTGAGGGCCTGCAATGATGAGGTAAAGGTAGGTCCACTTTCCTACCACGTTGTTGAGGGATTGAAACGAGTTACCTGGATTTTGGCGGAAAACGAATACGGAATCAGTTGGGAAGTGGAGTTCGAAGGACGTATGCGGCCCCATGAGGAAGTACCGCAATTTGCCCGGAACCGCGGCAGGATTATCGAGAACATCTGCCGTTTCGGCCAAACGGGACGCGCCAGGGGTTGGGTAAAGGTAGAAGATAAAACTTATGACATCAAGCCCGATACCTGGTGGGCCCACCGGGACCACTCCTGGGGTATCCGCTGGCATCATAATCTCTATACTGAAGATCAAGGCTTTCAGCCGCCGGAGCCGTTGAAAGGCTTTATGATGAACTGGAGTATACTCCAGTTCGGAAATTGGTCAATCTGTTCTACGCTAAGAGAAGACCACAGGGCCGAAGTGCTGGATTTCAGCGGCACTCGCTCCCACGCCTATGATGAATCCAAACCGGAGCAGAAACTGCTGCGCGAGTTCCATGATTTCGAACTGACGCCGGGGACAAAAAGATTACAATCGGGGCGAATTGTATATACAGTTGCCGATGGGTCGGAAATAGAGATCAATATTCGCGTGGTCACAATGATTTATCTGCAGGCCGGAGGGTATTGGCCTTACAAGGGCTTTCGCCTCGGCAGGTGGATGGGACATGACTGGATAGATGGTGAGAAGCTGGATCTTTCGAATCCGGAGGCTGTTAAAGAGGTATCTGAGGCGCCAACCTACATGGTTGAATGCCGTTGCGGCAAAGAGATCGGTTACGGGATGATGCAGTTTGGTGTTTATGGAAAACATCCACGTTACGCGCCTTAACGAAAGGAGACGATAATGAAGGAAGAGTTAGATCTGGAGGCTATGCGGGTTAATCTCCAGAATTGGTTTGAGAGCAAGCTTCCCCGGGATAGCGAAATTATACTTGCACCTTTGAAAAGACCCGGTGACGGCATGAACGAGACTTTCTTTATCGAGCTTCAGTGGCGGCAAGGGAAGAAGGCGAAGCAGGAAAATCTGGTGATTCGTTGGCCTCCCCGGGACATCTCCGTGTTTCCCAAGTATCATTATGACATGAAAAAGCAGTATATGCTGCTCGAAAGATTATGGGATACTGCAGTACCTGTTCCCCGTGTACGTTGGCTGGAAGAGGATGAGTCGGTGCTGGGAGGCCCTTTCTACATTATGGAGCGGGTTGAGGGATGGGTTCCGGGAGAGTTTCCTCCCTACCATGTTGCCGGGCAGCTTTTTGACGCAACAGGGGAAGAAAAAGCCCGGATTTGGTGGAATGCAGTGGATACGATAGCAAATATCCATACCCTTGACTGGGAGAAAGCAGGTTTAAACTTTTTGGGTGTTCCACGGGCAGGTACGGACTTTATGGAGCGGCAGATCGCTTATTATGATGAGATTTATGCGCTCAATAATGAGCCGATGCCACCGGTGCTGAAAGCAACCAGAGGCTGGCTTTTGAAGAACAGTTTTGAGCCGAAATATATTTCGTTATGTTGGGGTGATGCCCGACTGGGTAACATGATCATCAACGAAGGTGAAGTAGTTGCGGTTCTGGATTGGGAATTGGTCTTTATCGGAGATCCTGAAGCTGACCTGGGTTGGTTTGTTCATATGGATTGGGCTACCAGTGTGGGGCGCCCAGATTCGCCTTTCCCCCGCTTGGCTGGACTTCCGGATATGAAAGAAACTATTGCTCACTATGAGAAGGTAACAAACAGAAAAGTCGAGAATCTCTTTTACTACGAGGTTTTTGCTACCTGGCGCATGGCTATCTTTTTTACCCGGATGGAACAGGATGCAAGATATATTGCCAGATCGAAAAGAGCAAAAGGCTTCATTACCATGACCCATTATGAAAAGTTGCGAAATCTCCTGGGGCTGTAGTTTTTATATCAAAACGTTGACAAAGGAGTCATTTATGGCCGGATCAGATATACGGATAAAAGCTGAGAACTGTTCAGGGTGCCTTCGTTGCTCCCTGGCATGTTCGTTTTATAACACCAGAGACAGGGTTTTTAGCTTGGCTGAAGCACAGATCGTGGTGAAGCCGGATGAAAGCAATGCATGGTTTAATGTAGAATTCCGGGAGGACTGCATCGTTTGCGGTATTTGTGTGGAGCATTGCGATTTTGGCGCTTTAACCTGGGCGTGATGGTTCGTAAAGGAGGGTTTTATGGGGAAATTAGGTGGTTATGCCGGAGAAATCCTGAAAGTGAATTTAAAGGAAAAAGAGATTTGCACTGAGCCGATTCCTTTGGACTGGATCTCTCGTTTCATCGGGGGGCTTGGTATAAGTTTCAAACTTGCCTACGACAATGCCTGTCCCGGAAAAGATGCTCTTGAACCGGAAAATGTTCTCATATTCGGTGCGGGCCCTTTTGTCGGCACATTGATTCCGGGAGCCTGCAAGACTACTGTTGTCGCTAAGACTCCGGTCTCGGGGTTTCTCGGAATTTCCGGTACCGGACATCTGGGGATGTTAAAGTTTATCGGTTATGATAATTTGATGATCACCGGCAAGGCGGATCATCCGGTTTACCTTAAGATAGATGATAATGTGGAAATTTGCGATGCAAGCGATCTTTGGGGTAAAGACACATGGGAAACTACTGAAGCGCTGTGGCAGAAACTGGGCAAGCAATATGTAGTTGCAAGTATAGGGCCTGCCGGAGAAAATATGGCCGTCCAGGCAAGTATTATTGTCAACAAGTATTCAGCCTATGCCCAATCGGGTATGGGAGCAGTTATGGGATCAAAAAATCTCAAGGCTATCGCTATTTCCGGATCTAAGTCCATTTCCGTGGCTGACCCGGAAAGATTTTCCGAATTAATGGATAAAGCTTATCAGCAGTCTATTGAAAACCAGAAAGAAGTCATTAATGTTTTCAGAGAATGGGGTACTCTTCGTGCCATGGGCCCGCCTATCTCTCAATTCGGTCCTCATGAATACAAAAATTATAGTGAGATTGTTCCTCCTGATCTGCCTTACAAGTTTCCTCTCGACAGATTTATGAGCGAAATAAAAAGAGGAGATATTTCCTGCATGGGTTGTCCTATCGGCTGCAAGCATCTTATTCGACTGCTGAAAGGAGACAGGGTCGGGGGCAGCATGGCCGTTTCCTGTCTTGTTGGTGGTTTTCACGGATTTGCCGCCCACTGTGCGGTAGAAGGATGGGAAGACGCCATAAGGTGTGATGAATTATGCAACCGCTTGGGTATGGATTATCTGTCCGCCGGTGCAGCTATTAGTTTTGCAATCGAGCTTTACCGTGAAAAAATCATAGATAAAGCCGATACCGATGGCCTTGAGTTAGATTGGGGAGCAGCCAAAGAAGTTCAGGAACTGCTCCGGCAGATGGCTTTCGGGCAAGGATTTGGGAAGATACTCGGGCAAGGGTTAAGTAAAGGACCTCAGCTTATCGGGAAAAACTCGGAAAAATATGCAGTGCATACAAGAGGGCACGCGATTTATTATGATCCGCGGCGGGCAATGTCGCCTGACTTGTTCAGCGATATGATAAACGCCTCGGGAGACAGATTCCACGCACCTGGGTGGGCGGGCAAAGCGATGACCAAAGAGTTTTTAATAAAGCATTTAGGAATGCCACCGGATCAGGCAGATCATGCCGTCACAGATATAAAAGGTTACGGGCTGGCGCGTTTCGCCAAATGGGCGGAAGATAATGCTACAATGTTTGAGTGTCTTGGTCAGTGCCAGATGCCCATGCATCAGCAGGTTGAACTAAGCGTATGGGCCGTTCTCTATGAAGCTCTGACAGGGATTAAGATGAACGGGGAAAAGCTTTTGCAGGCTGCAGGACGTGTTTGGGATATAAGAAGGATGTTTGACTTCCGGGAAGGTCGCACAAGAAAAGATGATAGCTTTATCGCCCGGCGTTTTGTTTCGGAGCGTCTGGTTTCTAACGGCGAAGACCACGATCCTGTAAGCAAAGAGAGCTTTGATGCCCTGCTGACCGAATATTATAAAGAAAGAGGCTGGGATCTAACAGATGGCGCTGTAAAGCAGGTAAACAATGACAATGGTTTTGTATAAGGGAGAAAACAATGGGAAAACTAAGTGGTAAAGTAGCAATTGTTACGGGCGCTTATTTGGTTGATGGTGGCAACAGTATCGGCGGAGCGACAGCATTGCTTTTGGCGAAAGAGGGCGCTAAAGTAGTTGCTGCTGATATTGTTGATGAACCGGTTGCAAGGCTGGTCGCCAAAATCAAGAGTGAGGGGGGAGAAGCAGTGGCCTGCCATGTGGATCTTCGTAACGAAGATGCAATCAAAGCTATGATTGAGAAGGCGGTCAGCGAGTTCGGCGGTCTGGATATATTGCACAACAATGCCGCAGCACTGCCAGGTCCTGGAGACAGGGACATAGTAATGATGGAGGCTGCGACCTGGGACAGGGCTATGGAGATCACAGTCCGGGGAACTATGCTTGCCTGCAAATATGCTATTCCTGAGATAATAAAGCGTGGTGGAGGTGCTATAGTAAATACGGCATCCGGGGCCGGTGTGGCCGGTGACATGGCTCGTACAGCTTATGGAGTATCCAAAGCAGCGGTTATTTCCCTTACCAAGTATGCTGCAACTCAATACGGAAAACAGGGTATCCGCTGTAACGCTATTTGTCCCGGGCTGATGCTCACGGCGACAGCCAAGGCCACTATTACGCCTGAAGTGGAAGAAATGATGTTAAAGTATACCCTTACCCCAAGACTGGGTACGCCCGAAGATATCGCAAATATAGTTGCATTTCTTGTTTCAGATGATGCTTCTTTTATTACAGGTGAGATTATTGCGGTGGATGGCGGAATATTTGCCCATGTTCCGTCCAGTTCGGAAAGCGTTCTTATCGGCCCTGCTAAACATGGAAATAACTGATACCGGACAGCATTCAACTTTTTATAGGAGTGTAAAATGCAAGCCGAGACAAGAAATAAAAAGAAATTATTGAGGACCGAAAGACTTCCTTCAGATATGAAAGGGGTAACGGCGGATTGGCTGTCGCGTATACTCCGGCTGGAATATCCGGACATTGTCGTAAAGAATATGGAAGTCGTTGAATTCATCGGTGGCCATGACACAAAGTTACGTTTAAAGCTTGATCTCAACAAGGCAGGAATAGATGCGGGTATTCCGGAACATGTCTGTCTGAAGTCAAATCTGGAGGGGCATGCGCCAAGCCTTCCGGTCGGAGTAAACGAAGCACGGTTCTACAATTTTTACAGAGAATCAAAAGATGTTTTTACTATACCGGCTCCCGCTTGCTATTTTGCCGACTGGGATGACGATGCGGTTGGCCAACAAGGCCTTATGATAATTGACGATCTGATTGAATTGGGAGGAACTTTCGGGACTTCGGCAAACCCGATTGGCGTGGATGAAATGGCCCGGTCACTGGAAGGACTTGCAGCAATACATGGCAGTACCTGGGCGAGCAAGGAACTGGCAAAACAAACCTGGCTGCAAACGGCCATGGCGCCTGAGACGGTGACCGATGACTACTGGAGCATGATACCGGATTATTTTGATGCTCATAATAAGATCCCGGAGCGCATCGCTTTGTTTCCACAATGGATGGCCGATGATCCTTCCCGACTGAGAAAGGCTTCCGCCGCCCTTCGTGCCCACGAATCCAAAAATAAATGCCCACGTTGTCTTATCCACGGCGATGCACATCTTGGCAACAGCTATCTTCGGCCCGACGGTAAGCGTATCTGGTTCGATTGGCAGATAGTGCGAAAAGGTCTCCCATGGCGCGATGTCACATATTTCATAATCGGCTCTATTGAGATTGAGGATCGCCGCAAGGCGGAACGTGATCTTTTACGCCATTACCTTGATCACTTTGCTGCTATGGGCGGAAAAAAATTTACTTTTGATGAAGTCTGGGAAGAATATCGCCGTATGGTGATCTGGGGGCTTGTAGCCTGGCAATCAAATATCAATCCGGGAGAAAAAACCATGCCGCCGCTTGAGAGATTCTGTATGGCCGCAAAAGATCTTGAAACTCATAAGCTATTGGAATTTTAATAATGTAATTATATATCCATAAACAGGAGGAAAAATGTCAAAAAAGATAGTCTGTCTGTTTGGAAGTCCGAGGCCTAAAGGAAACAGTACTGTTATTGCCAAAAGATTTAATGAAACTGCACAAAAGCTGGGTGCGGAAGTACAAACATTTTCATTAAACAAGCTTCAATACAGAGGTTGTCAGGCATGCATGACCTGCAAAACCAAACTGGATAAATGTGTTTTAAAAGATGATCTGGCGGAGGTTCTTGAGGCAGTTAAGGATTCTGATATTCTGGTGATTGCTACGCCGATTTATTATGGTGAAGTATCAAGCCAGGTCAAAGCATTTATTGATAGAACCTTTTCTTATTTTGTGCCGGATTTTGGAACTAATCCTTACCGGAGCCGTCTTAAGCCCGGCAAAAAAATGGTTTTTATACAAACCCAGGGACATCCCGAAGAAAAACGGTTTGAAGATGTTTTTGAAAGATATGCGTTTTTTTTTGACTGGCACGGATTTGGTTATAACCAGGTAATCCGGGCATGCGAGGTAATGAATGTAGGTGATGCCGATACCCGAGAAGATCTGATGAAACTTGCGGAAGAGGCTGCTAAAAAGGTGGTCTGACAGAAGATTAACACCATTATTATGTTTTTGCGCTGTTTATGTATGAGTGCATATGCGGTACGCACTCATATTCATGTCAAAAAGAATAAGCATTAAGCACTATATGTGCGGCTGTCGGCAAACTACAAGCATAGTAAAGCAAATACAACTTTTACAATACGCAATTTGATAGCGGGAGAATTTAATGAAAGCATTAACTATAAGCAATCAATCAGTGACAAAGAAAACTCTTCTCGAAATGGCTCAACAGGATCCAAAAACTTGGTTGGGCATTCGTATTACAGCCGGTTTATTAGTTCTGGATGGATGGAATAGTAGCCAGCTTTTCGAAGTAAGTCGCTGGACTGCGCGGTACAGTGGATGCAGAGACTAAATAATGAAGGAGTGACAGGTCTTATAGAAAAGGAACGCAGTGGTCGCCCGGTACAAATTAATAAGAATACCCGGAGCCAACCTGAATGGGCATTAAGGAAAGACAGCCGAGAGGCAGCTGGTTTATCCCGCAACAGATAGGATGGAATTGCAGTGGCTGCCGGCCGGATATTATATAAAAAAGGTGGGGGGCATTTATTTAAGGCGCCCTACCCTATTCCGTTGTATAGGATTTATTTTTCGCCCTGCATAGAAGCGCTCTTTTGCGAAGAGAATTGCTTTTGGCAAAAGCACATAAGGCTTCTAATTCGATCGGAGAGACCTTCAGTTCCTTTATAAGCATGGCCTTTATTTTTTCATTCTGTTCAGCAGTAACTTTGAGCCATGAACGGACCGAACGGGGATCGACTCCGATAATTTCTGCAACGCCTCGTAGCGACATTCCTTTAACCAAAAGCCTGAGAGCATTCAGAATCTTTTCATCCGGAGATCGGAGGCCGTGGAAGATGATCGGCGTTGTGTTGCAGAATGATTTACCACATTCTTTACAAATAAATCGGCGTAAGGCGGTCCCATCTTTAGTTCGGAATGTACCATTTGAAATAATATTGGTTTTGTCTAATTTGGCATATAGCGTACATTTTGTGTTAGGACAGACTTCATTCGTTATCTTAAATTTAGGTATTTGAGCCCCCAATCTTTTTTGATAGTTCCGTTTTCCTCTATCTGAAGAAAAAGTATCAGCAGTTAATGCATCAGCATTTTTATCAACAGTTAATGCATCAGGCTGTGCCATTTCCTCCGGAAAATATATTTTAAATGGGGATACAAGGTCGCTTAGTTTAGTACAGGGAATTGCCGGCGACTGTTTCTGTCGGCCCTTTATGATCTTATTATTAGTTAACGCTTTTTCAGCACCCGATTTAATCATCCATCCCAAAGGCCCGTCAGGTCGCAGTTGATAATCCAATTTTGTCTCATAGAGTACCGGACAAACTTCATCTCCCAAATGGGCATAATCCCTTACAAAAGTCATTCCCAAATTTTTCAGGATAATCTCCGACTCTCTTGTGACTGTATGAGTAACAAACACGTATCTGTCTTTCCGTTTTATTTGTTTGGAAAGGGTCTGTGTAGCATTAGACAGCAAGGATGATGTAATTATATTGGCGACAAAAGTAGAATAAACAAGAAAAACCCCTTCGCCCAGAGCTATAATATCACTGATCATTTCGCCGGTCAGATAGTCTTCAATTGTCTTTTGAGTTTTGAGTGCTTGATATATATCCATTTTAAAGGGTAAAGTAATTCTATGACCCACATAATGACCCCAATAATCATTTATAATGATATTCAAATCGGGAATTATCTTAATAGCTGCCTTAATTACATCTTTTCGTAATGATCTTTTCGTACCATATAGATCAGAGTGACATGAGAGAATCATATTTATTTGTTTTTCCGTTGTAATGGGAACTGTCTCAAGGATAGTTTGGTCTTCCCGATTTTCGTTGGAGTCGAATAACTCATAAGAGGAACACTGTGCTTTTTCGATCAGAGAGTACATAAAAAACCGTTTCCTTAAGGAATACCAGATGGGCTGATCCGCATTAAGAGCAACCAATACCTGCATAGGGATTCCGGCAAATTCGGAAAGGTCGTGGAGATTTTCAATTCGCACACGGCGACTATTAGCTTCCCAATTCTGCAATTCCCGAACGCTGATTCGGATTGATTCTGCGAATGCCTCCTGGCTAATCCCCCGCCATTGCCGATATTCTCTGATGAGAGACCCAAGGGATTTGTAAAGTTTGGCATTATTATACGAAAATTTCTTGCGTGGAAATGAAAAATTAGATGACATAATGTTTCCCCCCAGTGCAAAGCGTGTTTGATGCTAAGAAACCATGAACCCGGGAACCACTGAATAGATATAACGTAATTATCCGAAACAATTTTTACTAATATTGTGAAAAAATTCTGTTGTCAACCTGATAGCGAATACGACAACCAAAGCGGGTCTAAAAATCCCGGCAGCAATAGATTTAAAAGAATATCCGACGGAAGTCAAGGTGTCAGACAAAATAATGAAATCACTTACAATGGAGAAAAATGACTTCCACTGCGAGTAAAACTACACCGTCAGTCCGAATATAAACAGATGAAAATGGAAAAAATTCCCACAAGTACAAATTTTTAGTTGGGGCAACAGCGGAAGACTTGCGCAGATACTGCCAAAAGATAGCAATGCCGGAGAAAGATATGGAGCGCATTCTCACTGGCCCCGGTGGAAACAACGTGGCCCGTTTGACCAAGTGGGCTGAGAACTAAAGCTTTGCGCTGGAATGTTTAGGGCTATGCTTTCTTTATATCTATCAGGAATTCGATATCAGCGTGTGGGCCAACCTTTATTCGGCTGCTACAGGGATCAATGTTGATGCTGCGGAGATTTATGAAATGACGGCGCGCGGTAGAGACATAAGTAAAGTTCTCAACATTCGGGAGGGAGCAAATAGAAAGGACGACAGAGTGCCGAAAAGATTCCTTACGGATTTTGTCCAGGCTGGAAAGGTAACGTATCCCCCGCTCAATATGGAATACCTTGAGCGGCTGATAACGGATTACTATGAGGAGCGAGGTTGGGATCCTCAGGCAGGCACCCTCAGTCCAGAGAGAATGGTAGAGCTCACAAGAGCGGGGAATGCTTAGTGAATTAAGGTTGTAGATACAATTAAAAATGTGAGGAGTAATTGATGACGAGCGAACCTAAAAAGACAATTTGGTTAAAGTTGGTCGAATACCATGTCGGTCATCCCGTTCTTATGCTGACCCTTATCATTCTGGGCACCATGTTTTTTGGTTATAAGTGCTTCAGCCTGAAAATCCACACCGATTTTTTTGATCTCTATCCTCCCAAACATGAGTATATCGAGCTTTATAAGCAGTATCGCAAAATGTTCGGTACGGCGAATGTAATGACCATGGTCCTCGAGGTAAAAAATGGGGATATCTACAATGTTGAAACCATTAAAAAGATTGATCGGATCACCCGGGAAATTATGACCGTCAAAGGGGTTGATAACATGCAGATTACTTCCCTGACTCATCCCCGCCTGAAGAACTATGGTGTGGGCAGTTCGGGTATTAAAACTACTCCCATAGTTCAGGGAATGCCTAAAACACAGGATGACCTCAATATAATTCAGGAGAGGGTTTACAGTAATGAAGGGGTGCGGGGCGTGTATGTCTCCCTGGATGACAAAGCAGCCTTGATATCTGCCGGGTTTTGGGAAGAGGGCCTGGACCTGAATAATCTTTTTGGGGTAATGCAAAAGATCAAGTCGGAAACTGACAACGCCAATCACACCCTTTACATTACCGGATACCCAATGCTTTATTCCTGGATAGCCCACTATGTTCCTCAGCTTTATAATGTTTTTATTGTCACAGCAGTGGTGATGCTTATCATGCTGTGGTGGTATTTTCGAAGTTTCATGGGCATATTCATCCCCTTGATCTCCGCTGCGGTCAGCGCTATCTGGGGCCTGGGTTTTGCGGCCACTCTTGGAATCAACGTTGACCCGTTGGTTCTGGTAATACCGCTGCTTTTATCAGCAAGGGCATTGAGCCACTCGGTACAGTCCATGGAACGTTATCATGAGGAATATGCCGTAGTAGGAGAGCAGAAGCAGGCCATTATCAGAGCGTACGGTTATCTTTACAAGCCTGGTATTCTGGGACTTATCACCGATGGTCTGGGGGTGCTCACCATTGCAGTGGCCAGCATTCCTTTGATGCGGAATCTGGCCATCTACGGTAGTTTCTGGATTATCTCGATCTATGTGAGTTCGATCGTTATGCATCCGGTGTTGGTTTCTCTCCTGCCTCCGCCTCGGGCCAAGCATTTAAAGAAAAACGAGCTTGCGGGTCTGGACAAGGAAACGGAGCGTGAGAAACTAAGAGAAATAACGGCGCGGCCTGGTGATAAGATGTACATAAAGATGGGCGAGTTTCTTATCTCCTTGAGCCAGGGGTTCCGAAAGTGGATTATTCTATCAATTGTCATTTTAATTATAATAGGTGGCGGTTATATAACACAAAAATATTTGAGGGTTGGTGATACCAGCGCCGGCAAGGCCATCCTTTACCCTGATCATCCCTATAATATTGCTTCAGATAAGGTTAACGAGGATTTTATCGGGTCCAGTCAGTTGGTTATTGTTGCCGAAGGTAAGGAGCAAGAGGCGATTGTGGATCCGGCTACGGTAAGAATTATTGATGAAATGGGGATTTATGCCTCAAACCATATTCCTGCAGTAGGTGGGGCAGTAACAATCAGCGACATGATAAAATCGGTTTTCCGGACATTTCACGACGGAAACCCCAAGTGGTCTATTTTGCCGAAAAGGCCCGAAGATATAGGCCAAATGTTGACTCTTATTGGGGGCGCCACAAGTGGCGGCGAGATGGACCGCTACATATCCTTCGATTATACCAACGCAACCGTAACCCTCTATATCCGTGAGTACAACAACGAAGTCATTAAGGATGCCATTGCAACCCTTAAGCAGTATATTAATGATAACCCAGTCAAGAAGGTAAGTTTTCGTTTAGCCGGGGGCATTCTCGGCATCCTCGCCGCCGTAAACGAAGAAGTGGAATGGTCCTACTGGGTAAACATGGCACTCATCTTCGGTTTCACTTTTCTGTTTTGCACAATTGCCTATCGGACATTATGGGGCGCACTGGTCTTGTTTATTCCCCTTTTGTTATCGCAAGTGCTGAGTGATCTTTTGATGCTCACACTGGGGATTGACATGAACATCAATTCCCTGCCGATAGCTTCCGTGGGTGTGGGTATTGGCGTGGACTACGGCATCTATATTTTAAGCCGGCTGTCGGAGGAATACCAGTTCAGCAACGGCGATTACAAAAAGGCCCGTTACATGGCGATCACAACAACGGGTAAGGCGATCATTTTTACTGCTTCAACCCTGGTTGTTTCGGTTATTTTCTTTGCCTTCGCCAGTTTTAAATTTCAGGCTGAGATGGCGATTCTTTTGGCATTCCTGCTGGTTGCCAACATGGTTGGTGCACTGACTGTCCTGCCGGCTCTGGTTTCCATCGTAGGACCGGAAAAGATCTTGCCGAAGTACAGGTCTTAACACGAGAAGAAAGCGTCATGCCGGCAACTGCCGGCGTATATTCCTGATTTCAGGATCGAGTCAGAAATGACAATGGCAATAAAATGCATAAGGAGAGAGGTAAGGAAAAAGATGAAGACGAAAAGAACAACTCTAATTATCTTGGCATTGCTGTCCGTGCTTTTCATATTTCCACGCGTATCGGCCTTTGCCGATGGGAAAATACGAGCGCTGGGCGATCACATATATTCAATATGTTTTATTGATAATAAAGAAGGCTGGGCGGCGGGTGCGCGCGGTTCCGTCCTGCACACCTTGGACGGGGGAGTAAATTGGGAGAGACAGGATGTAAGGACGATTATGTCGCTTTTCTCCATTTCCTTTTGCAACCCTCAGGTTGGTTGGGTCGTGGGGCAGTCTGGGTTGATATTTCATACGACGGATGGCGGTAAAACATGGACCGAGCAGCCTGCCCCGCAAAGTAAAAACCTTTTTGCAGTAAAGGCCATAAGCCCGGACAAATGTTTGGCGGCAGGTGATTGGGGGGCTGTTTTCTATACTGGTGATGGAGGGAAGAATTGGGATGACAAGACCTTTCCCGATGATGTGATCATGTACAGTATAGCTTTTCAGGGAGAAGAGGAAGGCTGGATTGCTGGTGAGTTCGGTACGATACTGCACACGAAGGACGGTGGTAAGAGCTGGACGAAGCAAAATACGGGGACAGAGACAACTCTTTTCGGGATATCTTTTTCTTCAAAGAAGCAAGGTGTTGCTGTGGGTTTGAGCAGTATTATACTGCATACGGAAGACGGGGGTCTAACCTGGCAGCCCATAGTCCTGGCAGTCAATAAAAAGGAAGAGCCGCGAGCGCTTTATGCAGTTAGCCTGCAGGGTGATTTTGGTATTGCGGTCGGAGACCGTGGGACAATTATTACAAGCGTAGACGGCGGCAAGACATGGATGCACGTCAAAGTATCATTGGATATAAAACTTGCCTGGTTAAGCGGTTTAGCTCTTTTGGGTGAGAACAAGGCCATAATACTAGGCATGCGTTCGATAGAAATCGAAACCGAGGGCGACCAGATAAAGATTGTTAAATTCTTACCTAACGTCCAGAAATGGGACACAATAAGAAAGGAGGGATTGTTGCAAAAAGAAGATGATAGGTCATAGGAGGATGTGTTATTTTTAAATAACTCTAAAAAAGGAGTAGTAGTTATGGGGACAGTCATGAGAAGAGGAAGAAAGCACTTATTGCATTTGTTCGTAATATTAGCTTTGCTGCTGATGTTATTTATTGAAGCAGTGGCCGCCGATAATGATTGGCATAAACCAAGAACGGATTTTCACGGTTACGTCGAGTCAAGTCTGGTTTTGCGCGATACAAATGGTTTTCAGTATGGTTTCATGGATCAAGTCGAAGCGGTTCAGCAAAAAAATACCCTGAAGTTTGATATTGACGTTGATCCAGCTATAGGCATGGGAAGTTTTGCTATAGAGAAGTTTCATATGACTTTTAGGGGGGCCTATGATTCGATTTTCGACCTGCGGAAAGATGAATACAAGGATATCCCTGAAAATATGGGACTGTCTCGCTTTGACTACGGCTTGAAAGATATTAGATTCGAATCTGACCTGCGGGAGATCTTTATAGATATTACTTATTCCGGTCCCCTTGGTCAGGCGTTTTTCCGGCCGGGGCGGCAGCTTGTATCCTGGGGAGAAGCGAGCAGCGCTACACTTCTGGATGTTATTTGTCCAAAGGATAACTCTTCGCAGATGTTTTTTCAGAATCCCGATGATCTCCTGACCCCTGTATATATGGCTAGGCTAAACTACAGCCTTCCTCCACAGCCAAATTTTAATTTGAATTTTGATCTGTTGTGGATCCCTGATGTCCGTCCAACGCAATTTGGGCCTCTAGACCATAGTATGTCGGCGCCTTATACCACCTTCATATTTCAAGGTTTAAAGTCGTTTAATGTTAAGCAGGATGTGCCGACTGATAAACAGGAATACGGTGCGAAGGTGACGGCAGATTTAGGGATCGGGCTCAGTTTATCTGCAGTTTACTTCCGGGATATGAACAATGACCCAGCTACTGTACTAAAGGATTTTGTAGGTCCGGCTCCCACAACGGCTGCTTTTACTCACCCAATGCAAGACGTCTATGGCGGATATTTCAGTTATCATTTTGCTCCCCTGGATGCCGTGATCCGTGGTGAATTTTCTCACTACACAGCCACTCCGATAGCTATTCCCAGGCCTGATGTTGTCATGACGGCAAGCGGAATGGAGTTGCGCACGTTTCGCCTGAAACCGGTTACCCAGTGGATGATAGGCTTTGACAAGAAATATCTTGTGAAGTGGCTTTCAGCTAAGGATACCTCTAGTTTTACATGCCAGTGGATACATAAGAAGATCAACAGTTGGGACAAAGTTATGGAAGATAGCACGTTGAAAGATTTTGATTTATTCACTTTTTCGGCAAACTGGTATTGGCTGCGCGGCACAATTAATCCAATCCTTGCTGTCAATTACATTCCGGAAGGTCACGGGTCTTTCTTAACGGTGCCTGGATTGACCTGGCAGTTATCAGAAAATTATTATTTTAAAGCAATGGGGATGATCTTTTGGGGAGATAAAAAAGCCAAGAGCCAATATTCGGGAATGATCAGTACGAGCGAACTGACTTTTAAATTTGGCTATGAGTGGTGATTCATGAGAGGATAATCAAAATTTTACTACTCTGCTATTGGTATTTGAAAAAACCAAAACTATAAGGGAGGAATAAATGAAAGAGAAACGAATAAGGATTTTTGGGCGGCTTAGATGGACGCTTTTGTGGGCCGCAATATTGCTTTGCTGGGCTGCGCCCATAAAGGCTGGGGAGATTGGCAAG
Organism: Pseudomonadota bacterium; assembly: GCA_018901125.1. GTDB lineage: Bacteria > Desulfobacterota > Desulfobacteria > Desulfobacterales > RPRI01 > RPRI01. The sequence continues at coordinate 93,987 of JAHIFE010000096.1, read as the reverse complement.
ACAGTTGATAATACTAATGTATCGCAATACAAAGATTTGCTCCCGCCAGCTCTTTATAAGGCCGTGGAAAGAGGTGATTATATTCTCCCGACAGCTACTTTATCCTTTCCTTTCAAACTTCCAGCGAGCTTTCTGGCCGCAAGTGAAAAGAATGCAGGTAAATACGATGTGGACAAAGAGGGCAATTTAATTGATAAAGCAACCGGGAAATTCCCCAAACACAATGTTTATGGATTGCCTTTCCCCCATATAGATACCAAAGATTCCAAATCAGGAGTCAAGATTATCTGGAATTTCAAATTCATGAGATATCGTACTATGAGCGTTCACGCCAGCGGCATTGTTTATTGGGTAGATGAAAAAAAAGGGGTGGAGCGTGTTTATCGCATGGACGGGCAAGGCTCAACTTATTTGTTCTATCAGGGCCGGCCGCCAGGCCGGGAAATAGAAAATCCAAGCGGCTTCCTGTATCAATGTATGTTATGTTATGAATCTCCTATGAGTGTGAAAGGTATGAATACGATGAACTGGGAGTACGCTGACGACCGGGACAATACCGTCTTTGCTTACGTTCCCGTTATTCGGAGGGTTCGCAAGTCGTCCGGGGCTTCCCGTTCAGATTCTAGTATGGGAGGAGATAGCTGGAATGATCTGGCTAACATGTGGGATGGGAAAAACTCAACAATGACGTGGAAAGTGGTGGGAGAGAAGACAATTCTCGTTGCTTTCACTGATATCAACAAGGGTCAGGCAACGGAAGAACCGGATGGAACTTTTCTCCGGAGAATGCCGGAGAAGAAATTCGGTTATGATACCCCAGGCTGGAAGGGCGCCCCTTGGGCCATAACATCGGCGAAATGGGTTCCCAGAAAGTGCTGGGTCGTAGAGCAGATGCCCAAAGATCCATATTATAATTGGGGATTGCATGTAAATTATGTCGATAAGGAGACATTTTCTATCTGGCACAAGGAAGTATATGATAAAGCAGGCCAATTCCAGGTTTGGATGATCGCTCCCCGCAGCTATTGTGAACTTCCGGACGGGAGAAATGACATTGGGGAGGTAGATGCTTACATTATAACAAATGAAAAAGTCCGTCATTCTACTATGTCGAATATTGAAAACCCGCATGAATTATATCTTCCTGCTAACAGGCTTGTACCAGGAGACTTTACCATGTCCAATTTCTTGAAAGCAAGTAAATAATCAGGCCGTGTGAGCGGGAATCTATTGTGTTAACATGTGTGGATTCCCGCCTCCATATTTTTATCACCAAATGCGTTTTATGTCCCAGCACCTGGGGCTTTTGGCTAAGAATATCGGGAAAGTATGGTTCTACCTCTATCGCATGGTCCGTAATCGCTTACCCTACTCTCAAGCAAAGGGAGTACTTGCGCTTATTGAGTTTAACCAAGGGAACTTTTGTTGAGAATTGGGGGTTTGGCGATCTTGCTGCACCTAACGCTGACTTTGTGACTTTTGGCAATGCCTTTGGCGCATACGCCGGACATCAAAGCGGGGCTAAAAATACTGGCGGCAATAGATTTAAAAAAATATCCTACGGGAATCAAGGTGTCAGACAAGACAATGAAATCGTTGACAATGGAGAAAAATGACTTCCATGGGGAGTGGAACTATACCGTCAGTCAAAACATAAACATATGAATTATTTATTTACAGTTCCTAAGGATGCAACAATGCGTGGATTCCTGATAGACTGCCTTCCTGTCTGCTTTCAGTTTCCGCTAAGAAAGTACATGGGCTGGTTGTGGGATCATGAAGAGATCGGTGAAGGTACAAAATCAACAGGTCTTGAAGCCAGACTGTTTTCTGCGGTCACAGGTGTGGAAATTACTGAATCCGACTACTATAAGTCCGGAGAAAGAATCAATAGATTAACCCGGGCTATATTGTGCAGAGATAATGAAAGAACTGCCAAAATGGAATGGGATGAAATAGAAAAGATAGGTAAGTTGGGTTAAAATTAATAAAGGAGGTTTAAATATGACAATGGAAAATGAAGCAAGGACAAATGTCACGCTGGCTGACCAACTCAGCTATAAGGAGACCCTGCCCAAGGGAGTCTCGTACATGGAAAACAACGGCTTCCTAGTTATGGCCGAGACCGAGGAAGGAGACGAGATTTCCTTTGCAAGTTGCATTTTCCGCATGGGCGGTGGCAAGAATGGCCCCTGGCAGGTCGAGGACAAGTTTGTTGGACAAACCACTTTCCAGATCAAGCCCAAGGATTTCAAGGGTACGATCAACGACCTCGATTTCATCGGCAACCGAACCTGGGCGACAGACGACTGGAACAGCGGCGAAATCATCAAGACCAATGATGCGGTAATCTGGAAGCTGGGAAACCGGCAATACATCTGCCGCCCCCCTTACTGGGAAGTCAAGGGTGAGCATATGGGCATTGAATTCGATCTGCTCTTAAGCGGCATCGGTGACGCCTCATTCCACAAAGGAACTTATGCCGATTTTGCCAAGAACAACGTCGCCGGGTATGAGGCTCCACTGTGCTGCGAGGGCACCTTCAAAGTTGAAGGCAAGACTTACAAATTGAGGAAAGACAAGTCCTTTGGCTGCCATGATAAATTCACCCAACCAGCGTGGGACCTGGCCAAGGTGCTCAAGGGAGAGACCTACTACTGGATCTGGTGGGCGAACGAATCCGTGCGGATCTTCATTTATTACTATCCCTCCGTGGGGAAAGCATATAGCCACGTGATGGTCGATGACCAGGAAGTGGATTTTTCCGAAAACGGCAAGAGTAATATCAGGATGGAAGAACTAGAGTATTGGATCGATCCCAAGACGAGAATGCGGGTTCCAGTCAAGTGGCACTTTACGTTGAAGTCGGCAAAAGGGGAGATCAATCTCGATACTTCGGCCGAGTCGCGGACCTTTTACGGCTACCTGAGCGAATCAGGAGCCACCATGCATTACGCACTGCACAGCCATAGCATGGGCGAAATGACTTTGGCCGATGGCCGCAAGATTCCGCTCAAGGACATGCGTACCTACATCGAGCATGGCTGGTGCGCAATACCGCTGCCGGCCGCTGCGTGTTAAGGCTTTGAGGCATAAGGCGAGGCCCCGTCTCTGCCGGGGCCTGACTCGTAGGGTGGAAAATTAGGAAAGAAAATAAATGCAATATGACGTTGTAGTAATAGTGTCCGGGAACCATAGGGAGCGCATTACTTCGGGGAATTATCATAAAACCGGAACTGGAGTTGGTCGATGCAGATGGTGCACTGGTCACAGGAGTAAGAGCTGCCGAGTTGATCCTTGAGCAGTTAGTAATGCAAATGTCAACAGATAAAAGCCGTTTAAGAATACATACTGCAGTCTGGAGATAGAAGATGAAAGAGAAAGAAAATAAGTCAAAACTGTCTCGCAGAGAGTTTTTAAAGAATGTCGAGGTGGTAGTTGGTGGCGCTGTTTTAGGATCTGCGGCACTGATTAATCCAGGAGCAACCGGTAAGGCGATAGCAAGCACAGTTAAATCTTTGCCTGCGAAAACCGGAGATTGTCAATCCGTTGAACCGGATGATGTCAAGCCTATCTCTCCGGTAGATCCTCCGGCAGTATGGGGTGAACAGGCGGATATTGTTGTAGTTGGATTAGGTGGTGGTGGTGCAGCAAAGGCCGCTCAGATGGGAAGCTCGGTGATTGCAGTGGAGAAAATGCCGCCTATGAATACATGAATAAATAAGGCGGGAAAACCATATTAAACACAAAGGTGGTTGCGCTTGTGATGGATAAATGCAGAATCGTTGGGGTTAAAGCTATCCGATCCCCGGAAGAAACTACCATATTTATTAAAGCCGATAAGGCTGTGATTCTTTCTGCAGGAGGTTTTCCCCACAATAATAATATGCTGAAAAAATATGTACCCACACCCTATAAAGGAGTCGGCAGGGTATCAATGGTCCTGCCTTCCATGCCTTTGGAGGGGGGTGCTCCGTAAGCTTACCTGAAACCGCTTCATTAATCAGTCAGGGGGGGGCGGATCATCAACATTGATACAACGGATTTTAAAGGGAGGGTGTACCCATGACAAAAGAAAGAGAAGCCAGGAGCGATGTGCTCTTATTCGAAGACATGACCCATGTGGACGAAATGCCCAAGGGGGAAGACTTTTTTGAAGATAACGCCAATCTCATCCTGGCTGAGTCTCAGGGCTATGATCTGTGTTTGTTACCTAATTTGTGGCACGTTGGGGGGGGGAAGAAGGGGAATTGGCAGGTCGATGACGTCATGATTGTGCAGACAAATTTTATGATGCTGCCTAAAGACCAACGCGGTACGATGCACGATAACGACTTTATTGGCAATCGCCTAGACCCCATGGAATGGACGGGAGAGTATACGATCAGGCAGGAGGCCGGCAAAATTATCTGGCAGAGGGGGACGCTCCAATACATCTCCCGCCCGCCCTATTGGGAAATTAAGGGTGACCACATGGGTGTGGCGTACGACCTGATTCTGGGCGGTCTGGGGAATACCACTCGTAGCTTCGGGGCCTGGTCCGATCTGGCCACGACCGGACGGGCCGGATATGACCAGCGTTGCTGGGCCGAAGGCACGATAACTGTCGGGGGTACGACATATACCCTGGAAAAAGGATATGGCATCCACGAGAGACTGACTTTTGGTAATGCCTATGACCCCGTGAAAACCATGCGTCAGCCTTACTACTGGGTAACAGGCATGAATGAGTCGATCCATATTTATTTCTTCGCCCTGCCCGGCGAGGGAGTCAGCTACGGCCGTGTCTATATAGATGAAAAGGAGATCCCCTTCGGCCAGGGCGAGATCACCGTGGATGAGCTGGAATTTTGGATAGATCCCAAGACCGGCATGCGGGTTCCCATCCGCTGGCATATCAATATGAACTCGGCTGGCGGTGTTGTGGACATGAACATTGCCGCCGGTGGAAGAGGTATGTTTTGTTTCCAGTCCCGCACGGGCTATACCGTACGTAACGCGTTTCTTTCGCAAGCCAACGGCCGGGCCTTTCTTCCTGAGGGAAATAATGTTCCCATCCAGGATATGATGACCTATATGGAGTATGGCAGGACGGCTATGCCTTTGGAGGGTGGTGCCCCGTGAGTGGGCCTCCGCTTCATTAATCAGTCAAGGGGGCGGATCATCAACATTGATACAACGGGTTTTAAAGGGAGAACGTAACCATGACAAAGGAAAGAAAAGCGACGAGCGATGTGCAGTTGTCCGATGATATGAGCCATGTGGGAGAATTGCCCCGGGGCCTGGACTTTCTGGAGACGAAAGCCCATCTTGTCATGGGTGAGTCCCAGGGCTATGACCTGTGTCTGCTTCCTCTTTTCTGGCATGTGGGGGGAGGAAGAGGGTTATATTGCGTCGTAAATAAAAAAGGCTATAAAATGCGTTATGGATTCAATGCGAGAACCAACGGCAGTGTCGTCCTTCCTGATGGGCTTAATGCTCCAATCCAGGATATGATGACCTATGTGGAATGAGGTAGGACTGTGATGTCCTTGGAAGGTGGAGCCCAGTAGCTCTTTTAGTAGAATTAAATATGCGACTTACAAATAGAGTGGCCATAATTACAGGAGCCGCGGGAGTGCAGTGCAATGGCTACAGAGACTAAATAAGGAAGGCGTGACAGGTCTTATAGAAAAGGAACGCAGCGGCGGCCGCCCGGCACAAATTAACAGGAAAACCACAAACCAGCTTAAACGGGCAGTAATAACGAACCCCGAAAGGTGGCAGGGTTATCCGGTAATTGAGAGGATGGAATTTTATACTGTCCGCTATCACTTTATATAGATGATTTATTTTTCGTTCTGCATAGAAGCGCTCTTTGTCGAAGGGATTTCGTTTTAACAAAAGTCCATAATGAATCTAAGTCAGCCCGGGATATATCCGGCTCATTAATCAGCATGGCATTTATTTTTTCCCTTTGCAGTGCGGCAACTTCGAGCCAGTGACGAACCGTATGGAACTTAACTCCCAAAAATTCTACCACATGCTGTAAGGGTCTGCCTTTGGCCAAAAGCTTAAGGGCCATAAGAACCTTTTCTTCAGGAGAACGGATGTCATAAAAGATAGTTCCTGTTCTGCTGCAAAAGGATTTACCACATTCTTTGCACAGAAATCGACGACCCGGCGTTCCTTTCTTTGTCTGGTACGTACCATTGGAAACAATATTGCTTTTTTCTGTGTTGCCGTAAAGGGCGCATTTCGGGTTTGTGCAAGCTTCTGTTGGTGGCTTAATATCTTGCGTTTTTCCATCTTGTCTGTTCCGTTTCTTTTCATCAACGATTGAAGGCAATGCGTCAACGATTATAGGCAATTTATTTTCTGATGTCTTCGTTGGATGGAAACTTTTGTTTGGACGTCTGAATTCATCTGAGTCTTGAACAGAAAACTCCGGCGACAATTTTTGTTGGGTCGCTCTGATCAGATTCATAGCTTTCTTGGCAACCGGTTCAATCATCCAGCCAAAAGGTCCGTCAAGCCTTAACAAAAAACCCAGTTTTGTATCATAAATTGTTGGACAAACTTCATCATGCAACTGATCATAATTCCTTACAAAACGCATCTTCAAATTATTCTGTATGATTTCTGATTCTTTTGTGACTGTATGACTTGCAATCAGGAATTTTTCTTTCCGTTTTATTTTAGAAAAACCTCGTATCCCATCTAAAGTCATCAGGGATGATACGATTGCATTGGCAGCAAACGTAGAATATAAGAAAAAAACACCCTCGCCCAGGGCATTAATATCACTAATCATTTCACTAGTCAGATAGTTTTCAAGGGTCTTTTGCTTTATGAGTGCCTGATATATATCCATTTTTATTGGTAAACAGACTTTATGAGCCACATAATGACCCCAATGATCAAAAATTATACTGTTTTGCTCAGGAAGTGTTTCGGCAGCTGTCATGATTACATCTTTTTTCAAGGATATATTTGTACCGTAAAGATCCCGGTGACATGAAAGAATCATATCCATTTGTTTTTCTGTTGTAATCGTTACCGTTTTTAGGAGAGAATGGTCTTCTGGTGTCTCACCCGGTCTGAATAACTCGTGAGAGGAAAACTGAACTTTTTCAATCAAAGAGTAAGTAAACAGCCGTTTCCGTAAAGAATACCAGCCTGGCTGTTCTGCATTAAGAGCAACCAAAGCCTGCATGGGAATCCCGGTAAATTCGGAAATATCGTGGAGGTTCTCAATTCTGACACGGCGCCGGTTAGCTTCCCAATTCTGTAATTCCCGAACGCTGATTTTGATTGATTCCGCGAATGTCTCCTGGCTTATTTTCCGCCATTGTCTGTATTCTTTGATGAGAGATCCAAGAGATTTATATAGTTTTGCATTATCAGACGAAAACTTCTTTCGTGGTAATGAAATCGTAGAAGACATAATATTTTCCTCAAGCACATAAAGTAAAGTTGATGTCAAGAAATCAGGAACCACTGAATAGATTTAATGTAATTATATACTAAAAAGACCTTGTGTCAACTTGTGAGATCACAACTCAATTCTCGCTGAATGTTATTTTTAAATCGGGACGATTTGAGCATAAAAAGATTTGTCAACAAAGACAAACATATGAGGTGATTAAATAATTTCAAGTATTTTTATATACTCTTAATTTGTGCAAAATGGCCGGCACTGGAAAATGCCGTTTACTTTTCAACAAACTACTGTACTGTACGTTTCTACCATATCACTTTGTTTATAGGTTTTCCGTAGTCAAAGTTCCTACGGGCCAAGGGTGTCACATAGATTTACCTACTATTGAAGAATGACGGGTATTTGTAAATATACACTTATATCCTTAGCAGGAAAAATCGTAATGTCATTATTGACAGCAAGATTCCGTTATCTTCTTATTCTATTTTTACCATAAACTGATTGTACAACTGTTATCGTTTATTCGTTCATTGAATCGAAAATCAGATTTTCTCTATTAACCTCATTTGAGTGAAAATGTCCACTCAAGGAGTATTATGTCAATCCTCAGGATAGCTGAGCGGGAGCATCAGGATTTGTTGGTGATCGCCGTTGTTTTTTAATCCCGGCTTAGCCCTGATGCAGGTTGCGGGAAATACCATGTCTGCGTTTAATATTTACACAAAATCGCAAGAAGGTTTGAAGCGGTGGATATTTACCAAGATTACAATGCAGGAAGAGCGATCTAACACAGTTGTTTACGAAAGGAGGATGTAAAAAACATGGGGGTGGAAAATAGAATGGGGCATCCTATTGATCTGTGGCAGAATCAGGAGGGCAGCTTTGTCATGTGGTCATTATTTGTAGTGATCCATATCTGGTATGCCTGGCGAACGGGGCGTTTATCAACATGGGCACTGGTTCTTGGTGCCGCAACATTAAGCGCCTGGCAGGAATACTTTGCCGATTGGGGCGCCTATCTTGCCTGGAACCCGGAATTTATCAGGATGCCCTGGTCGGGCGACATTCCTTTCACGACGCCGGTTAAACCTCTTTGCATCCCTTTTGCCTGGGGATGGTTTTTCGGCTTTGCAATCCCCATGCTAAGCCTTTTGGTAGATTGGATTTGCCGGCGACTTCCTAAAGCTTCAAGACTGCTCGTGGCGATGCTGACGGCCGTACCTTTAATGTGGGTATATGATGTTGCGGTAGAGTCGGGAGCAGTTGCCAAGGGCTGGTGGACATATGCACATACCATCGGCCCAACATTATATCATGCCAAGGGCAATTTTCCTCTCTTATTTCCGCCAATATTGCTGGGACCATGGGCGGCTATCATGGTTACGCTGCTGGGACGTGATGCAAACGGTGTTGCCAGTTGGGAGCGGATGTTTCATCTGGACGATTTAATGCCGGGCTTGAGTCGCGAGGTAGCAAGGCTCGGTTGGTTTACCCTGATATTTACCGTAACGTTTTTTATAACCAATGTACTACCCCAATTAGTAATAAGAGGAGTTTTCGGGGTTCCAAGTACATTAGTCCCCTGATTATCAAAGCTCAATTGGAAGAGATATGTTTTTTAATTTTTTACTGATCATACCATATAATTTTGGCAGCTGTTGGATAGTAAGGTCAAAGACTACATTCCCGATGGTTATGGTGAGTAGAAGCTGTTTAATATTTGTAAGTATGTTTTGCACACTACTTACAGGAAAGGAGGATTGTTTGTATGACCGGAAGAGGCAGGTAGAGAAAAGGGGTTTAACATTTGTAAGCTTGTTATTATAACAGTACTTACAGAAAAGGAGGGCTATTTAAATGCAAAGAAGAAGAGGGATTATTTATGTGTTAACCATAGCGGCTATATTCGTGATGTTTGCTGTTGAGGTTAATGCGTTTGAAAGCACCTTTCATGGCTATTTCGAATCCAATTTTGTTTTGCGTGATACAACCGGTCTCCAGTATGGTTTTATGGATCAAGTAGAAGGTGTGCAGCAGAGAAATACCTTAAAATTCGATGTTGACATATATCCTGATGCGTCGGCGGGGGATTTCTCAATTTCGAAAGTGCATTTGACCTTTCGTGGTGCTTATGACTCGATATACGATTTTCGGGCTAATGAATATGGAGACATCAAGGATAATCTGGGTGCTTCAAGGTTCGATTATGGCAGGAAAGATGTAAAATTTGAGTCTGATTTACGGGAGGCTTTTGCAGATCTTTGCTATAATGGATTTTTAGGCAGCGCTTTTTTACGACCGGGCAGGCAGATTGTATCCTGGGGTGAGGCGGGGGGCATTTCCACCATTATGGACATAATCAATCCGAAGGATCAATCATATCAGATGTTTTTTCAGAAACCAGATGATGTGAAAATACCTCTATGGATGGGACGGCTAAACTACAGCACTCCCGCTATGAAAGGCTTGGCTCTTAATTTTGATTTACTCTGGGTTCCCGATATCCGGCCAGCGCAATTTGGTCCATTTGACTCTGTTGCCGGTAACAGGTCGGTAGGTTTGCAGGCACCTTATATAAAAATCCTGCCGTTCGGCAGTTTTGTAGGCGCAGATGTCCGCCAGAAAGTTCCGACGGAAGAACAGGAGTACGGAGCGAAAGTAACTGCAGACATCGGGGACAGATTAAGCGTTTCCGCAGCTTATTACCGTGATGTGAATAATGATTTTGGCGCCGTAATTTCACATATGTCAGGCGGCGTTCCTGTAACATTAGCAAATGTTTTCGCTAGAATTCCTCCTGATGAGTATCTACTTACTCACAATGTGCAGCATGTTTACGGCTCTTATTTCAGTTATAATATAGCTGAACTTGACCTTGTTATCAGAGGTGAGATCGCCCGTCATACGGGAGAACCGATTTCGCTCAACACCAGATACTTTAGAAATACGCCGGATGGTTTGGCAACATTTGCTTACAGACCGGTTACACGTTGGTATTTGGCGGCGGACAAGAAAATTAAGGTGCCGTTTATTACCGATCATGAGAGGACGAGTTTTGGCTTTGAGTGGGCGCATGAGAAGATCAACGAATGGGATGGGGCTCTTTTCAATAAATCGGAATCGTCGAAAACCGGAAGTAAGGTAAGGGATTTGGATATCTTCGGCTTTAGCGTGTCATGGAGTTGGTGGGAAGGCAGGATTGCTCCGTATTTTCTTGTTTACTACAATCCCGGACGGCCAGGAGCAGGAGGCGGATCGGCTATGATTCACCCGGAAGTAACATGGCAGATATCCTCTAATTTATATGCCAACATGGGTTTACAAGCGTTCTTTGGAGACAAGACATCCAGGAGTAGTTATGCCGGACTTGTTCCTACGAGTGAGATGACTTTTAAGCTTGGTTACAACTGGTAATGATGAAGGTTAGGAAAACCAACCAGCAAGGTTTTCCATAAACGGGAAAGCGATAAAGGAGGAAAAAGTGAGAAAAAAAACGATAAACGCTTCAAAGTATTTTATATTGCCGTTGTTTCTGGCATTTATAATGTTTTTAGGTGGCGTTTCTATGTCTGCTGCCGAAGAACTCGCTAAGGTAATCGACAAGAGCAACTGTACCCAATACAAAGACCTTCTGGTTCCGGCTCTGTACCGTGCTGTTGAAAGGGGCGATTTTGTCCTGAATACTGCACCTAAATTGAATTATGAGTATAAGTATGATAAAAAATTCTTGGAAGCCAGTGAGAAAAACGCCGGAAAATTCGAAGTCGATGCCACTGGGCATTTAATAGATAAGAAGACGGGGAAAATTCCATTTTACAATATCTATGGCCGGCCCTTCCCCCATCTTGATCCCAAAGATCCCAAGTATGCCGACAAGATCATGTATAATTTCCAGTGGAATAAATATCGTATTCTGGGTGAACATTATCAGAACAAGGTTACCTGGATAGATAACAAAAAAGGCGAGCATCGCTATATATGGACCAATAGCTACGAGCTTATGATGACCGGCCGTCCGCCGGGACAAGAATTTTCGGAAAAAGATAATCCTAACCATTATATAAAGATGTCAATCGGTATGAATATGGAGCCTTTTGATATGTTTGGAACAAATCAGTTAATCTTTGATTATATGGATGATGGTGATGTAACCACTTTTGCTTATGTACCATCCATCCGCCGAGTACGGCAGTCATCCGGTGTTGTAAGATCCGACCCATATTTCGGCTCTGACGCCTGGCAGGATCTGGGTTTTATGTGGGACGGGAAAAACACATGGATGAACTGGAAGGTTGTGGGGGAAAAGACGATGCTCTGCCCATTTTCACAAGTCGATTTACGCCACACCACTGAAGATCCGGACGGCACCTATCACTTTAATTACGCTCCCATCAAAATTGGTTTTCAGGATCCTAACTGGAAAGGCGCAAAATGGGCTCTGCTTAATGTAGTCTGGGTACCAAGGAGAGTCATTGTGATGGAGCAGCTGCCTAAAGATCCCTATTATGCCTGGGGCTTGCATATCAATTACATGGATAAGGAAACCGACGTTATCTTCATGAAGGAAATACACGACAAAACGGGTGCATTCCGTACCTGGAGTATCGCCGTATATACCAAGACCGTAACGCCATCGGGGCGGGATAACGTAGGGATGCGTGATATTCAGATGACAATTGACGAGAAGGCGCGCCATGCTACATCCGGATGGGTTCAGAACGACACAGTGAATAAGGAAAAAAGCTCCATGTTTATGCCTAAGTCCAGATTGTCGCCAGATATATTCACCAAAGAATATATAATGCGCATGTCCAAATAGAAGGAACGTTAATCAATGCTTAAATGAGCGGATTAACAATATGCGGTTTGGGGGCCGATTTCATACCTCCGGGTTTTTAAACCCATGCATAGAAGAGGCCCCCAAACTTTTTAATAAATTTTAGTAAAGAAATTACATTTATTGTCTTGCGTAGGTATGAATTCAGTTAGGTAAGGAAACCCGATTTTGACCTTCGTCTGGATTTAGTTTCAATCCCCGGCGGGATATACAGATCTGCATATCGATAAAGTATATAGTTGTTTTTCTGGGATTAAATTCGCCTAAGCTTCATGGCTATCCTTGGTGAAGATAACAATAATTTTTGTGAGGAATGATTGATGACAAATAAGGGCAATAAGACAATTTGGTTGAAATTGGTCGAATATCATGTGAGCCATCCGATTCTGATGTTGGGCTTAATCATTATTGGCACCCTGTTTTTCGGCTATAAGTGCTTCAGCCTGAGAATCCATACCGATTTTTTCGATCTCTACCCTCCCAAACATGAGTACATACAGCTTTACAAGCAATACCGCACAATGTTTGGCACCGCGAACCTGATGAGCATAATTATCGAGGTAAAGGATGGGGATATCTATAATACCGAAACCATCAAAAAGATTGATAAAATTACAAAATTTGTAATGACCGTAGACGGGGTGGATAATTTACAGATAATATCTCTTACTCATCCACGGTTGAAGAATTTCGGTGTGGGTAATGATGGTCTCAGGTCTAATCCGATAGTAAGAGCCATACCCGAGTCTAAGGAAGAGCTTTCAAGATTAAAGGAAATAGTTTATAGCAATGAAGGAGTCCGTGGCGTATATGTCAGCATGGATGATAAAGCCTCATTGATTGCCGCCGGGTTCTGGGAAGAAGGTCTGGACCTGAATAATCTATTTAATGAAATGCAAAAGATCAAGTCTGAAGTAGAAGATGAGAACCACACCCTTTATATTACAGGCTATCCTATGCTTTATGCCTGGATAGCCCACTATGTCCCTCAGCTTTACAATGTTTTCATCGTGACAACGCTGGTGATGCTCATCATGCTGTGGTGGTATTTTAGAAGCTTCATGGGCGTATTCATACCCATTATTTCAGCTTTCGTGAGCGCTGTTTGGGGCCTGGGTTTTGCGGCAGCGCTTGGAATCAACGTTGACCCATTGGTTCTGGTAATACCGCTGCTTTTATCGGCAAGAGCCTTGAGCCACTCTGTCCAGTCCATGGAACGCTATCATGAGGAATACGCCGCTGTAGGTGAGCAGAAGCAGGCCATTATCAGCGCATACGGCTATCTTTACAAGCCCGGCATACTGGGACTTGTCACCGATGGCCTGGGGGTGCTCACCATTGCCGTAGCCAGCATCCCTTTGATGCGGAATCTGGCTTACTACGGTAGTTTCTGGATTGTCTCGATCTATGTCAGCTCGATAGTTATGCATCCTGTTCTGGTTTCACTCCTGCCGCCGCCTCGGGCCAAGCATTTAAAGAAGGACGAGCTTGCGGGTCTAGACAAGGAAACGGCGCGTGAGAGACTAAGAGAGATCACGGCGCGTCCCGGTGATAGAATATACATAAAGATTGGTGAGTTTCTTATTTCCCTGACTCAGGGGTTTCGGAAGTGGATCGTTCTGGCTGTGGTTATTATAGTTATCTTAGGGGGCGGTTATATAACGCATAAACATTTGAAGGTAGGAGATACCAGCGCCGGCAAGGCTATCCTTTATCCTGATCATCCATATAATATTGCTGCGGATAAGGCTAACAGTGATTTCATCGGTTCCAGTCAGATGGTTGTAGTAGCTGAAGGCGATAAGGAAGGAGCAATTGCTAACGCTGACACCATCAGGCTTATTGATGAGATGGGCATTTATGCTACCAACGAAATACCCCAAGTTGGAGGGGCTGTTACGATAAGCGACATGTTAAAAACAGTTTTCCGGCAATTTCACGACGGTCATCCCAAGTGGGCCATGTTACCCGAAAAAAAGTTCGATGTCGCAAATGTAATAGGCTTGGTAGCAGGATCATCAACCGGTGGAAGCATGGATCGCTTCATTTCAGGAGATAAAAAGAATGCGGCCGTAACCCTTTACTTCGCCGATTACAATAATGAAGTTATTACCAAAGCCATATCGACTCTTAAGGAATATATCAAAGATAATCCGTCTGAGCATATAAAGTTCCGTTTGGCCGGAGGCATTCTTGGCATTTTAGCCGCTGTTAATGAGGAGGTGGAATGGTCCTACTGGATAAATATCTCGCTCATTTTTAGCGTTACATTCCTGTTTTGCACAATTGCCTATCGGACATTCTGGGGTGCGCTGGTCTTGTTTATCCCTCTTGTTGTATCGCAGGTCCTGAGTGATCTTTTGATGCTTGGGCTGGGGATTGACCTGAATATTAATTCCCTGCCTGTGGCTTCGGTAGGTGTGGGAATAGGTGTGGACTACGGTATCTATATTTTGAGCCGCCTGTCGGAAGAATACCAGTTCAGCGACGGTGATTACAGAAAGGCCCGTTACATGGCGATAACCACAACAGGGAAGGCGATCATTTTTACGGCCTTAACCCTGGTTATTTCAGTTATTTTCTTTGTATTCGCCGATTTCAAATTTCAGGCCGAGATGGCGATACTATTAGCCTTCCTGCTGGTTGCCAATATGGTGGGGGCGCTGACGGTACTGCCGGCTCTGGTATCAATTATAGGTCCGGACAAAATATTGCCCAAGTACAGGGCCTGATATCAGAACAGATTGCCATTACATTGCATTGCCGGGGTATAGGTTGAAATCTGTACCCCGGCAACAGCACAGGATCAAATACGTAATCACAGAGAGGAACAAAATCTATGAAGATAGGGGTTGAAAATAAGATGAAATGGAAAAGTACCCAGCTTATTATCCTGGTATTGCTGTCTGCATTATACATATTTCAAAGCGGCCTTTCTTTTGCTTCGTCCGCAAAGCAAAGGTTCAAGGATAGCATGTATTCATTATGTTTTGTGAATGAGAAAGAAGGTTGGGCTGTGGGCGCCCGGGGAAATATCCAGCATACCATAGACGGAGGTTTGAACTGGGAGTATCAGGATGCCGGCACGAAAATGATGCTTTTATCCGTTTCCTTTTGCAATCCCAAGGTAGGATGGATTGTAGGGAAAGGCAGTACTATTCTTCATACAATTGATGGCGGCAAGACCTGGAACAAGCAGACTGCACCTGAAAGAAAGCACCTTTTTACGGCAAAAGCCCTGAGCCCGGAGAAATGTGTAGCCGCAGGCGATTGGGGAGCAATTTTCTATACGGAAGACGGCGGGAAGACCTGGGTGAACAATACATATCCAAAGGATGTTATTTTTTACAGCATGGTCTTCAATGATGAAGAAGAGGGTTGGATGGCCGGTGAGTTCGGCACAATATTGTACACTAAGGATGGAGGTAAAACCTGGAGCCTTCAGGATTCCGGAACTGAAAACACACTGTTCGGGATATCTTTTTCTTCGAAGACGCAAGGGGTTGTGGTAGGTTTGGGCGGCACTGTGTTAAGGACGGAAGACGGCGGCATAACCTGGAAAACAATAACCATAGCACCTGATGATAAAGGGGAGTTGCCAACGTTTTATGAAGTTATAATGCAGGGTGATTTTTGTATTGCAGTAGGAGACCGTGGAGCAATTATGACTAGCCAAGACGGTGGAAAAACTTGGCAGCAAACAGAAACCTCTATTGAGATAAAACTAGCCTGGTTCAGCGGACTTGAGTTTTTGGGTGATAAAAAAGCAATCATAGTTGGCGCGCGTTCGATGACCATAATAATCGAGGGTGACCAGGTAAAGTTGATGGGTTATTTGCCCACCCTGAAGCAAAAGTGAAAGCAAGCCAAAAAATAGCGGAAGTATTGGTTATGGTTTTGGGAAAGTAGCTATAATGGAGAATGAAACATGAGGCTTGAAGATAAAGTAGCTATAATCACGGGGGCGGCCGGAGGTATAGGAATATCAACCGCCAAAGCACTGGCCGGGGAAGGTGCAAGTGTTGTATTGACTGATGTGCATAAAGAAATTGCAGCACAGTGTGCCGAAGAGATCAATAAAACCGGTGGCAAGGCATTGGCATTAAAGGTTGATGTAACCAGCCAAAATGATATCAAAGAAATGGTTGAAAAGAGTATTGCCAGATTTGGTCGCGTGGATATTCTGGTCAACTCTCACGGTCCTCAGGCCGAAGACTACTCTTTTAAACGCTTCCATGAAACAGATCTTGTGGCATGGAGAATGGAAACTGATATCCTCTTTATAGGTACTCTTTTGTGCAGCAAAGCTGTCATACCCCAAATGCTTAAACAGAAAAAGGGAAGGATCATCAATATCGGTTCTGATTCCGGTAAACACGGGACGGCCTGCCATTCCGTTTATTGTGGATGCAAGGCCGCAGTGGCTGGGTTTACAAGAGCCATTGCCCTTGAATTGGCAGGTGAGGGCATTACCGTTAATTGTATATCCCCAGGCCCGGTCAATACTCCTGCCCTGGCTAAGGCCATGACCAAATTTTCGGGCATCCAGGACAAGTATGTATCAGCGGTACCTGTGGGGAGACTGGGAGAGCCGGAGGAGATAGCGGCAATGGTAGTTTTTCTGGCCTCGGAGGATGCCAATTGGATCACTGGTCAGGATTACAGCGTCGATGGTGGATTAAGAATGTAGTAAAATGACTTCAAAGTGTCCATCCATAAACGGCATCTTGTGATCCATATCTGAGTTCTCGCGATTTTGAAATACAATACGAAAGCCTATTACACCCGCGTTTAAAAATATGCTTCGTCCTTGATCTGAAAGGCAATCTACTATTTCCTGACGGTCACTTTTAAGATCAAACAAAATGAAGTAGAAGTTTTTCAGCTGCTTGCAACCGGAAATCACAATAGTATTTATAAATTAAAGGAGGTGTTTATGATTAGTAACATCTTATTACCCCTGGATTTCTCACGGTACACCGATGCTGCTCTGCAATATGCATGCTTTGTTGCAAAACATCAGGAAGCCACTATTACCGGAACAGCGGTCCTCATTGATCCAGGCTTGCAGAAGTGCTTTGGCCCGGCTTATGCCAAAATGTCTAGTTGGACTGAAAAGCTGGATAAGCGTGTTCTTGAAAAGATCAATCAGCGCATAGCTAATTTGCTGGATAAATTTAATAAGACCTGTCAGGCAGAAGGGGTAGCTCACAAGACAACTGAATTTCAGGGAACATGTACGGAACAGATAATGTTTCAGAGCATGTTTTACGATTTGCTTGTCATAGGCTTCAGGTCATCCTATTATTTTGATGAATCGGAAAATTCGGAAAATGTTGAGATACCTCTTGAAAAAATACTTTCCCAAACCATTACTCCGATATTAGCAGTTCCTAAAAACTTTTTCCCCATAACAAAAGCTCTCATCGCTTTCGATGGCAGCTTGCCGGCTGCCCGTGCTATGAAGCGTTTTGCGTATATTGCCCGTAGCAAAGAAGTGGAATTTATTATCCTTATGGCACATCCGGAACAGGATACAGCCATGTATTATTTAAATAAAGCGGAAGAGTACATGAAAAGTCACGGACATCAAAATATTACAATAAAATGGACTTCGAAAAACATTATAACCGAGATCAAAGAACAATACATGGACGAGGTTGATATGTTTATCGCCGGTGTGCATTCCAAGGATGCTTTGAAAAGTTTCTTTCTGGGAAGTTTGATAAAGTTTCTCCTGCGTGAAGCGAAAAAACCTCTGTTTATTGGTCAATAACGGACGTTGGATAAGGTGTAGGTATGTATGACAAGGAGGAAGAGAAGCAACAAGGGATGTGCAACTGAGCAATGACCTGAGTCATGTTGCTGGACTTGAGAGCTCCGTGAGAAGGAGATTGAAAAAATGGATCTAGGCATTAAGGGCAAAATAGCTGTCGTTACAGCGGGTTCTCACGGTATAGGGCGTTCAATCTCGGAAGAACTCGGCCGTAACGGATGCCTTGTTGTGGTTGTTGCACGAGGGCATGAGCAACTCGAAAGCACGGTCAGCGCAATACAGGATGAAGGCGGACAGGCGATTGGCATTTCGGCTGACATTAACAATTTTAAGAGCCATCGGAAAATCGTGGAACAGGCAACGGCAGTCTTTGGGGTTCCGGACATCGCTGTCTTTTCCCCGTTGGGACCACCAGCCGGCACCTTCGATGAATTCAATGATGCCGATTTCGATCAAGCCTACGCTTATGTTGTCAAGGGGTTTGCCAATTTTGTCCGTTCCGTAAAGACCGGCATGAAGGACAAGAAATGGGGGCGCATCATAACGATAGGTTCCGGTCATGCCAAGCTTCCTGGTCGGCTTTCCGGATTCGGGTTTGATTATGTGCTGGCCAATACCGTGCGTCCCGCTTCTTTGGGACTGAGCCGCAGCTTGGCCGATGAACTTGCCCCATTTGGAATTACTGTAAACATGATCGCACCTGGATTCATCGAAACGGGTGAAAGATTTGAGGCATTCTTTCAAAAACGTGCCGATATTGCCGGGCTGACATATCAGCAATTTATGGATCGGATCGTGGACCGAATTCCGATGAAGCACTTTGGCCGGCCCGAAGAAGTTGCTGATCTATGCGTTTTTTTGTGCTCCACCAAAGCCAGTTATATTACCGGCCAATATCTTGTTGTCGACGGTGGGCACATGCAAAGCTACTTTTAGAGGTTTGTTTTCCGGCATAAAATATATGACAATTTATTAATCAATAATGGAATTGGAATATGGGGGGTGTAAATATGACAAAGGAAAGAGAAGCCGCTAGCGATGTGCAACTTAGCGAAGACCTGAGTCATGTGACCGAATTGCCCCAGGGGAAAGATTTTTGTGAATGGATTGGAGGCCCGGTTATGGGCGAGTCTGATGGCCATATGTTTCTTTTAGGAGCTGGCGCATGGCGAACCGGAGGTGGCCGCAAAGGAAAATGGCGGGTCGATGACTCTTTGATGGGCCAGAATATGTTCATGATGGTGCCTAATGATCAATGGGGCAGTAAAAGGGATAACGACTTTATCGCCAACCGTCTTGATCCAACAGAATGGGCAGAAAACAATATAAGGATTGTGCAAAAGCCAGGCGAGGTAAGCTGGGAGCCAGGTAACCGCCAATACATCTCCCGACCGCCTTATTGGGAGATGAAAGGCGAACAACAAGGTGTAGAGTGCAACCTGACCTTGGGGGGACTTGGAAAAGCCTCCCGTGTCTGGGGACTCTATTCCGATCTGGCTAAAACCGGTAAAGCCGGGTATCACCAGTGTTGCTGGGCCGAAGGCACGATAACCGTAAAAGGCAAGACATATGCTCTGGAAAATGGATATGGCATACACGAAATGATGACTTTCAGCGAGACTTATGACCACACGAAAGCCATGCGTGAACCCTACTACTATATAGGGGGTATGAGCAAATCAACACAAATTTTCATTTTGAGCATGCCAGCCGGAGGACTAGGATATGGACACGCTTATGTGAATGGCAAGGAGATATCGTTCGGCCTGGGCGAGATCGTTGTAGATGAGCTGGATTGGTGGACAGATCCGCAAACACTTATGCGAGTACCGGGTCGCTGGCATGTTAATATGAACTCGGACGAAGGTATTGCGGATTTAAATATGGTTGCAGGGGGAAGAATCTTTTATTGCTTTATCACGCGCAGGGGCCATACCACTCGTTACGGGAATCTTGTGAAAACAAACGGCCGTATTTTCCTTCCAGGTGGACAGATTGTTCTCATCCGGGATATGTTGACCTACCTTGAGTGGGGCAGACTAACCATGACGTTGGATGGGGGAACACCGTAAGAAGGAGATGTCTCATGGAAGGAAAATTTCAGGACAAGGTAGCCCTGGTAACCGGCGGATCCATGGGCATTGGTCAGGCTACTGCATTAGCTTTTGCAAGGGAAAAAGCGAAGGTGGTTATTGCCGATATTATGATCAAGGAAGGTGAAGAGACTGTCCGTATGATAAAAAATGGCGGCGGAGAAGCTTATTTCATAAAGACGGATATCAGCTCGCACAATGAGATAGAAAATTTAATACAGAAAACAATCGAGAAGTATGGCCGTATCGATTATGCCTTAAATAGTGTTGGTATCGGTGTGAAATTAGCCTTAACAGCCGATTTTCACGAAGAGGACTGGGATCGTGTTATGAACATTAATCTTAAGGGCATCTGGTTGTGTATGAAATATGAGATTCCCCATATGCTCAAGCAGGGAGGCGGGGTTATCGTAAATATGTCATCAGCTTCAGGATTGCACGGGACACCTTATCAGAGCGCTTATTCTGCGAGCAAACATGGGGTATTGGGATTGACCAAAACAACTGCTTTAGAGTACGCATTATCAGGTATTCGTGTAAATGCAATTTGCCCTGGCCCAATCCTTACCCCCGGGACAGAGGGATACCTTGAACGAGATCCGGAAGCCAGAAAAAGGTTTAATGAAACCACACCTATGGGACGCCTTGGTATGCCGCAGGAGGTTGCCGAAACTGTTCTGTGGCTTTGTTCTGACGCCGCTTCTTATATTACCGGTCAATCTATCGTCATAGATGGCGGAAGATCAGTAAAATAAAAAAGGAGAGATAGCCATGCACAAGAGAAATGTCAAGTACAGCAAAGAATTTGCAGAGTTCATCGAGTATTTGGCAGCAGGCAGGAGTCTGGAGGAACAGGTAGATGACTGCTGGAAAACTGGAAATCATTCCATTCCTTCGGTTTTGCGGACCGGAGTGTTGCGGAATATCGGGGTGAAGGAAGCAAATCCCAAATCGGAGAACTTCATCGTATGGAGTTGTTATGTTCCTTTCTGGAGCACTAATAAATTGCGTGATACGGTTAAGATAGTAAATGCGCTAGGAATTGATTACAACTATTCGGACAAGGAGGTCTGTTGCGGAGCTCCTATGGTTCAGGATTCACGAGAAATCATAGGCATTTCGGAAGAGCGTAAAAAAGAAATGGATGCCCAGGCGCATAAAATGAGACAGTTTAACGTTGACCTGGCGGAAAAGTCGGGCCAAAAAATAATGGTCTATGCATGCCAGGTTTGTGCTGCTGTTGTTAAAAGGTCGTTTCCTGATGAACCCGAGCGCCATCGTTTTATTTATGATTTAATTATGGACAAGATGGAAAATATGGATCTTAAGATTGAACCTACAACAATTGGTTTTTTTGAAGGATGCCACAAGTTTTACCCGCACAACAGCAACCTCGACTGGAAACGATATCGCAAGTTGCTTGGCACTGTTGAAGGCCTGGAGATTATAGACCTGCCGAGGAAGATTTGTTGTAAACAGGATGCCAATGCTATTCTGGAAAATGCCGAAAAAAACAATTTGACTCAGATCGTAGCTCCGGACGGTGATTGTCATTATTTCTTGAGGTCAGCGGCAGCAGTGAGAGGAGGAAAGGTAGAAATCAAGAATTTGCCGGAAGTATTACTGGTAGTTTTGGGGAAGTAGTAAAAATGGGGGAACAGGATATACGACTAAAAATAATGTAGCCATAAGAGCCAGTTTCAAAACGCCCCATTTTGGCCGATCTCTGAGTTGGGTGAAAATTTTAATCCTCGAAATACTCCATGTATTCCTGCGGTTAAAATTTTCATCCGCCTTGACCTTGACCAAACTGAAACGTTTTGAAAGTGGCTCATAATAATAAGTTCTGCTGATGGCATGAGTACCGCAAACCCGGAGATAAGGAAAGAAGTTGGGATTCCATAGAAGCACTGACTTCTAATTCGTTTTATGAGGCTTCTTTTTAGTGCTGAAAAGATGTGCTCTTTGTCGAAGAGAATTCTTTTTGACGAAGGTCCAGAAGGCATCTAACTCAGAGCGGGAAATTTCCGGCTCATTAATCAGCATGGCATCAATTTTTTCCCTTTGTCTGGCGGCAATTTTGAGCCAGTGACTGACCGTAACAAATTTAATTCCGAGGAAGTTAGCTACATATTTTAAAGTCATTCCCTTGGCTAAAAGTTTAATGGCCTGGTAAACCTTCTCTTCCGGTGAACGAAGGTCATAAAATATAGTACCTGTTCTGCTACAGAAAGATTTGCCGCATTCTTTGCAAAGGAAGCGGCGACCTGTAGTTCCATCCTTTTTGGAATAGGTTCCGTTGGAAACAATATTCCCTTTTTCTGGTTTACCATACTGGCGACAGGTTGCATTTGTACAAGCTTCATGCACGGGCGTCTTCGCATCCTGATTATCCTGCCTGTTTCTATCAACGATTAATGACGGCTTATCAACGGTTGATGAAAATTTATCTCTTTTCATATTTTTAGACAATGCTTCCTCGGTAAACTGATCAAGTATCCATCCTACCGGACCGTTTTGCCTCAGATAATAATCCAGCCCTATCTCGTAGATTGCTGAGCGAATTCCATCGTGCCCGCATGCATAATCCTGGGCAAACCTCATGCCCGCATTTTCCTGGATAATTGCTGATTCTTTTGTAACTGTATGGCTGGCGATCAGATATTGTTCTTTTTGTTCTATTTTGGAGAGACCGCGCGCACCGTCTAAAATCAGCCGGGATGCTGCACTTATATTAGCTCCGAATGTAGAATAATAGAAAAAAACACCTCCACCCAGAGCAATAATGTCGCTTATAATGTCACTATTAATATAATTTTCTATAGATTTTTGTTTTTTTAGTGTTTGATATGCATCCATTTGGATGGGTAAACAGACTTGATGACCTATGTAATGATTCCAGGAGTCAATTATAATGTTATTCAGGTCGGGAAGTATACGTGTAGCAGCCTTGATGACATTGCTTAGCAATAGTTTCTCGGAACCATATAGATCCTTATGACACGAAAGAATCATGCCGATATGCTTATCTTTGGAAATAGTAACTCTCTTAAGGAGAGCGTTGTCCCCTGATGTTTCACGGTGTCTGAATAACTCAGGCGAGGCAAACTGGGCATTTTCCAGGGAAGAGTACATAAACAGTCTCTTCCGCAGAGAATACCAGATAGGTTGACCCGCATTAAGAGCAACACACACTTGCATTGGTATGCCGGTGACTTCAGAGATATCATGGAGATTCTCGGTACTGACCCGGCGACGATTTGCTTCCCAGTTTCGTAATTCTCTATCGCCGACCCGGATCAATTCTGCGAGCCTCTCCTGAGAAATTTTGCGCCAACGCCGGTAATCCTTGATCAGAGAGCCCAGCGATTCATAAAGCACAGTATTATGTGGGGAAACCGTTGTTCCTTGTAAAGCAGCCATTGTAGATTTATAGTCTCCTTCAATTAATCTTGAAAAATATAATTACAGGAAACAAGTGGAGGTTTTTTCTCTCGCTACATTATGGACAGGATATTAATTCTCAATATTCTAAATCTTATACTATCAAATTGTTTTGTCAAGAATTATGGTAAGAAAGCAGCATTTCTCGGTACTGAAACGTTTTGAAAGTGGCTCACTTGATAACAAATATCATAAAGATTTGCAACACTGACATAGGGAAAAACCGGCCTGTTTTAAATAATTATTAATAATAAATAACACTTATATTATATAAAATGGCCAGAACATTAAAACGCTGTATCCGGTTCAATAGAGTTCTGTCCTTGGACAGTTCCAGCACATCTCTTTATTTTTGGCTTTTCCCATAGGCATAGTTCTTAGGCGTCAAGGGCGACTTAGATATATATTCTATTACTTGGTTCATGGTTGTGTTTTGCCAATCTGCGCTTATAACCATCGGGAATAAATAATTACTGTATCGGAAGTGTTTTATAGAAACTACAGAGGAGTGTGCGGTTAATGGTTTTGATGGGAAGGCGGCAAGAGTTTCATCCGTGCAGCAAAATACTATAAAGGAGGGAAAAACAGAGAAATAGGAGTTGGTATTTGTAAAGTTGTTATCAAGACACTATACAAAGCGAAAAAGGAGGCAGGGTTATGAGAAGTAAAGGAAGAACAAGAAGAAAAGAATGGCTGTACATTTTCGTTGTTGCAGCCATATTGGGGTTATTTACCGCCGAAGTATATGCGGAGAGTGGGGGTAATGCAACTGTTGGCTTTCACGGTTATTTTGAATCAAACTTGGTTATGCGTGATCAAAATGGTGTTCAGTATGGTTTTTTAGACCATCTGAACGGAGTTCAGCAGAGAAATACTTTAAAATTCGACATTTCAGTTGACCCTGATTTAAAATGGGGAGATTTCGGGCTGTCGAAGCTACAACTGACCTATCGGGGGGCTTATGATTCGATCTTTGATTTTCGGGCCAATAAATATGGTGATATCAGGGATAGCATGGGTGCTTCAAGATTTGATTATGGTTTAAGAGACATCAGATTCGAAAGTGATTTGCGCGAGGCGTTTATTGATTTCAATTATGGGGGATCACTGGGCAGTGCTTTCTTCCGGCCCGGAAGGCAGCTAGTCTCCTGGGGTGAATCTTCACCTAACGCCACTCTTCTGGACGTTATTAATCCCAAGGACCAATCCTATCAGTTATTTTTTCAGAATCCTGATGATGTCAAGATTCCTCTCTGGATGGCGCGCCTGAACTACAGTATACCTCCTGCGCATGGTTTCAGACTTAATTTTGATTTGTTATGGGTTCCTGATATACGTCCTTCTCAGTTTGGACCGCTGGACAGTGTTGCCGGTAACCCCACGGCAGGCATGAACGCGCCTTATGTTTCCATATTACCATTCGCCGCTCTGAGAGGAATGAATGTCCGGCAGGATGTGCCTACAAACAAGCAGGAGTATGGTGCAAAGGTATCATTGGATGTCGGTCTGCTCAGTATGTCCGCGGCATATTACCGGGATGTTAACAATGATCCCGGTACCGTAATAAATTTAGCCACTGGAACGGCTTTTCTCACTCATCCGTCCCAGGATGTTTACGGCGCATATTTCAGCTACCAGGTTTCACCGTTGGATCTAGTTCTGAGAGGCGAGATTGCGCAGCATTCGGCGCAGCCGGTTTCTCTCTCTCCTCTTGCGCCTGATATAGTTGGAGTAAAAGCATATACGTTTCGCCTTAAACCGGTAACTCAGTATATGCTTGCGATTGACAAAAATATTTATGTGCGATGGATTACCAGTCATGAACCGATTGGTTTCTCCCTGGAATGGACACATCAGAAAATTAATAGTTGGGAATCTGTTTTAAATCATCCTGAATTTGCTAAAGCGGGGAGTCCGGTGAGGAATATGGACATAATCGGATTTACCATGAATTGGAGTTGGTTTGAGGGTAGAATTACTCCGGTGATTGCTGCTGCTTATACTCCGGGAGGGCCCGGGGCAGGGGGAGGTTCGGGTTATATCCATCCTGTCGTATCCTGGCAAATATCCCCCCATATGTATTCAAGCCTGGGCTTGCACGCCTTTTTAGGGGATAAGACTGCCAAGTCAGGCTTTGCGGGACTTGTGAATACGAGTGAGGCAACCTTTAAAATGGGTTACGAATGGTGAGCATGAGCAGAACAAAAATAACAAGCGGCTTATTTTATTCTTGCGATAGCTATAAGGAGGAAAAAGTGAGAACTAAAACAATAAGATTTTCAGATTGGTGGGTCCGGTTTTTGTTTGCGATGCTGATTATGGTGTGTGGAGTCAGTTCTGCCACGGCGGCCGGGGAAATCGGCAAAACGATAGATAAGAGCAATGTTGCGCAATACAAGGACTTGCTCATGCCTGCCCTTTACCGGGCTGTGGAAAGGGGCGATTACATTCTCAACACCGGGAAATTAAGCTTTGAGTACAAGCAATGGGATACGTTCCTGGAGGCGGGTAAGAAAAACGCAGGAAAATTTGATATAAACGCCGAAGGTGATTTGGTTGACAAAACAGGAAAGATCCCAATGTACCATATTTATGGATTTCCTTTTCCCAATATTGATCCCAAGGATCCAAAGGTTGCAGATAAGATAATGTGGAATGTCTATTTTAACAAAGGCAGAATAGGAGGATATCATTATCTGCAACGCATTCAATGGGTAAGCGAAGAAAAGGGCATCCATCGCTATATACTGTCGGATTCGCGTCTCATGGGTATACAGGGAAGGCCGCCGTGGCAGGCGGTGCCGGAGAGCCAAAATACCGATCATTGGTCTTATGCCGAATTCGGTATAATACTTGAACCTTACAGTATGCGAAACACCAATCAGCTGGATTGGGACTATATGGATAAACGCGATATGGTTCAGATGGCTTATGTACCTGTCATCCGCCGGATTCGGCAAACCTCAGGCGTGAGCAGGTCCGACCCCTGGATGGGATCTGATGGCTGGCAGGATCTGACCTTCTTGTGGGGTGGGAAGAACAGAACGATGACATGGAAACTTATAGGTGAGCAGACGATTCTTGTCCCTTTTGCCGGTTCCGATAAGACAATGGTCAAGAAAGATCCCGATGGAACACTCTTTCTGCACGCAACAACGAATAAATATGGCTACGAAACTCCAGGCTGGAAGGGCGTCAAGTGGGCGCTTACCAGTGGAATCTGGACTCCCAGGAAATGCTGGATAATTGAACAGAAGCCAAAAGACGAATATTATGCCTGGGGTTTGCACAGAAATTGGGTGGATAAGGAGACCGGCGAGATCTGGATGAAGGAAATAGATACTAAAGCCGGGGAATTCCGCACTTGGACATTTAACATCGGAGATTATAACGAAGCCCCGGACGGTGATAATAATGTAGGGGTAATGAATGACCAGACACAAATTGACGAGAAGGCCCGCCATGCCACAGTAACTGTTCACATTAATGCGCCTGGCGATAAATTCGCGATGTATATGCCACTTTCCAGGATGCCAATGGATTTTTATACGAAAAGTAATTTAATGGCCCTGTCCAAGTAAAAGGCAGGCAATCTCCGTGATGATTTTAAGGATAGGATTAATATGGGGCGATTTTTGCGGGGACTGGTTTCATTGTTTCAACGATATGAAATATATGGAATTAGTCCCCGAATAATGAGCAAAAATTACAAAACATTTTTCCCGTTGTTGCGAGGCGCTTAAAGGGTTTGGCTCTATTTTGAGAACATTAAAGGTGAAGACACAATTAATAATTGTGAGGAGTAATTGATGACAAGCGAACACAAAAAGACAATTTGGTTAAAATTGGTCGAATTTCATGTGGGTCGTCCTATCCTGATGCTGACGCTGATTGTTTTAGGAACCCTGTTTTTCGGTTACAAGTGCTTCAGTCTGAGAGTCCACACTGATTTTTTTGATCTCTATCCTCCAAAACATGAGTATATCCAGCTTTATAAGCAATATCGCAGCATGTTCGGTACGGCGAACGTAATGACAATGGCATTAGTTGTAAAAAACGGTGACATCTACAATGTGAAAACTATTGAGAAGGTGGATCGGATCACTAAACAAATTATGGCTGTCAAAGGGGTGGATAATCTGCAGATTATCTCCCTGACCCATCCCCGGCTCAAGAATTACGGTGTGGGGGCCGGGGGAATCAATATCGAGCCTATAGTGAAGGGTGCGCTCAAGACTCCGGAGGAAATGAGAATTTTAAAGGAAAAGGTCTATAGCAACGAGGGGGTGCGTGGTATGTATGTCTCCCTCGATGATAAAGCAGCTTTGATATCCGCAGGGTTTTGGGAAGAGGGCCTGGATCTTGATAATCTTTTCAAGGAAATGAAGAAGATCAAGTCGGAAGCAGACGATGATAACAACACCCTTTACATTACCGGTTACCCGATGCTTTATGCATGGATAGCTCACTATACCCCCCAGCTATACAATGTTTTCATCGTAACCGGGGTAGTTATGCTTATTTTGCTCTGGTGGTATTTTAGAAGTTTTATGGGGATCTTCATTCCAATGATTTCAGCGCTGGTAAGCGCTATATGGGGCCTGGGATTTGCCGCTGCCCTGAATATAAGTGTTGACCCTCTGGTATTGGTGGTACCGCTGCTTTTATCAGCCAGGGCCTTGAGCCATTCCGTCCAGTCCATGGAACGGTACCATGAGGAATATGCTGCCGTTGGGGAACAGAAGGAGGCTATTATCAACGCTTACGGCTATTTATACAAGCCCGGCATTTTGGGACTGATCACCGATGGCCTGGGGGTATTAACCATCGCCGTGGCCAGTATCCCGCTTATGCGTAATCTTGCCATCTACGGTAGTTTCTGGATCATCTCTATCTATGTCAGCTCAATTGTAATGCACCCCGTGCTGGTATCGCTTTTACCTCCGCCGCGGGCAAAACATTTAAAGAAAGGCCAGCTGGCCGGTCTGAGTACAGATGAGGCCAGAGAAAGAATTAAAAGCATTACCGCCCGTCCAGGTGATAAAATATATGTGAAGTTAGGGGAATTCTTGATTGCTCTGTCCCAGGGGGGCAGAAAGTGGATTGTCCTGGCACTGGTTGTTTTGATTATCTTTGGAGGCGGCTATGTTACACAAAAATATTTGAAGGTGGGTGATACCAGCGCCGGTAAGGCTATCTTGTATGATGATCATCCCTATAATATTGCAGGCGATCTTATAAACAAGGAATTTATCGGCTCCAGCCAGCTTATTGTTGTCGCCGAAGGCAAAAAGGAAGGAGCGATCGCGGATGAAGAAACAGTAAGACTCATCGATGATATGGGAAGATACGCCACCAATCACATACCCTCCGTTGGAGGTGCCGTTACCATCAGCGACATGATTAAAACAGTTTTCAGGATGTTTCACGAAGGAAACCCCAAGTGGGCTATGTTGCCGGAAAAATCGGGGGATGTGGAACAGGTATTGCGTTTGATCGCCGGTTCTACAAGTGGCAGCGAGATGGACCGTTACGTAGCAGCAGAGAATACCAATGCGACGGTAACTCTTTACTTCCGTGATTATAACAATACGTCAATAAAAAACGCCATTGCGTCTCTTAAAGAATATATCAGGAATAATCCGGCAAAGCAGGTGACCTTCCATCTGGCGGGCGGCATCCTGGGAATTCTTGCTGCCGTAAATGAGGAGGTTGAATGGTCCTACTGGATTAACATGGGCCTTATCTTTGGCGCCACTTTTCTGTTCTGCACAATTGCTTACAGAACCTGGTGGGGGGCGGTGGTGCTTTTTATACCACTGTTGGTGTCCCAGGTACTGAGCGATCTTTTGATGCTGACGATGGGAATCGATTTGAACATCAATTCGCTGCCGGTGGCATCGGTGGGCGTAGGTATAGGTGTAGACTACGGCATTTATATCTTAAGCCGGCTGGCGGAAGAGTATCAGTTCAGCCAGGGCGACTACAGAAAAGCCCGCTATATGGCTATTACAACGACGGGAAAAGCCATTATATTTACTTCCACAACACTGGTGGTATCGGTTATATTTTTTGTTTTTGCCAGCTTCAAATTTCAGGCTGAAATGGCACTGTTGCTGGCCTTTCTTCTGGTTGCCAACATGGTGGGGGCTCTCACGGTTTTGCCGGCTTTGGTTTCTATCATCGGTCCGGAAAAGATTTTACATAAATATAGGGCTTGAGAGAAATAATCTATGCTATTTGGTGGATGATCTTTGTTTTGTAACGGACAGTTATAGAATCTATCCCCAAGCAACTCAAACAGAGCAGGTCTGAAACTATAGAATAAAATAATCATGAAGAGGGTGGCGAGGAAAAAGATGAAACAGAAAAGAATCCCTTTTATTATATTAGCATTGTTATCAGTGTTGCTGATTCTCACCGGCAGTTCGGTTTATGCTACGGAAGAAAAGCAAGTCCATGGTGATCACCTTTATTCAGTATGTTTTGTCGGTGAGGAGGGATGGGCCGCAGGAGCCAGGGGCTCTGTGTATCACACTACAGATGGCGGAATGAAGTGGGAAAGACAAACCATAGGAACGGAAACTCTTCTCCTGTCCATTTCTTTCTGCGATTCCAAAACAGGCTGGGTTGTGGGAAAATCCGGGGCAATATTTCATACTGTTGACGGCGGCAAAACCTGGGAGGAACAGAAGGCTCCCAAAAAAAAGCAACTGCTTGCCGTTAAGGCTATCAGCCCTCAAAAATGCTGGACATCAGGGGATTGGGGAGCTATTTTCTATACACAAGACGGCGGCAAGACCTGGGAGGACAGGAGCTATACAGAGGATATGATCATATACGCTATAGACTTTAAGGGAGAAGAGGAAGGATGGATGGGTGCGGAATTTGGGAAAATACTGCATACGACAGATGGTGGTAAGACCTGGACTCTTCAGAACTCAGGTACTGAAACGACCCTTTTTGGAATATCCTTTTCTTCAAACAAGCATGGGGTAGCCGTTGGTTTGAGCGGTATTATGCTGATAACAGACGATGGAGGTCTTACCTGGCAGCCTATTAAAGCCAATACCGGCGAAACGACAGAGCAGCAGGCCCTTTATGATGTTAAATTGTCCCAGAATCACGGAATAGCGGCCGGTGACCGTGGTACGATTATGGTAACCAATAACGGTGGCAAGACCTGGAGTACTGTTCCCGTGTCACTGGAGGTAAGGCTAAATTGGTTTTCCGGCACTGCGCTTCTTGGCGGCGACAGGGCTTTTATTGTAGGCACACGATCTGCGGCTATTATAACCGAGGGCAACCGGATAAAAGTGATGGGTGCTATCCCGGTTGTCGGGCCTTCGGCAAAATAAGAGTCGGTATCGCTTTCGTAGAAAATGTAAATTGTGTACTTTTACAAACAGGAGAATAGGAGAAAACACTATGTTTAGTGGATATACGGGTAAAATTCTCTTTGTAGATCTGACTACAAGCGTAATTACCGAAGAAGTACTTAGCGAGAACCTGGCCAGGAATTTCTTGGGCGGATATGGAATTGG
The DNA here is from genome assembly GCA_018901125.1 of Pseudomonadota bacterium. Taxonomy (GTDB): domain Bacteria; phylum Desulfobacterota; class Desulfobacteria; order Desulfobacterales; family RPRI01; genus RPRI01. Next base: position 62,873 of record JAHIFE010000096.1, on the reverse strand, counting down.
CGCCAGGGTTCTATATGACAGGATGAAACCCCGCACCGATCCATTGGGCCCGGATAATATTCTGGGATTTGTAACCGGTCCTGTTACAGGTTCAGGGGCGGTTTTCGGAGGCCGCTATACCGTTGTATGTAAGTCACCGGTAACAGGAGGCTTTAATGACGCCAACTCCGGCGGTTTCTTTGGGCCGGAATTAAAGAAGGCAGGCTATGATGCCGTGTTTGTCTCTGGAGTATCTCAAGAACCAATATATCTATGGATTAAAGATGGCCAAGCCGAGCTCCGTGACGCAAGTCGGCTCTGGGGTCTCGATTCTAAAGAGACTCAAAAGGCCCTTGAAAAGGAGACGGGCGAGCACAGGCTGCGTGCAGCGGTTATTGGTCCTGCCGGCGAAAAGCTGTCGCTGATATCCTGTATTATCAACGATGGGCATCGGGCAGCAGCCCGTGGTGGTGCAGGAGCCGTGATGGGATCCAAGAAGCTTAAGGCTATCGCCGTTTGCGGGACCGGAAAGATCCCTGTGACCGACCAGGAAAGAATCAGGGAGCTGAACAATGCCTGCATGGAGATTATAAAAAACCCTCCCGATGACCCTATGGGCTGGTATGTTACAGGATTCAAGATGCTGGGCACAGGAGCTACCACAACAGCTTCAGCACTTTCCGGAGACTCGCCGGTGAAGAACTGGGGAGGTGTGGGTGTTGTTGATTTCGGAGAGGAGAAAGCGCAGAAGATCGGTTCGCAGTCATTTGACGACAAGTACAAGACTGCTAAATATGGTTGCGCAAATTGCCCTCTTAAGTGCGGAGCCGTATATCGTGTGGAATCGGGCAAGTGGCCTCTGGGAGAGACCGAACGGCCGGAATACGAAACAGCAGCAGCCTTTGGCACGCTTCTTTTGGTTGATGATGTGGAAGCGATACTGAAGTGTAATGAAATTTGCAATCGGTACGGCCTTGATACTATATCAGCTGGTTCTACCCTGGCCTGGGCAATGGAATGCTATGAAAATGGAATGCTCACCAAAGAGGACCTGGACGGCATTGATCTGAAATGGGGAAACGCCGAGGCCGTGGTGGAGATCACACAAAAGATCGCTGACCAGAAAGGATGCGGAAAAGTGCTGGCTCAGGGTTCGGCAGGTGCAGCAAAAATCTGGGGCAAAGGGACAGAGTATCTGGTAACTTTTTCGGGTATAGAGCCGGGCATGCACGATCCAAGGCTGCAGCCCGGAGTGGCCCGTACCTTTCAATATGATCCGACACCGGGTCGCCATTGTAAAGGTGGCGGCGGATTGTCAGGAATTGCGCCTTCCGATTCTTCTTATGGTCAAGTTGATGTTGGAGGCACTTGTCATATGGAGATCCTTAACGCTTCTGGTTTCTGCATGTTCTCCATGTTTGCATCTCCGCCCGGCTCGCTGCCGGCCTACATCGAGGCGGTAACCGGGATGCATTTTACCGAACAGGAGGTGTATCAAACCGGGTTGCGCATTTTGACTATGAGACACGTCTTCAATCTGCGTGAGGGGCTTGTCCCGGTAGACATTCAAATTCCTGTCCGAATCATGGGAGAGCCGCCTCTGAAAGAAGGGCCGACTGCCGGTGTAACTGTCGATCATAAGATGATGGGAAAAAAATTTTTTGCGGCCCTGGGTTGGGATCTTAAAACCGGAAAACCTGAGCAGAGCGCGCTGGAGGCTATGGAGGACATGGCCGAAGTGGTGCGGGATTTATATGCATGACTCTTCGGATAACAATAATCTAGGTAAATTCAAAGGAAAGTTAATATGAAAGAACTTTTTTGGGGCTACAAAGGAAAGACAATTGTTATCGACGGCGCCGCCTCCGGAATGGGCTTGGCAGCGACCGAGATGTTGCTGGAGCTGGGGGCGGAAGTATATGCCCTTGACATAAAGGAAGTGCCGGTCAAAGTAAAAAAGTGCATTTTGGTGGATCTTGGAAAGAAAGCATCCATTGACGAAGCTTTAAAGCAGCTTCCACAGAAAATAGATAGTGTCTTTTGCTGTGCTGGTTTGCCGGGCCCGCCCTTCTCCGACATAGATACCGTTATGGTAAACTTTATAGGTCACCGGCATCTTATCGAGAACCTTCTGCCGAGGCTGAGTAAGGGAAGTGCAATTGCAATAATTTCATCACTGGGTGGCGCAAACTGGAGGGCGAACCTGTCAAAATATCGTGAATTGTTGGCCACACCAGGCTTTGATGAAGCGCGTGCATGGCTGGAAGCAGATCCCGCCAGACTCGCGGCAATTCCTGGTGGAGGATATACCGTATCGAAAGAGTGTATCAACGCTTATGTAAGGATGAAAGCAGGCGAGTTGATAGAAAATGGAATCCGGATCAACAGCCTTAGTCCTGCTTCGACGGCAACTCCATTGCTGTCGGCTTTTATTGCCGCACACGGCGAAGAATTGATCAAACGCTACGCTATTGGTCGCTATGCCACAGCGGAAGAGATGGGGCAACCCCTGGTATTTCTGAACAGCGATATGGCAAGCTTTATCAATGGCGTGGACTTGCAGATTGATAACGGGTTTATGGCAATTGCCGAAACACAGATGCTTTCCGGGGCTTAACTCTGTCACGCTTGCTTGAGGTACCTCAAAAGAAACATCAGTGAATCAAGAGAGGCGTTCGATGATTGTAACGGTCAAGTTGTATTTGCCCGGCAAGGTCTTGAGCGGCAAAGAGTCGTATCCGGTGGAATTATTCCAAGGTGCCACGGTGGGCGATCTGGCAAGATCTATTAGCAAACAGCTTGGTAATCTTACAATAGATGAAAAAACGTTATTCATGATAAATCAAAGAGCCGTGAATCAAGACAAAATTCTATGTGATGGAGACTGTATTCTTGTGCTCAAGCCCTTGGTCGGAGGATAGCGCGGGCAGGATATAAGAACACGGAAGAGAAGGGTTTGGAGAACTCGGTTATGGATGAAAGTAAAATGGAACAGGAAACAATAACCCAGCCTGTTTCACCCGTTAAAGGTCTCATTATAGTGGTTGCAGTTGCAGTGGTGGTCGCTATCTACCTTGCTATAACACATTCTATGGGTATTTCGGAGTTCTGGGCTGGATTTTTGTGGTTGTTTTACTGGGCTGGAGTTGAGCAGATGAGCTTTGACAGGATTGACGATAGTATTATCGGTTCAACTGCCGGGTTGCTGACAGCGTTTTTACTGCATGCTTTCCCACAGATTTTGGGGACTACAGGATTAATACTTGCTCTGGGTTTGGTAGTTGTTCTGGTGTATTGCCTGGTAATGGGCTGGGCTAAAAAACTGGTGAATAATGCCACTATGTTGTTTCTCACCGTGGGTACAATTCCACATCTACAAGCAAACGGTGATTTTCCCCGGATGTTTAGTGCGCTTATTGTAGGTATTATATTTTTCGGTGGTTTACTATGGCTGGGCGGATTGGTTGGGAAAAAACACTCCAAGTGAAACAGACTCAAAAGGATCTATGCCAATTGTCATAGATCCTTACTCATATCAGGATGACAGCTGATGATATCATAATATTGTTTTGACAAATGCTGTAAGTAGAAAGTACTACCTTGCAACAAATTGTTAATTTGATGAAAAATCATTCTTGTGTAAAATGATAAATTGAAGAGGTGCTGACATGGGAGAACAATTTCAAGGCAAAGTAGCATTGGTAACTGGGGGAGGTTCGGGAATCGGTCGGGCAACGGCATTGGCATTTGCCGGGGAAATGGCTAAGGTTGTTGTAACCGACATTCTGGTAAAAGGAGGAGAAGAAACGGTTCGGATGATCAAAGAGACCGGCGGGAAGTCAATCTTTGTTAAAGCAGATGTTTCTAAGCAAAGTGAAGTTGAGGGATTTATCTTAAAGGCAATCGAGAGTTACGGTCGAATTGATTTTGCATTTAATAATGCCGGTATCGGGCAGCCTCCGTCTTTGACGGCTGATTACGGCAAGGAAATCTGGGATAGTATTATCAGTACAAATCTGAATAGTATTTGGTTGTGTATGAAATATGAGATTCAGCAAATGCTCAAACAAGGAGCCGGGGCTATTGTTAACTCATCATCAGGAGCAGGATTATTTGGGGTTCCAACCATGTCCGCTTACTCAACAAGTAAACATGGAATTCTGGGACTGACAAAAACAGCGGCGCTGGAATATGCCAGGGCCGGTATCCGCATAAACGCAGTATGTCCGGGACCTATTGCTACAGAAGGTAATAAGGCTTACGTGGCTGCCCATCCTGAACTTGAGGAGAAGTTTGCTGCAATGAGTCCGATGAAACGATTTGGTACACCGGAAGAAATTGCCGCAGCAGTCTTGTGGTTGTGTTCAGACGCGGCTTCGTATATCACAGGCATAGCTATGCCGATAGACGGTGGGCAGGCAGCACAGGGTTCTACTGTGGAATAGTAGTAAAAAAAATATTAAGGAAATGGAAAAACTGATAACAAAGATCATTGTATATAATCACCCTTGCCATGAAAAGAATTTTTCAGTTTAACAGGAGGAATGCAGCATGAAAGAGAGAAATGTTTCTTATACCGATTTTTTTCAAACATTGATTGCATACTTTGCAGATGGCAGAACCCTGGAAGATCAGTTGAAAGATATAAAAAAAACCGGCAATCATGCTCCGGCCTGGATGTTAAGAGCAGGACTTTTAAGAGCCATAGGTGTTCCCGAACCTAAGAAGGATGCGAAATACTTTTTGACATTTGGCTGTTATGTTCCTTTCTGGATACCTTCTCAGGTGCTCAATATGTTCAAGATTCTTGATCTGCTTGGAATTGAATATAACTACTCACTGGAAAAAGAGTTGTGCTGCGGCGCACCGGTACTTGAGGATAGCATTGAATTTGTGGATATCAAAGATGAAGAACGTCAAAAAGTAAAGGAACAATGTAAAGGTTTAATGCAAATTAATTGGGATTTAGGCAAGCAGACAGGAGCAAAAGACATGGTTTATATGTGCCATGTATGCGCCGCTTTGGTTAGAAACACTTTTCCGGAAGATATCGACCGCCATCGGTGGGTTTGGGATGTGATCATGGACAAGCTGGAAGAAAAAGAACTAGAGATCACACCAAGGGAAATGGGATATTATGAAGGCTGTCACAGGCAGTTTCCTTATAACAGCAATCTTGATTGGCCAAGATATCGCAAGTTACTGGGTAATATAAAAGGATTAACACTTGTAGACCTGCCTAACAAATATTGCTGCAAACAGCAGCCCGATCGCATTTTGGAAGAAGCCGAAAAAAAGAATTTAAAGGCCATTCTGGTTCCCTGCGGAGATGGAGATTTCATATTAAGACAGACAGCCCAGGAAAAAATTGAAATAGTATCTATTTCAGGAATAGTGATGCAGGCTTTGGGGATTTAGCGAAAAGGAAACTAATGGATGCTTTTATCTGAAAGTTTATCCATAAATTCAGGTATAAGTTGGTTTGGTTTTGTAAAACAAGTATACGGATACTTAAAGGAGAAGATAAAAATGCAAAGGATTAATAAAAGTGTTTTGGGATTGCTGAAGTACTCTTTTCTTGTTGTAGTTGCAGTGTTCGGAATATTAAGCATTCATGCCGGATTTGCATCGGCGTCTGCCGACAGTCCTACGGTATCAGGTCCGATAACCGATGGAGCGCCCTTCTTGTGGGCGACCTCTTTTGACCTGGCTGATATAGGTTATCAGCAAGAAGAGTTTTTAATCTCCGGAACGGCAAATGCCTATGAGCCGGAAACGGGGGAACCGTTTGGTGTGGACGGAAAGTGGACTGTCACCCCAAGTGCGACAGCGTCATACACGACTCGTGCTCTTGTTTACCGGCCCATCGATCCGAAACGGTTCAACGGAACGGTGATTGTGGAATGGTTTAACGTGTCTTCCGGACTCGATTCCGCACCGGATTGGACGACAGCACACAATGAGTTAGCCCGTAGCGGGTACATCTGGGTCGGTATATCCGCTCAGAAGATAGGTCTTGACAGCACAAAAGCTCTTGGCGGTCCCCGCTATGCAGATCTTTCGCATCCGGGCGACAGTTTCTCATACGATATATTCTCCCAGGCAGGCCAGGCCATTTGGGATAATGCTGTAACCATGTTAGATGGATTGACGCCGACGGTAGTTATCGCAACAGGTGAATCGCAATCAGCATTCAGGCTTGTTACTTATATCAATGCAGTCCATCCGATAGTGGATGTGTATGACGGGTTTCTCGTGCACAGCCGCTTTGCTTTTGGTGCGCCACTTTACCAGGCTGGCACTCCTGCGCCTGTTCCCAATCCGGGAGATGTTCCGAGCCCAACTCAGATCCGGGATGATTTGAATGTGCCTGTATTGGTGTTCATGACCGAGACAGATGCCGCCGTAAGCGGGTTCAGTGTGACGCAACCCGACTCTGACATGTACCGGCTCTGGGAAGTTGCAGGCACCGCCCATGCCGATCTGTACTCGGTTCTTAACGGTAGTTCCGACATCGGTGACGGGCAGGATGCAGTAAAGGATCTGGAATCGATGCAGAATCCGCCTAGTATAGTACTTCCTGGACTTATGGAATGTGATTACCCTGTTAACACCGGGCCCCAGCACTGGGTGCTGCAAGCTGCGGTTGATGCACTAAACCAATGGGTAGTCAAAGGGAAGCTTCCGCCGGTTGCCCCAAGATTTGAAACTAATGGTTTAATGTTCGAGTTTGATCAGAACGGTAACGTGCGCGGTGGGATAAGAACGCCTCAGGTAGACGTACCGATTGCCATGTTAAGCGGGATAGGCAACAGTGGAGTTCCGCCGGAAGGTGCCTTCTGCAGACTTTTTGGAACCACTGTACCCTTCACTGCTGAAAAGATTGCCGAGCTTTACCCTGATCATGGCTGGTTTGTTTGGCAATGGGCCAGAGCAACTCATATGGCGGTAAAGGGAGGATTTATTCTTCCTGACGATGGAAAGGAGCTAATGAAAGCAGCCGCTATGTCAGATATCGGAAAAAAACCGAGACATTTATGCAAGAGATCTGGAAGAGGCGGTGGGCTGAGCACCGATTAGCCGTATATGAACTTGCGGATAGACCCATGAAGGGGTCATTAAATTCGGTTCTTTCGTGTTTATTTAGAAAGACTTGGGCTAAGCAACCCGCTTGGCCCAAGTCTATGTGGCAAAATGAGTAGGGCATGAAACGGCAATTGGGGATATTTTCTTTAACCGCAATTATTTTATGGATTAAGCCTGGCAAGCGTTTCTTCAAGGGATTCTATGGCAGACGGCATTTTTTCTTCCAGAATTTTAGAAAAATTATAAGAAAGAATATGCTTATTATCTTTACCAACCATGAGCTGGTAAATGTTATAATACCTATCTTCCCTTTTTCCTTTCAGTTCATGAGTCCATATAATTTCATTATCCGAAAGACGCCTTAAGCGAAGTGTTATATCGAGATTTATTTCGTATGAGATGTACGGAAGACCGATTATGCGGGTACACCATGCATAAAATCCAGAACCGTAATAATAACATCTTTCTTTAAGAGTTGTTTGTCTGAGTATTCCTTCAAGACGCAGTGCAGTATTTACATATCTGTTTTCAGGAAGATAAAATACTTGCCCAAAAAGATTGTTTCTGCTGATATCTTTGTATATCGCTCTTGCAAGCGATGCTTTGAAAGGAAATGAGTTGTATGTTGAAAAGCCTGTATAGGTATCTGGATTTTCGGAAACAAAATCTATCCACAAAACTCCCGGAATAAATCCTATCCATTTTTTAGCATCGCTTGTTGTTCCCTGCGGTCTCAAATCAATAAATTCATCAACACCAAGCGTTTCTGCGAAAGGTTTTAAAGGTGCATTCCCGGCTGTTTTGCAAGCTGTCTTGTAATCCGTTTTATAATCTAGGGAATTATCAAGCTTGTTTATGGCGCAAGATGTCAAAACAACAGAGATAAATATTAACAATACACCCGATAAAATTTTTCTCATATTCATATTTCTGTCTCTTTTTTATATTACACGTGAAAAAACATCCTGATCGAAATCCTGTATTTTGCCGCTTATAATGCTGTGGTAACCGACTGAAGCTATCATGGCGGCATTATCTCCGCAAAGAGCAACTGAAGGCACATGGAGCTTAAAACCTGATGCACAGGCATCCTTTTCTGCTTTTTCACGCAATCTGCTGTTTGCAGCAACACCGCCGACTATTGAGATATGCTCACATTTTTTTAAACTTGCGGCGTAAAGAAGCTTGTAAGACAAAACGTCAACAACAGATTCCTGAAATCCGGCAGCTATATCAGGAATTATTTCTTTATACTGATTATAATTTGTTTGAATAAAACGGTTAACCGAGGTTTTTAATCCGCTGAAACTGAAATCAAAGCCCGATTTATCTATATAGGCTCGCGGAAAATTTATTTTCGTGGGATCCCCCTTTTCGGCAAGTTTTCCTATAATACTTCCGCCCGGATATCCAAGGCCAAGCATTTTGGAAACTTTATCAAAAGCTTCTCCTGCAGCATCGTCGCGGGTTTGTCCCATAAGCTCCATATCGGTATGAGAGTTTACATAATAGATGCCTGTATGGCCGCCTGACACAAGAAGTGATATGAATGGAAATGGGGGAGGATCGGGTTCAAGAAAAACGGAGTGAATATGTCCTTGCAGATGATTTACGCCTGTCCATGGTATGTTCAGCGCAAAGGCATATGCCTTTGCAAATGAAAAACCAACCAGTAGTGATCCTATAAGGCCCGGGCCTTGCGTAACTGCAATTGCTTCAATCTGCTTTGTTTCAATGCCGGCACTGCTTATAGCTTTTCTTACAACCGGCACTATGGCCTCCATATGCTTTCTGGATGCCAGTTCGGGAACAACGCCACCATATGGAGAATGTATTTCGGCCTGTGATGACACAATGGATGATAGTATTTTGTTCCCATCTGAAACCACGGAAGCCGCCGTTTCATCACAGGATGTTTCGATACCAAGAATGATCATGAAAAATATCTGCTCTTACTTAAACTACAACAGGTGATTGTAAAGCCGAAAGGGACTATAAGAGTTTATTGGTTTTCAAACCCACTTTATTTTTTCTTGGGAGTTCTTTCTTTCAGCAATTTCTCCAATAATAAATATATTGTCATTTTCAGCGGCAATACGGTCCATAATTTCATCTACAGATTTTTCAGGCACTATCGCAACCATGCCTATACCGTTGTTAAATGTTCTCATCATCTCTTCTTCAGAGACTTTGCCCGCTTCCTTAAGAAAATTAAAAATTGGGGGTATTTCCCAGCTGTTTTTTTTGATTTTAAGCATGCATGTTTCGGGTATTATGCGCACAATGTTTTCAGATATTCCTCCTCCGGTTATGTGAGCAAGGCCGTGAATTGGAAGATCCTTAAGCAGGCTTAGAATCATAGATGAATATATTTTTGTCGGGGTAAGAAGTTCTTCTCCTATGGTTTTACCAAGCTCTGAAACATAGGAATCAACTTTCAGTTTAAGAACATCAAAGCAAATTTTTCGTGCTAGCGAATACCCGTTGCTGTGAAGACCGCTCGAAGAGATGCCTATAAGTTTATGACCCATGCGGATACCGGAGCCGTCTATAATTTTGCTGTGGTCAACAATGCCTACGGCAAATCCAGCAAGATCGTACTCGTCTTTTTTGTAAAATCCAGGCATTTCAGCTGTTTCACCACCTAGAAGCGCGCATTTAGACTGTTTACAGCCTTCGGCAATGCCACTGATAACATCAACAGCTATTTTGGAATCAATTTCTCCGGTTGCAAAATAATCCAGAAAGAATAACGGTTCGGCTCCCTGAACGATGATATCATTCACACTCATCGCAACAAGGTCGATACCGATGGTATCATGTTTACCCATCATGAAAGCCACATTAAGCTTAGTTCCAACTCCGTCTGTAGAGCTTACAAGAACAGGTTTTTGAAAATTATTAATATTTAAAGAAAACAGGCCACCAAATCCCCCTATTTCCCCGATAACTCCTTGTCTGTTTGTTCTTTTTGCAATTTCTTTTATAGATTCTACCAGACTGTTCGCTTTATCTATATTAACACCTGCATCGGCATAAGTCAGAGATTTTGTCATGTTATCTTCCATTTCATTAAATAGAATCCGGTACTTTTAAATTAGTTAACTTAAAAAAGCTGTCATTTATTAAGGAAAATATGATGCTGATTATCAGCAGATTAGGGCAAGTAGTTAAAAACCATATATAAATAAACCGGTTTCATTTAAAAGTCAAAACAATTTTTTTGACATAAAACGCTATATGTTGTAACTATGCAAAGAAATTAATCTTGACGGACGCGTAATAAATCCGTTAACCCTGACGACTTCATAAAACCGTTTCTGTTTTATTTTTTATAAAGGCATCAAAAAAAGAAGTCGGCAATTATGGAAAGAGCGTTTAAGATTAATGTTATAAACAGAACTATAAGTTTTTTTGCTCATAATGTATTAGGCGGAAGTTTAGGATTAAATTTGACAATGTTAAGCAAGATGAGGCTTATATTATGAATAAGTTTGCCAGGCTGGACCGTTTGCCTCCGTATGTGTTTGCAACCGTTAACAAAATAAAAATGGATGCCAGGCATGCGGGACAGGATATAATAGATCTCGGTATGGGAAATCCCGATCTTGGGGCTCCCCAGCATATTATTGATAAATTGATTGAAGCTGCCCAAAAGCCGCACAATCACCGTTATTCAGCCTCAATGGGTATAACCAAGCTCAGAATGGCTATCGCAAGCTGGTATAAGCGCCGGTTTGATGTTGATATTGATCCTGATAATGAGGCTATTGTTACCATAGGGGTAAAAGAAGGGTTATCCCACCTTATTCTTGTTACCATAAGACCAGGAGATGTGGTTTTTACTCCTACACCGACTTATCCTATTCATCCGTTTTCTGCAATTATTGCAGGAGGAGAAGTTCGTGGAATACCGGTAGGACCGGATTGTGATTTTTTTGAAAATCTTATTGATGCCACACGGCAGACATGGCCCAAACCTAAAGTTTTGATAATCAGCTATCCTCATAATCCTACCACCGAGGTAGTAAATATAGATTTTTTTGAAAAGATCGTAGATTATGCAAAGGAACATAACATCATGGTTATCCATGACTTTGCATATGCAGACCTTATTTTCGATGACTATGTTGCCCCTAGTTTTCTTCAGGTTAAAGGGGCAAAGGATGTTGGCGTTGAATTCTTTTCTCTTTCAAAAAGCTATAACATGCCTGGCTGGAGAGTTGGCTTTTGTGTAGGAAATCCTGAAATTGTTGCTGCATTGCGCAGGATTAAAAGCTACCTTGATTATGGTGTCTTCCAGCCGATTCAGATAGCATCCATTATTGCATTAAATGGCCCGCAGGATTGTGTAAAAGATATATGCAATACTTACAAAGAGCGCAGAGATGCTCTTATAAATGGCCTTAACCGTATAGGCTGGAATATTAAAAGCCCGAAGGGAACTATGTTTGTATGGGCTAAAATCCCGGACCAATATATTAAGATGGGTTCAGTGGAATTTTCAAAGTTAATTATAAAGGAAGCGCAGGTTGCTGTTTCACCTGGTCTCGGGTTTGGGGAGTACGGGGATGAATATGTGCGTTTTGCACTTATTGAAAACACAATGCGTATTAACCAGGCCATTCGAGGTTTAAGAAAAGTGCTGTAAGCAAAAGATTCCCTCTATGTGGAAAACATTAAGGGTGCCGAAAAGGCATTAACAACTTACTGCGTATGGTTTGATTACCGGGGTTTGCTTTGCCGGGCAGGAATTGATTTTATGAGAAAAATTAATATAGGTTTGCTTGGTTGCGGAACAGTTGGGACAGGGGTTGCCAGAATATTACTTGAGAAAAAAGATCTTATCAGTTCCAGAATCGGAGCTGAGCTGGAATTGAAGTATGTTGCAGATTTAGATGTAAGCCTTGATAGAGGCATAAGTTTTGCCGAAGGGGTATTTGTCAGCGATGCTTTCAAAGTTGTTGATGATCCCGAAACAGATATAATTATTGAATTGATCGGCGGCGAGAAGATATCGAAAGATTTGATTTTAAGGGCGATAGATAACAAAAAACAGATAGTAACGGCAAACAAAGCTCTGCTTGCTTCTTTCGGAAACGAAATATTTAAAGCTGCCATAGTTAAGGGTGTTGATGTTGCTTATGAAGCAAGCGTCGGGGGTTGTATGCCGATAATAAAAACCCTCAGAGAATCACTCGTCGGAAACCAGGTAAACTCGATGACAGGAATATTAAACGGAACATGCAACTACATCCTTTCAAAAATAACAGATGATGGAAGTACTTTCGAAGCAGCTCTACTGGAAGCTCAGAAAAAAGGTTTTGCGGAAGCTGACCCCACGCTTGATATTGAAGGTCTTGATACAGCCCACAAGCTGGCTGTTATTAATTCGATTGCCTATGGAATGGAGATTAATTTAAAAGATATTTACATAGAAGGCATTTCAAAGATAACTCCCCTTGATATTGAGTTTGCAGGTCAGTTTGGATACAGGATTAAGCTTCTTGCAATAAGCAAGCACAGGGGAAATTCCGTTGAGGCAAGAGTACATCCGACAATGATCCCTTTTCAAAATCTGCTTTCAAATGTAAACGGCTCGCTTAACGCGGTTACTATTACAGGAGATGCTGTCGGGGATATTCTGCTTTATGGAAAGGGAGCAGGTATGATGCCCACGGCCAGCGCAGTCATAAGCGATGCGGCCGATCTCGCCAGAAATATTCTATGCGGTTCGGTCGGAAGAGTTCCCTTGCTTTCCTGCCAGATGGCAAATATCCGGAATATCCCAATTATGCCGGTTGATGAAATTTCCACTCATTATTATTTCCGCTTTTCATCTCAAGACAGGCCTGGAGTCCTTTCGAAAATATCCGGTATTTTGGGAAAGTATGGAATCAGCCTAAAGTCGGTTCACCAGAAAGGGCGTAAAACAAACGGTTCAGTGCCAATTGTCATGTTTACGCACCTTTGCAGGGAAGAAAATGTCAAGAAGGCTCTTGATGAAATATCAAAACTTGATGTTGTAAGCTCAAAACCCGCACTTATAAGGATTGAAGATGACAGTGACGAGGATTAAACAGATTATGTTTTTTCGGGTGGATAATAAAATTATAAAGAATATTAAATAGCGATCAGCGGCAATCAAAACAAGATATGCCGTTGTTAGCTATTTAACATCCGATTACGAAAAAGGTGATTTATGCACATTGTATGCTGTGACCTTGAAGGTGTGTTTGTGCCTGAAATATGGATTAATGTAGCACAAAAAACAGGAATTGAAGAGCTAAGACTTACCACACGGGATATATCAGATTATGATGTTCTTATGAAAAGACGGCTAAAAATAATAGAAAGAGAACATCTTAATATAACCGATATACAAAAAGTTATTGAAATGATAAACCCGCTTGAAGGAGCTGCAGAGTTTCTTTACTGGCTTAGATCAGTAACACAGGTAATTATTGTTTCAGATACATTTGTTCAGTTTGCAGGGCCATTGATGAAAAAGCTCGGATGGCCTGCGCTTTTTTGTAATTCTCTTGTAATAGGCCCGGACGGTTCGATTGAAGATTATACTTTGCGTCAAAAGGAAGGCAAGAAAAAAGCGGTAATTGCATTAAAAAGTCTTAACTACAAGGTTATAGCCGTTGGAGATTCATATAACGATATAGGCATGCTAAAAGAAGCAGACCGCGGGATTCTTTTCAGACCGCCCGATAATTTTAAAATAGATTTTCCTGAACTTCCTATTACATATAACTATAAAGAGCTAAAAAAATTGCTGGAAACTGATTGCCTGCTTTAAAATTTGATAGGCTCGTAAAAATTCCAACAAATTTTTATTTGTAGCGTTTTATGCAGGTCATAATGGTTTTTACTGATAGAGAGTTCAGATTAAACAAGGTAAGTTTATGCTAAAAAGCAGGATTACATACAGGGTTATTTACGGTGACACCGATAACATGGGGTATGCCTATAACGCAAATTACCTGCGCTGGTTTGAGATGGGGCGCGGGGAAATGTTCAGGAATTTGGGATTGACTTATAAGGCTATAGAAGAAAAGGGATATTTTATGCCTCTGTCCGAGATTCAGTGTAAATTTTTATCTCCCGTTAAATATGACGATCTTCTGATAATTGAGACAACTCTTGATACAAGTTTTAAGGGCGGGATGAAGTTTACTTACCGTATATTAAATGAAGATGGAAAGACAGTACAGGCAACGGGCTCTTCAAAGCACGCATTTGTCAATATAGACAGGAAAATTGTTCGGCCGCCCTGTTGTGTTGTTGATGTCATAAAAAAAAGCTTAGCCGAAATTTAATATGGAAATAGATATTTCAAAATTTAAAAACTGTAAAATACTTGTTATCGGCGATCTGATGATTGACGAATACCTATGGGGTGATGTCGACAGGATATCTCCTGAAGCTCCGGTTCCTGTTATAGCAGTAAAGAAAGAAGACTCAACTTTGGGAGGCTCAGGCAATGTAATAAATAATCTTGTAGCACTCGGGGCTGAAGTTTTTGCTGCCGGTGTTATTGGAGGTGACAGGAGCGGGAACCTGCTGCTTAAGAAATTCACCGCTCTTGGAGTTGACGTACAAGGAATAATTCAGGAACCCGGACGACCTACAACACGAAAAACAAGAATTATTGCGGGAAACCAGCATGTTTTAAGGATTGACAGAGAAACAATAAAAACAATTTCAGATGATACTTTTGATAAAATTGCGCATTTTATTGAAAAGAAAATCCCAAAGGCGGATGTGGTGCTTATTTCCGATTACGGCAAGGGATTGATCAGTAAATTATTAGTGGCAAGAACAGTTAAAACAGCAAAAAAAACCGGAAGAATAACCATAGCGGATCCCAAAGGTCTTGATTATTCAAAATACTCAGGTGTTACCCTTATTACTCCCAACATAAAAGAAGCGGCCCTTGCATCAGGAATAGAAATAACAAATAATTCCTCGCTGGTAAAGGCGGGTAAAAAAATCATTGAAAGCACTGGTATCGCAAACGTTCTTATTACCTGCGGCAAAGATGGTATGATTCTTTTCGAAGAAAACAAAAAGCCCTATAAAATCAGCTCAGAAGCAAGGCAGGTATTTGATGTTTCAGGAGCCGGCGATACAGTTGCTGCCGTTCTTGGACTTTGCACGGCATCCGGCACATCGCTTAAGGTTGGAGCTTCAATAGCAAATACTGCTGCCGGAATTGTTGTAGGAAAGATAGGAACAGCCACTGTATCAGAAGAAGAATTATCAGCCGCGTTGACTGTTAGCACCGATGACTACAGAATAAAGCAAAAAAATCTGTTCGAGCTTCCCTCTCTGGTTCAGGACCTGAAGGGAAAAGGGAAGAAAATAGTATTCACAAACGGCTGTTTCGACCTTTTGCATGCCGGTCATATCAACTTGTTTTCAGCTTCAAAAAAAGAAGGCGATGTCCTGATAGTCGCAATTGATGATGATGAGTCGGTAAAAAAACTGAAAGGAAACGGAAGGCCGGTAATCAAGGCTAAAGAAAGAGTAAGGATATTGAGCGCGCTTGACAGCGTTGATTATGTTGTCGTTTTTCCGGAAAATAAACTTGGAAACCTGATTGAAACCGTGCGTCCTGACGTACTTACCAAGGGAAGCAATTACTCATCTGAAGAAGTATACGGACGTGATATTGTCGAAAAATACGGAGGTCAAGTTGTTATTATTCAAGTTAAGAAAAACATTTCTTCAACAAGCATCATAGACTCAATAAGAAAAAGTGATCCTGCTTTATAATGCTTTATTTCAGGAAAAGTTCCGAAGGTATAATTTTTAAGGTATATATTCTGCCCCGATCTTCAAAAAACATGATAGCTGGACTTTTTGGAGATGCGCTGAAAATAAAACTTACAGCTGCCCCGGTTGACGGCTCTGCAAACAGTATGTGCATTAAGTATCTTGCAAAAATTCTTTCAGTTTCCCCATCAAGACTTGAAATTGTTTCCGGGCACACCGGAAAGACAAAATATATACTTATAAAAAACGACAAAACAGTTTTGTCCTCATCACCGGAAGCAATAATGTCAAAAATGGATGGACTTTTAAAAAGTTCATCAACAGTTTGAAAATAAAACCATTTAAACTACAACAGTAAAGAATCATGAAATTGATTTAATGGGAAAGAATCCTTTCCTGCTGCTTAAATTTTTATTTCAACTTCTTGCTAAGCTATAAATAATGGATATCTGAAAAACAAATATATTGATAACGGCAACTACCATAAAGTCAAATTTAATTTGACTTATTTATTTTTTAGTTATAAATTTTAAATACTCGTAAGTGTTTTATCAATTTAAATCCACTAAATGATTGTATGACCTCCTTAATTATATTCAAGAGGAGAGTTGGGATTTCCGATATTAGCGCGTATTTTTTTTGTTACACCAGATTCAACCTCTAAATCTTCAATTTTTGGTTTTCTAATGCAACAGAGTTTTTATTAAGCTTTTGTTTTCAATAAACAGCATTAACCAATAACCACAAACTTAATAAGGAGGACAAAATGGCTGAGAGTGTATACAAAATAATTGAACTGGTCGGGACAAGTACAAAATCATGGGAAGAGGCAGCAAAAAATGCTGTTGAAAGGGCGTCAAAATCTCTTCGGGAATTACGAATCGCAGAAATTACAAAACTGGATATGAAGATTGAAAAAGGGAAAATTGCTGCATTCAGGGCAAGGGTTCAGGTCTCCTTTAAATATGAAGAGGGAGCGTAAATAATTTATTTTCTGGTTTTTTAACGAATAAAAAACTAAGAGTTACATTATGTTATAATTTGCCAACTGTGCGCAATAAATTATCTTCTGCTTATCGAAAATAAACAGCTTGACTTATTAGAGATGATTAACTAATAAAGGTACACTCTTAAAAAGAGTATCAACAGGATAGAGGCGTTTAAGAAGCTGGTGTCTAATAGGGAGGATGGAGTCGTTTGAATTATATTCAAGCGATGGGAGAAAAACCCTTTATTTAGCTTTTTAAAAAAATATCCTAAGGGGCATTCTTAAAATAAGTAAAAATTATTGCGGGGTGGAGCAGTCTGGTAGCTCGTCGGGCTCATAACCCGAAGGTCGTTGGTTCAAATCCAGCCCCCGCTACCAAACGGAAAAAAAGAGGTTACAGTATTGTACTGTAACCTCTTTTTTTTGATTTAATAGAAGACTATTGAAAAATGCCTTATAGCGATTGTCATAAATCCGGTCCGTTAGAATTTAATCGGTGGTTTTTTGAGTGATTTAAGCTAATCAAAATAAAATTGAGTTAATTAAATAAGATATAGATATAATCTATAAATACTAAACTATTTATTTGCTTCTGACAGGCAAGAACAAATATCTTGACAATAGGCTTTATAAATATTAAAAATATCCAATATATTGATTTAAAAGAATAATTGCAATCTGGTATTCCATCCTGCTACTCGAAAAGTATTATGCTGAACTCAAACTCATTATTCTATAACCATTTTAAATGAGAAGATAATATATATATAAAGGAGGCTTCTATGGAAAAAGAAAAAATAAAAGCTACAGCTGGCAAAAGAAGAATAACTTTTATTATCGAAGCTCACAAAGCAAAGAATGTCTCTTTAATGGGTGATTTTAATAATTGGAATGAAAAAAAGCATCCCATGAAAAAAGAAAACAGTGATGTTTGGAAAAAAACGATTTTTCTTAATCCTGGAAGATATGAATACAGATTTCTAGTGGATGGACAATGGCAAAAGGATCCGGATAATGATCAACTTTGTCAGAATAATTTTGGTACATATAATAACTATATAGTAATATAGTAAAATAATAGTGTGCTAAATATTATCTTTGCTACTTTAGAAGAAAAATTAATTATCTTTTTTTGGAAAACTCAATATAAATTTGCAGGATACGGAAACACTAAATTAAGTATTATTTATTGATGGGCTTTTTTACGAGTCTATCAATTATTATTTAGAATGGTAAGCTAAATATCAACTCCAATAAGATACCAGCTTAAGGATAATAAATGATTGACGATTTTAACGAAAAGAATAGTGGAAAACTTGTAGTTGGTATAGGGTCAGCTCTTATTGATATTCTTGCTCTTGAAGATGAAGAGTTTCTTGCAAAAGCCGGGGCTGTAAAGGGTGGCATGACTCTGGTTAGTGATGATGTTATTGAAAATACATTATCTCAGGTAACAAAAAAGCCTAGCATAGTAACAGGAGGCTCTGCATGCAATACAATCGTGGGAATAGGCAAGCTAGGCGGAACAGCTCGCTTTGTAGGAAAATTGGGTGAAGACGAACTGGGTAAATTTTTTGAAAATGATTTAAAAAATAATAATGTTGAATCACATATTTTTACTTGTTCTTCTCCTACCGGAAGAGTTCTTTCTATAGTAACGCCTGATGCTCAGCGTTCGATGTTTACCTGCCTTGGCGCATCTTCAGAAACAAGGCCTGAAGAAATTACAATTAATTGTTTCAAAGGGGCTGTGGTTGTACATATAGAGGGCTATCTGTTGTTTAATAAAGAGTTAATAATATCTGCTTTAAGCAACGCAAAAGCAGCAGGTGCAATTATTTCGTTAGATCTTGCAAGTTTTACAGTTGTAGAAGAACATAAAGATTTCATTGACAATATAGTTGATGATTATGTGGATATATTGCTTGCAAATGAGGATGAAGCATTTGCCTTTACAGGTTATAGAGATGAACTGTTGGCTCTTGATGTTATTTCAAAACGGGCGGAAATAGCGGTACTTAAGCTTGGGGAACGTGGAAGTTATATATCTTACAAGGGCGAAGTTATTAAAGTTGAGCCAATGGGAAGCGGGTTTGCTTTAGATACTACAGGAGCAGGCGATCTATGGGCGGCTGGCTTTTTATTCGGATTTGTAAATGGGTACAACCTTGAAAAATGTGGTAAATTAGGGTCGGCGTGTGGATATGAAGTTTGTCAAGTTGTAGGAGCTAATATACCTGGAGATGGCTGGGATAGAATTAAAAGAATACTGAAGTAAATGATAGTTGGAGAAACTTAATGGCAAAGAAAAAAATAACAAGAAAAGCGCTTTTAAATGAACCTGATGAGTTTATAACTATTTCATCCAAATTATTACACCTTGCGAATAAACATCAGATTCAATTGTTATATATTATATGCGCGATGGTGCTTGTTGCAATTGTCTTTTCCGGATATGGATACTTTTCCCACAAGTCCGAAAGCAAAGCTTTTGCAATGCTTGAAAACAGTATGCGAGATTATAATATTTCTCTTAACAAAAACGGACATGAAAAAGCTTTGAATGAAGTTAAAGCCGACTTTAAGAACATTATAGATAAATATTCAGGTAATAGCGGAGGCAAAACAGCAAGGCTTGAATTTGCAAATATTTGCTATAATGCCAGAGAGATAGACGATGCGATCGGCCTATACGGTAAAGCGCTTATAGATTTTGATAAAAACCGGTTTGTTAAATGCGAGATAATAAACAGTCTTGGGTATGCTTTTGAAGAAAAAAAGGATTATAAATCCGCTGCAAATTATTTTGAAAAGATTGTATCAGAACCGGATAATTTTTTGAAAGATGAAGCCTATTTTAATCTTGGAAGGCTTTTTGCCATAATGGGAGATGAAAAAAAGAGCAAGGAAGCTTATAAAAAGATTTGTTCTGATTTTACAGATTCATTTTATTTTGTTATTGCCAAAGAACATGAATCTTGATCTTTCTAAAAGAATAGCGGCCAACCGAAATTAATCAGGTTGACCGCTAAGGAGGAAAGAAGAATTATTATCGGGTTTAATATAAGTAGTTGCAAATATCCTGCCATTTTTTGTTTATTTTTTATCTGCAGCAATAGATAACTTCATTATGCTGTGAATTCAAGATAGTTATAATTATTTATTTCCTCTTTTATTCATTAATAGATTTTTATCTATATTCCATATCAATATTAGCAAGTTCAATATTTTGAACTCATATTCGTGAAGATTCACACAATATGTTGATTTTAAAGAGATTGCTTGGGTTTATTTTTTTAAACCGGGTTATGTGCTTTATTTATAGTTCTTTAACCGCATCAATATTAAACTTTTTCAATTTTTGATTAAGTCCGCTTTTTCCTATACCAAGCAATTCAGCAGCATGCGCCTGAACATTGTTTGCCATTTTCATAGCCCTTTTAATCATTATTTGCTCAACTAAATCAAGAGTTTCATATAATTTTGCATTAGCTGGGATTCCTTCAAAATGCAGCGTATTGTATACATTATCCCTAAATTCTCTTGGAAGGTCGGAAACCCTTACTTTGTTGTCGGCACACAATATGATAGCCCGTTCGATAAAGTTTTCAAGTTCGCGAACATTTCCGGGCCAGGTATAATCATATAAAAGACGCTCAACTTCCGCATCAAGACCAGTTACAGGTTCTCCTGTTTTTCTTTGTATGGCGTATTTTTTTATGAAATGATCAACAAGAAGAGGTATATCTTCCAACCTTTGCCTTAGAGGCGGAATGTTGATATTAAGAACATTAAGGCGATAAAATAGATCTTCCCTGAAACTTCCCCGCCTGACCTCCTCTTTTAAGTGCTTGTTTGTTGCTGCAATAATGCGGATATTTACCGAAATCGGCTTAACTCCCCCTACTCTTTCAAAAGTTCTTTCCTGTAATACGCGAAGCAGTTTTACCTGGAGGCCCTGCGACAATTCGGATATTTCATCAAGAAAAAGGGTGCCGTTATCAGCTAATTCGAATCTTCCTTTCTTCATGGCAACAGCTCCTGTGAAGGCGCCTTTTTCATGACCAAACAACTCGCTCTCAAGAAGATTTTCAGCAAAAGCAGAGCAATTCACGGGTATGAAAGGTTTTTCACTCCTTGGACTGTTAAAATGAATGGATTTTGCGACAAGCTCTTTTCCGGTACCGCTTTCTCCTTCTATTAAAACAGTTGCTGATGTTGGCGACACTTTTTGTATAGTTTCAAAAACATCTCGTATGGATTTACTTTTACCGATAATATTGCCAAATTTATACTGCGACTGAACCACATTGCGAAGACGTCTGTTTTCATTGATAATACTGTAAATCTTAATAGCTTTTTTAACAAAAAGAATTAGTCGCTCATTATCAAATGGTTTCAGTATATAATTATAAGCGCCTTTTTGCATGGCTTCTACAGCTTTTTCGACAGTTCCATGGGCTGTCATCATTATAACAGGAAGATCGGGATCTGATATTTTTATTCTTTCCAAAAGTTCTATTCCATCAATTAGAGGCATTTTCATGTCTGTAAGAACAAGATCGATATCCGAGTTGTTAATAATTTCCAAAGCTGCAAGACCATTGTTTGCAACTAATGTTTCATATCCTTCTTCTTCAAGAATTGCGCTTATTATCAGGGGATAATTTTTTTCATCATCAACAATTAAAATTGTTTCCATAAGTGCTGTCCTTATTAAACAGGAATTATTACTAAGACTTTAACCCCTCGAGTAGACCTGTTTGAGATTTGAATTTTGCCATTGTGGGCTTCAAATATATTTTTAGCAATTATAAGACCAAGACCCGTTCCTTTTTCTTTGGTGGTGAAAAATGGGTCCCATATCTTTTTTAAATAATTTTCAGGAATTCCTGTTCCCTCATCTTCAACAACAATATTAATACAGTTAGGATCAGAAGTGATTTTGACATATATTTTCCCTCCATCAGGCATAGATTGTATGCTATTAATAAGAATGTTTAAAAATGCCTGATAGATCATATTGGAATCGACAGATATTTCCGGAATGTCGGATGTTTTTTCTATTTTGGCTGTAATGCCTTTTTCTTCAAACTGTTGCGATAAAAAATTAAGGTTTTT
Organism: Pseudomonadota bacterium; assembly: GCA_018901125.1. GTDB lineage: Bacteria > Desulfobacterota > Desulfobacteria > Desulfobacterales > RPRI01 > RPRI01. The sequence continues at coordinate 40,912 of JAHIFE010000096.1, read as the reverse complement.
TTCAATAATGCCTTCTATGCTACAAGGTATCAAGTTTGGAGTTTTTGGTTTAGCAAAATTTAAAAAATCAGTTATTATATTATTCAGGCGAACGGATTCTTCAATTATTATGTCAGGAACCGGGTTAGAAGGATCAAGAACGGCAATTTTTTTCTTTAAAAATTCGGCCGAACTTTTGATAATTCCCAAAGGATTTCTAATCTCATGGGAAATACCCGCTACCATTTCACCTATGGTTGACAAATGTTCAGCCCGTCTGAGTTGTTCTTCAAGGACCAGACGCTCCACAGCGCGGGTTTCAATTATTTTCTCTCCTTTTCTTACAACAAAAACAAGAAAGCCAAAAAGGCAGCACAGGACAACAGTTATCATAACAATCACAACAAACTGAAACTTAAAAATCCTTATATAATCTTCGGATAAATCCTGTTCAATTTCAATTACGCCTATTATTGGACCTTCGGGTCCGGGATGTGCTTTCTCAATGCGAAGCGGTGTATAAGTGGTCATTATGTTTTTCGAGTGAAAACCAAGAAGGATTTCAATAAAATTTCCTTTTTGAACCAATTTTGTTGTAGACTCGCCTGAAAGTGCATTATAATATTCCTGTCCGCCTAAATTTTCCTTCCCCAATAAATTTTTATCGAAACTGTATGAAACGATATTTTTATCAATACCATAAATTGTTACATTATCCACTTTATAGCCGTGAAGGGTACTGCGAATAACATTATCTATAATTTGAGATTGCTCTTTATTTCGAAGCTGTATTTTTCCGTATTTAAGCGAAACCGGAAGAATAAACTGCGTAAAAAGCTGGTGATTCAGATTTGCAGCAATGAGAAATGCATATTCTTCACTCTTTTTTTGCTGTGTCTTTTTAATCCAGTGAGTATTTAAAGCTGTAAGCACCATAATTCCCGCAAACAAGACAATAAGACTTGAAAAAGTGAAATACTTTGCAAGCCTGAAAGGTTTTATTTTTTCTTCCCTTGTCTCCAATTATAACACTCCGTAAATATATTGGATTCATAAAAAGTCGTCACTTCGGTGAAAATCGGAGTGACGACAAGCTATAACAAATTAATATAACAGAATTCAGGCCTTTGCCGGAATAAAGAATAATGAGGTTTTCCAACTTTATAAAACCTCAAACACGATTCATGCGCTTAATTGCACGGGAAATTTTACTGTAATCACTCTATCAGCTTGATTTATCATGATCAACGGAATCTTGTGTTTATATAGAAAACTCAGATAAAAATCCACAATATTACAATGGCAGGATTTTTGATTAATATCAAACATGACAGCAGTTATATTATTTTTGAGCACATTCCGGAACTTGACAATGTAATGCTTTAACGGCATGATTCATAAGTATAAAAAGCTGGCTATTTTCGCCTGTAAGTAGTTTTAATCGATTTTAAGCAAGCAAACATATGCAAGATATTATTTATGGATTTAAAACTAAAACAAAATATTATTGACCTGACAAAAGAAGAACTTTCTTTATGGTTAAAAGAAAAGGGAATTGAAGCCTACAGAGCTCATCAGATCTTTAAATGGATTTATTTGAAACAGGTTGATACATTTGAGGAAATGACAGATATCGCCCTTGAATTAAGAAGCATTTTTTCGAATCACTTTACAATAAACCGTCTTGATAAACAAAAGATTGAGATATCAAGTGATGGTTCAAAAAAATACCTGTTCGGATTAACAGATGGAAATTATATTGAAAGTGTACTTATTCCTGAAAAGAATCACTATACTTTATGCATCTCAAGCCAGGTTGGATGTGCTCAGGGATGCAGATTTTGCTTAACAGCAAGAGGAGGTTTCGTCAGGAATCTTACTAAGGCTGAAATTGTGTCTCAGGTACGGGATATTCAAAATGAAGTAGCAGGTGCTAAATTGCGTCTTTCAAATATTGTTTTAATGGGAATGGGAGAACCGCTTGCAAACTATAAAAATGTTATAAAAGCAATAGATTCAATTTCGTCTAAAGACGCCGGTCTTGGCTTCTCAAAACGAAAGATTACTGTATCAACAGCAGGCCTTGTGCCTTTTTTAAAAGATCTTGGAAAGGATGCCGGAGTTAATCTTGCAGTATCGCTCAATGCCGCAGACAACGAAACAAGAGATATGCTAATGCCGATAAACAGAAAATATCCCATCGAAGACCTGATTGAGGCATGCCGTGTGTATGATTTGAAACCCAGAAACAGGATAACTTTTGAATATATTCTAATAAAAGGTATCAATGATTCTCCTGCTGATGCAAAATGTCTTGCAAAACTGTTAAGGTCCGTTAAATCAAAAATAAATCTGATTCCCTTCAATGAGTATGAAGCAAGCGAATTTAAAAGACCGGAGGAAACGGAAATTCGGAGATTTCAGGAAATTCTTCTAAATAATAATTTTACTGCTGTAATCCGGCATAGTAAAGGGCGGGATATTTCGGCAGCATGCGGTCAACTTAAAGCAAGAACTTGTTGATTTGCATTGTATTACTGTATCATGAGGTGCCGTATTTTCTCCGGAGGTATAGCAAGTACTTTTATGGTTCTGCTGCTGTCAGGAGTTATTGTGACAACGTCGATTTGTGATAATTCCGGGGCTTTGCTGTATCCTGAACATATAGATGCCGCAAGTATTATTGTATCATTGCTTCCGCCATTGGGCATTATTGCCAATGGTCCGGGAAAGTCTTTTATCTTGAACATAATATCCGAAGATGGGTTAAATAGCTTTTCTATGCTTTCATTATCGGATTTGTTTCTCCCGACTATTATTTTTGTGCTTTTATTGATTCGGAAATGCCTGCCAAATTTTAATAAATGCAGCTCGTTTTCCAGATAATATTCCTGGTGCGCAAAAAGGTCCTTTAATCGTTTAGAAAATTCTTTGTCGGTCAAAAGACATCCGCCAGCAGGAGCAGGATAATCTGAAATCCCAAATTCTGCTGCAAGAGCTATCTGAGGCTTTCTCGACTTTCCTGTAATATCAAGCAGAAGATCCCTGTCAACAAGCCCTTCTATTTCGGGTATTGTAGGATCTAATCTTTTTGCAGATAAGGGCCTGAGTATATAGCCCTCGTATCCGGAGTGCTTTTCCACATACCTAAGCGAGGATGATGTTTGAGACATAGGCCGCTGTCCTAACACTTCCCCGCTGAAAAGAAAATCAATCCCTTTTTGTTCCATGAGGCTACCTGCTATCTCAAACATTAAAGAATGGCAATCTATGCATGGATTCATATTTTTACCATATCCGCAATGAGGACTTTTCAGCATTTTCATGTATTCTTCAGTAATATTTCTGACAGTTAAAGGAATGCCGGTTGTTTTTGATGCAATTTTTGCTTTTAGGGAAGAAAAGAACGGAGTTTCAAAAGTTATCCATTCAACTTCAATCTGTTGTTTACGCAGAATCAATGCGGCCAAAATACTGTCCAGTCCACCTGAACAAAGACCTAATGCACTTACTTTTTTGGGAATATTTATCATGTTATATAGGTTTATTTGATTACATTTAATGTAGTTTTAATAATAAAACGAAATAATGCAAAAGGCCGTCCTTTTTAAAAGAACGGCCTTTTGAACATATAAAACAATCGGTTTTACTTAACCATCACAATTAGATCAGAGGAACAATCAAAAGAGCAACGATGTTGATAACCTTGATCATCGGGTTGATAGCAGGACCGGCTGTATCCTTGTAAGGATCGCCTACTGTATCACCTGTAACGGATGCTTTGTGGCCTTCGCTACCTTTTTTGTGAACAACACCATTGTCATCGGTAACACCGTCTTCGAAGGATTTCTTGGCATTATCCCATGCACCGCCGCCACTTGTCATGGCGATAGCCTGGAAAAGACCGGTTAAGATACTTCCGATAAGAACTCCACCAAGAGCTTCTCTACCGAGAAAAAAACCAACCAAAATTGGAACAACAACCGGTATAAGAGCAGGAAGCATCATCTGCTTGATAGCGCCTTTTGTTACGATATCAACGCACTTGCCGTATTCCGGTTTTGCCTTATATTCCATAATTCCCGGGATTTCACGGAACTGCCTTCTAACTTCTTCAACAATGCTGCCAGCTGCTTTTCCAACAGCCTCCATAAGAAGAGAACCAAAATAGTATGGAAGCAGACCACCGATAAAAAGACCGGCCAAAACCATCGGATTTGAAAGATCAAAAAGAATCACCTCAGGAAATGAACGTGAGTATTCGGCAAAAAGGACAAGAGCCGCAAGTGCAGCCGAACCTATGGCATAACCCTTTGTTACAGCCTTTGTTGTATTTCCGACTGCATCCAGCGGATCAGTAATGTTGCGGATTTCTTCGGGCAATCCGGACATTTCGGCAATACCACCGGCATTGTCGGTAATAGGACCATAAGAATCGATAGCAACTACGATACCTGTCATCGAAAGCATGGAAACAGCGGCAAGAGCAATAGCAAAAAGACCGCCTTTAGCAGCATCTTCTGCTCCTGAAAATCCGCCGCCCAAATGATAGGAACCAAGGATTGCCAAAACAATTACTATAACCGGTGCAGCAGTTGCTTTCATACTTACCGCAAGCCCTGCGATTACGTTTGTTCCATGACCGGTAAGGCTGGCTTTTGCAATGTGTTGTACCGGAGGACGGTCTGCTGCAGTGAAATACTCTGTGATAACAACGATCAGGCCTGTCAGCACAAGGCCAATAAGCGCCATCAGAAAAACGTTCATCTGTGTAAATGAAGGATATGCGGCAATTGTTTCAGCCGACAAAGTTTTTAAGAAAAAACCTGTCACAACATAAAAGGCCACTGCGGCAAGTATGCCTGAAACAGCAAGGCCTTTGTATAACGCACCCATAATATACTGGCTTTTGCCAAGCTTTACCGCAAATGTTCCGATAATTGAAGCAATGATTGAGATTCCACCAAGCATCAACGGAAATTCAATCCACGGACTACCATCGCCGAAAACCGTCTTTGCAAGCAACATAGCCGCAACAAGAGTAACGGTATATGTTTCATAAAGATCTGCCGCCATGCCTGCGCAGTCGCCTACGTTGTCACCAACGTTATCTGCGATAACCGCAGGATTTCTAGGATCATCTTCAGGAATTCCGGCCTCAACTTTACCTACAAGGTCAGCTCCAACGTCGGCAGCCTTTGTGTAGATGCCGCCTGCAATACGGGCAAAAACGCTCATGAGCGAGCATCCAAATCCAAGTCCTATCAGAGCATGGGTTGCATGTTCCGGATCCGCCGCTTTTACAACGTAATAAAAACCGGCGAGTCCTATAATTCCAAGGCCAACGACCATAACTCCTGTTACCGAGCCGCCTTTAAAGGCAAGGCCGAGAGCAGCCTGGAGACCTTTGCTTGCAGCCTGTGTTGTGCGTACGTTCGCTCTTACAGTAACCCACATACCTACAAAACCGGCCAACGCTGATCCAACAGTACCAACGATAAAGCCGATGGCCGTCCACTTGCCAAGACCAAATAGATAAATAAGGATAACCAGTATTACAGCAACTACCGCTACTGTTTTATATTCACGTCCAAGAAATGCATATGCGCCCTCTTTAATTGCATTTGATATTTCCTGCATTTTAGCATTTCCTGCGTCCTGCTTTGACACCCAGATTGCAGTTATAATTGCGTATATAACGCCTAATATACCGCATCCTAATGCAAATTGTATAGTTGCACTCATTAAAAACCCCCTTTATTGTTTATTATTAATCATTTAAAAAAAAGACTAAAAACCTTAAAGACACTTCACCTCCTCTACATATATTTTCTATGCATTTTCTAATTCTTCTTTAATTATCATTATGATGATAATATAGTGCTTTACAATGGCCAGAATATATAGGAAAGTTAAAGCTATATGTCAATCATTTTTTCTGCTTTAAGATATTGGGCGGAAGAGAAGTATAATAAGCAGTTTTGCAGCTAATCAAACAAATATAGGTATATGAAAAAGTACTATAAAATAAATTTTTATTACCATATCCGGTTTTGCTAAGCTCCATATTTGATGTTCCCGTCAAAGGTCGTAATGCTTATCGCGAAGCAATAAATACTTTATATGTCATAGTGTTATACAAATAATATTAAAATGTTAAATGTCATAAAATGAAACCATCGGACCATATCTGGGAAATAATTCAAATTTTAACTAAAAGATATCCAGAGGTTAAAACCCAGCTTAATTACAGAAATGCCTTTGAGCTTCTTGTTGCAACAATACTTTCTGCACAATGTACGGATAAGCAAGTTAATATAGTTACTAAAAGTCTATTTGACCAGCTTAAAACCCCTTATGATTTTGCAAAAGCTCCAGATGAACTAATAGAAAAATTGATTCGATCTACAGGCTTTTTTAGAAATAAGACAAAAAATATAAAAAACTGCTCTAAAGATATTATTGAGAAATATAATAGCATCGTTCCTGGCTCGATAGAAGAGCTGACAGGTCTCTCCGGAGTGGGCCGAAAAACTGCAAATGTTGTACTTGGTGCCGCATTTGATATCCCCGGAATAGTAGTCGACACACATGTAGCACGAATTTCGCAACGCCTGAACTTATCATTTAATAAAGATCCGGTTAAAATTGAATTTGATCTTATGAAAATAATACCCCAAAAAGAATGGAATGATTTTTGCTTAAGGCTTATCTATTTCGGAAGAGAGATATGCAGGGCAAGAAAACCTTTATGTACGGTTTGTCCGTTAACAAATATATGTGATTATCAGCATAAAACCGGGTGATTAGTATTGCACGTGATTATAATAATATTAGTAATTATAGTATCTATTTATTTGATTTATTGCGGCTTTTTTTTTCTAATTCAAAGGCGGATTGTTTTTCCACGAATTTTAACAAAAGCATATACTGAACAAAGTAAAAACATAACGGGGGTTGAAAAAAAATTTCTTGAAACCAAATCGGGAAGGGTTGAGGTATGGTATATACCTCCGGCTAATAACAAAGCAAACAAATCTTCACCGGCCGTAGTTTTTGCACACGGCAATGCAGAATTGATAGATTTTTGGCCTGATGAACTTAAGGAATTCTCAGATCTCGGGATAGGGGTTCTGCTTGTAGAATATCCAAGCTATGGGCGTTCGGAAGGATCACCGTCACAGCAAAGCATAACTGAGGCGTTTATTCTTGCTTACGACTATCTTGCTGCGAGAAGGGATGTAGATGCTTCCCGAATAATTTTTGCCGGCCGATCAATCGGTGGTGGAGCTGTTTGCGCTCTTTCTGAGAAACGTACTCCAGCGGCCATTATTTTGATGTCCACATTTACCAGTCTCAGACCTTTTGCTTTAAAATACTTTGTCCCCGGGTTTTTGATACGAGACAAGTTTGATAATCTTAAAACATTAAGCTTTTATACCGGACAGGTGCTTGTTATCCATGGAAAGCATGATGAAATTATACCTCATAGGCACGGAGTTGCCCTTTCAAAAGCGGCAAAAAATTGCACAATGATTACCTACGATTCAGGCCATAATGATTTTCCTCCCGATCCTTTGCTCTTTTGGAAAGATATAAAAATATTTCTAATAAAAACAAGTATTATCTAATACAGGCCTATGGGCGATGTATGCTTATGGAAAATATTGGTACGAAATTTAAATTAATGAGCCAGTTTCAAAACGTCCCATTTTGGCCGATCTTTGCGTTGGGTGAAAATTATAATCCTCGAAATACTCCATGTATTCCTGCGGTTAAAATTTTAACCCGCCTTGATCCTGACCAAACTGAAACGTTTTGAAAGTGGCTCAGTTAATTATGATAATTTGACAATAATCCGTTGGTATCTTATATTCTAAAATCTAAAAGTAGATAATGGGGTATAGATAGTAATAGATCACGCGATGTGCGGACATTTGGATATTATATGTTTGTTGTTCTATAAGAATATTGAGAGGAAAAATCATGAAAGTACTTGTAAGCGATAATCTGGATCCGGTTGGGATACAGATGTTTCAGAATGAAGTTGGAATTGAAGTTGATTTTAAACCCGGCTTGTCTCCAGAAGAGCTCAAAAAAATTATAGGCGATTATGATGCCCTTGCCATAAGGAGTGCCACAAAAGTAACGGCCGATCTTTTAAGCGCAGCAAAGAGCCTTAAGGTTGTTGGTCGGGCCGGAATTGGTCTTGATAATGTAGATATTCCGGCGGCTACCAAACATGGTGTGATTGTGATGAACACTCCCGGAGGAAATGTTATTACAACCGCAGAACATGCTATTGCAATGATGATGTCCATGACAAGAAATATCCCCTGGGGGACAGCTTCTCTTAAGGCGGGAAAATGGGAAAAGAAAAATCTTGAAGGGCGCGAGTTGTACAATAAAATTCTTGGCATAATCGGATTTGGAAAGATCGGTTCCATTGTTGCCGACCGTGCACGTGGTCTTAAAATGCAGGTTATTGTATATGATCCTTTTGTTACTCCGGAGCAAATTGAAAAAGCAGGATATACATACGTTACCCTTGATGAGTTATATGCCAAAGCCGATTACATTACAGTTCATGTTCCTAAACTTAAAGATACCTTAAATCTGCTTAATAAAGATGCATTTGATAAGATGAAAAAAGGTGTGATGGTAATAAACTGTGCCAGGGGCGGAATTATTAATGAAAACGATCTGTACAACGCCATAAAAGCAGGTAAGGTTGCAGGAGCAGCACTGGATGTTTTTGAGAAAGAGCCTCCCGGTGCTTCCCTTCTATTTGAGCTGGACAGGGTTATATGTACACCACATCTTGGCGCTTCCACACAGGAAGCCCAGGTGAATGTCGCCACTGCTGTTGCCGGCCAGATAATTGACTATTTAAAAAACGGAACTATTGCGAATGCAGTTAATGTCCCTTCTGTTACCGGAGAGCTATTGAAAAAAATAGGGCCTTTTTTATCACTTGCTGACAAGATGGGAAGCTTGCTTACCCAACTTTCAAAAGGACCTTTTAAGGAAATTATCATCGAATATACAGGTAATTTCGACGGTCTTGACATGTCGCCCGTTTCAACAGCCGTTTTGAGAGGCCTGCTAGTGCCCATTGTGAAAGACGACGTTAATTTTGTGAACGCTAATTTTATTGCAAAGGAAAGAGGTATAAAAGTTACGGAAACAGTAACAGCTGATTCCGAAGATTTTATTAATCTTATTACCATAAAAGGCGTTGCTTCAGATAATACTTTTGTGGTTGCAGGTACTATTTTTGGCAAGAAAGATCCAAGAATTGTCAGAATAAATAATTTCAGACTTGAGATGCATCCGAGTGGACATCTTGCTCTTGTTCATAATCTTGATAAACCCGGTGCAATCGGAAGCATTGGAACCGTTCTTGGTAAGAACAGTATCAATATAGGAAGAATGCAAGTAGGGCAGGAAGAGGAAGGAGCGAGAAATATTATATTGCTTAAAACTGATTTGCCGATTCCAGAACCTGTGCTTGAAGAATTAAAAGCGTTGCCACTGGTTAAAACTGTTACATTGCTTGAGCTTTAACAGCTTGGATCAGCTGCAGCCTATGATTAGACAGCAATTAGTGATCTGAAAGCGGAATATCTAATAAAGAGTTGAGAGCTTTGAAAAATTCTTGTTTATCACATCTGGGTGCTGTCCGATACCCCGGCACTGCTTTATATGGATATTTCGCAGAGGTCTTGCAGTATGAATTGTTGATGGTTTTCTTTACTCGCAACCTGAGAGCTTGGAAATATAAGGAGAATAACTATGCCGGAAGATAAAAAAGATTTTAGCATAAATGACCGGAGAATTTTTTCTCAGGAAAAGGTTAATGATAAAGCAGAAAAAAAAGAGTTTGAGGACTCAATAAAACAAGAACCAAAGGAAGCTGAACCTTCAGTTAAGAATGCGGATGAAAAAAAGGCTCAAACATGTTTACCCGAAATTAATTTTCCAACCTTTATTATGTCTCTGAATGCATCCGCACTTATGAATCTTGGGCTTTTTGAAAACCCTGCTACCGGAGAAAAAGAAAAAAATCACGACCTTGCAAAGCAGACTATAGATATTTTGAGTATGCTTGAAGAAAAAACCAAAGGGAACCTATCAAAAGATGAAGAACGCATGTTAAGAAGCATACTTTATGATTTGAGAATAATTTATGTAAAAGAAAAAAAATAAGGAACAGAGTAAGAATCTTATCGGGTTAACAGGTAAAATTTTAATGTATATATTTGACGGGATTTTTTTCGAGTCTATCATAATTAACTTGGCAAGAAGTTTTAAACTTGAAGGAGGCACAAATGTGGCTGAATAAAATTGCTGCGATTAAACAGCGAAAAACAATTATTATAGTTTTTTCGCTTGTAACTATTATTCTTGGAATTTCCTGTTTCAACTCTGTTTCAGATGATAAAACCAAAAGAATTGATGACAAAGGTATCTTTGCAAATGCTTCGGAATCCAATAAAGAATCAAAGCCTCTTCAAACAACAATGGTTCCTGAAAGTTTCAGCGCTCTTGCGGAGATGGCTAGTCCGGCAGTTGTAAACATTCAAACTGTCAGAACTGCGAAAACAAAAAATATGTCCCGACAGTTTCACGGTGGTCCATTTAGCGATGATGATCAAATGAATGATTTTTTTAATAAATTCTTCAATCAGGATCAACAGAGAGAATTTAAGCAGCGCAGTCTTGGCTCAGGGTTTATAATTGATAAAGAAGGATATATAGTTACAAATAATCATGTGGTGCAAGATTCTGATAAAATAAAAGTTATATTAAAAAACGAGAAAGAATATAATGCTGAAATTATTGGACGTGATCCGAATACGGATCTTGCCCTTATTAAGATAAAAGATGAAAACAGCCTTCCCGTTTTGAATCTTGGTGATTCCGATGCACTGAAAGTTGGCCAGTGGGTAGTTGCGATAGGGAGTCCATTCGGTTTGGAGCACACTGTTACTGCCGGAATAGTCAGCGCAAAGGGCCGAGTTATAGGCTCTGGTCCTTATGATGATTATATCCAGACCGATGCTTCCATCAATCCAGGTAATAGCGGCGGTCCTCTGTTGAATATGAATGGTGAGGTTATAGGTATAAACACGATTATTATTGCAGGTGGACAGGGTATAGGATTTGCGATTCCCATAAATCTTGCCAGGGGGATCGTTGATCAGTTAAAAAAACATGGCGATGTTACCAGGGGATGGCTTGGTATTACTATTCAGAATTTACCTGCTGATCTGTCTGAATATTTTCGCATTGAGGGTGGAAAAGGTGTTCTTGTTTCCGATGTAATTCCAGGAGATCCAGCCGATAAAGCAGGAATAAGGCCGAAGGATATTATTACCAAGATTAACGGTCAAAAGATCGACTCAAGCAGAACTCTTCTGAAAATAGTTGCCGAAATGGGCGTTGGTAAGAATGTAAAAATTAATATTTTGCGCGATGGCAAGGAAAAGATATTTAATGTGGAAATAGCTAAAAGAACTGATGGGAAAATAGCCTCAAAGACAGATTCCTTAAAAGGTGAGCCCGATGAAATAGGTATCCGTGTTGCTAATCTGACTCCTGAAATAGCGCGCCGTTATGATATTTCTGAAAAAGAAGGTGTTATTGTTATTGCGATTGATCCCGATGGTAAAGCTGCCGAAGCCGGGATAGTTCCTGGAGATATTATTAAAGAGATAAATCACCAATCTGTAAAAACTGTAAGAGAATATACTGAAGTGCTAAACAAAGTTAAAAATAAACCCTTAGATATTTTCTTATGGAGAGATAAGGGTGGTTATGTCTTGGTAAAAATTCCAAATTAAGTTATCAAGATAGAGTCCAAATCTAAGATTGGTCGAAATGGGGCGTTTTAAAACTGGCTCAAGATTATCACAATATAAAAGGTAGCATTAATTGGAAGTATTTTCTCCGGCGAAAGTCAATCTATTCTTACACATATCAGGGAAAAGGCCCGATGGCTATCATGAAATTGCAACATTAATGAGTTGTGTGAGTTTATACGATATATTGCATATTAGTTTTGGCAATGGCGCAACTTCCCTTACATGTACTGATCCGGAAATTCCATGTGATGAAAAAAATCATGCTATAAAAGCTTCCAACCTTTTTTTTAAGAATTTCAAAAAAAAGGTTGGTGTTAAGATACATATAGAAAAGAATATTCCATCGGGTGCAGGGCTTGGAGGCGGAAGCAGTAATGCTGCATCTGTGTTATCAGCATTAAACAGCCACTTCGGCTATCCATTTCCAAAAGAAGAAATAATGTCAATGGGTCTTGAGATTGGTGCAGACGTCCCCTTTTTTTTATTTAAAAAATCTGCTTTAGCAACCGGTATAGGGGAAAAGCTTGAAGAATATCCTTTGAAATTTCCCTATAAGATCTTGATCGTTTATCCAGGATTTAGTGTTTTAACTGCAGATGTGTATAAAAACCTGAATTTAAGATTGACAAATTGTAAAAAAAAACTTAAGAGCTTATCCCTTAAACAGGAATTTGATGCGCAGTTTCTTTGTAATGATCTTGAGTATGTTGCTTCTTCGATGCATCCTGAAATAAATAAAGTTAAAAAGGCTATTGTAAAACAGGAAGCATCGGGCGTTCTAATGTCTGGAAGCGGATCTTCGGTATTCGGCCTTTTTCCTGATAGTAGCAGTGCAACAAAAGCAGGTAGGGTTCTTTCACTAAATAAAGGTTGGCGGGTTTTTGTTGTGGATTTAATAAATTGAAGATGGGCCTTTGGAAACCCCTTTGAGTTTATAAGTGAATTTTTATATTGTTTATGGGGTGTCGTCAAGCGGTAAGACACAGGACTTTGGTTCCTGCATTCGGAGGTTCGAATCCTCCCACCCCAGCCATTATTTTTATGGTCAGGAATAAAGATGAGTTCATAAAAATCGTTTGTTTTTTGACTTTTTGCGAAGGTACCATTAACGAAACATTGGAATGAATAATGAATGATTATGTAATCTTTTCTGGCAACTCAAGCCTCGATTTGTCTAATAAAATATGTAATTATCTTAACGTCCCTCTGGGTGATGCCAAAGTTAAAACCTTTAGTGACGGGGAAATGCAGATCGAAATAAATGAAAATGTTCGGTCAAAAGACGCTTTTGTAGTTCAATCAACATGTGCTCCGGTTAATGATAATCTTATTGAGTTGCTTTTAATGATTGATGCGCTAAAACGTTCTTCAGCAAGGAGAATAACTGCTGTTATACCTTATTACGGCTATGCAAGGCAGGATAAAAAAGTAGCCCCTCGGGTTCCAATAAGCGCTAAACTGGTTGCTGATCTGCTTACCGTTGCCGGAACAAACAGGGTTATTACCATGGATTTGCATGCAGGTCAGATTCAGGGCTTTTTTAATATTCCTGTAGATAATTTGTTTGCAGCTCCTATAGTAATAGATTATATTAAGACTAATTTTGAAAATAATATTGTCATTGTATCTCCGGATGCCGGTGGTGCTGAAAGAGCAAGAGCTTATGCAAAGCGACTTAATTGCGATCTGGCTGTGATAGATAAGCGAAGGGAAGTCCCAAACAAAGTAAAAGGCATGTCAGTAATAGGGGATGTAAGAGAAAAGATCGCGATAATTATTGATGATATGGTTGATACAGCCGGCACCCTTACTGAGGCTGCAGTTGCCATTATTAAGAATGGTGCAAAAGAAATTCATGCCTGTTGCTCGCACCCGGTTTTATCAGGATCGGCAATTTCGCGCATAATTGATTCACCTTTAAAGAGCATTGTTGTGACGGATACGATACCTCTAAAAAAAGAAGCATTAGAATGCAATAAAATAAGGGTGTTGTCTTCATATAAACTTGTTGGTGAGGCTATAATACGAAGTTATACCGGAGATTCGGTAACATCTCTGTTTATATAAAAAACAAGAGTTTTAAAGTCATAAAATACACAGATATTCAATTTCATTTTGATACTATTATGTTTTCTCTGTGTATTCTATGGCTGAGTAATCTGAAAAATAATAATAAACTGTGATACTAAAAGCTCCAGATGCAACGTAGCTTAAGCATATGGATTTTTTATTTTGGGGCATGGTTGATTTTTTCAATATAAATCCATGATCAATAAGGAGGAAAATCTATTGGAGTTATTAAATATTAAAGCAAAATATAGAGAATCTACCGGGAACGGTCCGGCAAGGGTATTGCGACGTATGGGAGAAATTCCGGCTGTTATATATGGTCCGGGAAAAGATACGGTTTTGTTATCTGTTTTAACCAAAGACCTTGGAGATATATTAAAAAAAGCAAAAGCGGGACAGGCTTTATTGAACATTGAGATACAAAACGGCACTTTACATAATAGGACTGCAATGATTAAGGAATTGCAAATTCATCCGCTATCTAGAAAACTTCTGCATGTTGATTTCTATGAAGTTTCAATGGATAGGAAAATTAAAGTAAAGATTCCGGTTGTTACCAAGGGTATCGCAAAAGGTATAGATTTTGGTGGAATGCTTCAGGTTATCAGGAGAGACATTGAAATATTATGTTTACCTGTCGGAATCCCGGAATCAATTGAAATTGACATTACCGATCTTAACATTGGCGATTCTATCCATGTTAAAGATTTAGTTCTTCCCCAAGGAGTTGAGATTCCTGTTGATGTAAATTATACTATAGTTACAGTTCTTTCTACCAAATCCGAAGAAAAAACAGTAGAAGTTGAAGAGGATTCAGAGGAAGAGGCAAAAGCCAAGCAAGAAACGAAAACAGGCGGGAAAGAATAATCTATCTGATAAACAAATAAGTTATGCCAGAAAAAAGAATTTGTCTTATTGCTGGTTTGGGTAATCCAGGCGACGAATACGCGAAAACTCGTCATAATGCCGGATTTATGGTTATTGATGAATTAGCTGATACATTTTCAATTTCGGTTAAGAAAAAAAAATATGAAACAATTTATGGGCGTGGACTTATAAAAAGCATTGATGTTATGCTGGTAAAGCCCGTTGCTTTTATGAATAAAAGCGGACCTCCAATTTACGCTCTTTCAAGTTTTTATAAAATTATAAAAAAAGATATATTAATTATACATGATGATATAGATCTTGCTTTTGGAAGAATAAAAATAAGTCAAAGAGGAGGGTCTGGAGGTCATAAGGGTATAAAATCTTTAATAGATTCCTTTGGAAGTGATAATATCCCCAGGATTCGCTTAGGCATAGGTCGTTGTGAGTCCCGGACAAGCGTTTCAGACTATGTTCTTGACAGATTTAGAGATAACGAAGAAGATGAACTAAACCATATGATTAATACTGCCCGGGATGCCGCAGTAACATTTCTTTTTAGCGGTATAGTGGAGGCAATGAACAAGTTCAATGAAAAAAGAAATATTATGAAAAACGCCTGAGTTTTTTAATCCGGTCCTTTTAATAAACTTATAAGTTTATTCATATCATCAGGAAGAGGCGCCTCAAATTCCATTGTTTTATTTGTACCGGGATGCTCAAATCTTATTTTCCAGGCATGAAGCATCTGTCTCTTTATCTGTATAGAAAAATCCTGTATTATTTTTGAGTCAACGGATAGTTTTGATCTGTTTCCATAAACCTGATCGCCTAAGACAGGATGTCTGATTGCCGCACAGTGAACACGTATCTGATGAGTGCGGCCGGTTTTAAGATCTATTTCTAAAAGCGTTAAATATTCAAAACGCTCTACGACTTTCCATAAAGTTTCCGCAATTTTAGGCTTGCGAGTTAATACGGACATTTTTTTTCTGTCTGAAGGGTGTCTTCCGATGGGAAGTGTTATTGATCCTGAATCCTGTTCCATTCTTCCGCAAACAAGAGCAAGATAATTTTTTTTAACTCTTCTTTCCTTAAACTGCAAACAAAGATTGGTATGGGAAATATTGTTCTTTGCGACAACAAGAACTCCTGATGTATCTTTATCAAGCCTATGGACAATGCCGGGCCTTATTTCACCTCCTATACCGGTTAAATCGGGGCAATGATATAAAAGGGCATTAACAAGAGTTCCCGAATAATGACCTGGCGCTGGATGAGCCACAATTCCAGGCTGCTTGTTTATAACAATTATATCAGAATCTTCATGCAGAATATTCAATTCTATCGGTTCGGGGAGAAATAAGACCGGTTCCGGATCAGGGATTGTTCCGGTAATTTTATCGCCGCACCTTACTCTGTAACCGGGTTTTTTTAAATGATCCAGAACTGTTATTTTGCCTTTAATTATAAGAGAAGCGGCAATTGATCGCGAACAGGAAGGAATAAAAGATGATACAACTATATCAAGCCGTTTTCCAGAAATGGACTCATCTGCATAGAAGGTAAACTCTTTCGAAGATATATGATTTATATAGTTTGTCGATATAGGTTGAATGCAGTCGTTTTTATTTGATTTTGGATACCGCCGACAGGAGTCGGCGGTATCTGGGATCACATTTTGAACCAAGTGAATCTCTTTTCTTGGAACATATATAGTTCCGGGTTCTGTTCTGGAAATTAATCCTTAGGCTTTTCTTTAGTAAATAAGGATTCTATTTCGGAAAATATTTTGTCTTCGCTGATTTTTCTTGCGGTTGAAAGCTCTTTTACGAGAAGAGTCTGAGCAGTATCGTAAAGCTTTCGCTCTCCAAAAGAAAGATCCTTAGTTAATTTTAAAAGGTAAAGATCCCTGAAAACCTCTGCAACATCATATAGTGAACCTGTTTTGATTTTGTCCATATAGTCTCTGTATCTACGGTTCCATGTTTGGGTATCAACAGGGGTTTCTTTTTTGCTTTTCATGAAATCATAAATTTTTGGGACTTCCCCTTCACTTATTACGTCCCTTAACCCAACTGAATCAACATTCCATGTCGGAATCATGATAACCATTCCGTTTTCAAGAACTTTTATTATATAAAAATCGTGCTTCTCACCGTTTACAATTTTATTTTCAATAGCTTCTATCCGCCCAACTCCATGTGCCGGATACACGGCAAGATCACCTACATGAAATTCACGCACTTCTTTTCTTATGAAGCGTACCCCAGCCCGCCCACTGTTTATTTTTGCGTTCGTATCGGCTACCGCCGATACCGCGTTACAAGACCTTCGCATGATAACTAACCTCTTTTGACCGATTTTTGTATTGTAAAAAATTAAATGCAGAAAACCCAGATAAAGGAAAATATATAAGAAATTGATATCAGCAAAAATATTCTGCATACCCTTTGTTCTCACCTTTTTCTATCCAAAGCAAACTTGCATAATTATACCCATAGAAAACTTATAGCATAATTATTAATTTGAGGCAAGGAAAATACATTTCCCAACCAGGGTAACCGAATTTAGAAATTATTCTGCCAAGATTTTCGAGAGATAGTCATTATCCCAACCAATCCTGAGTCGTTTTAATTTTATACTTTTATTTGGTGTAGGTACTTTTTAAATCATATTCAAGGGAGCCAGTTTCAAAACGTCCCATTTTGGCCGATCTCTGCGTTGGGCAAAAATTTTAATCCTCGAAATACTCTATGTATTCCTGCGGTAAAAATTTTTGCCCGCCTTGATCTTGACCAAACTGAAACGTTTTGAAAGTGGCTCAAGGCAATATGTTTGAGTACAGCAAAATCTTCAGGTGCATTTCTCTTCCTAATTCTGCTTTCATCCTCTCTGAATTAAACATCCAATACCCAATTAAGACCATTTTCTCTGCCCCAAAACAATCTCGTTGGCACAAGCCCAGGAGCAGACCATATGAATCGCAGATTTTCCGTTACTCCTGTCACTTGCGCTATCAAATGGCTCCTACTTGTCTTTTTATAAGCCAGCTGATAGCT
Source organism: Pseudomonadota bacterium (assembly GCA_018901125.1). Lineage (GTDB taxonomy): Bacteria > Desulfobacterota > Desulfobacteria > Desulfobacterales > RPRI01 > RPRI01. Next base: position 23,067 of record JAHIFE010000096.1, on the reverse strand, counting down.
TGGTATTCAACGTAAAAAGGAATGCTTAAATTCATCCGGGTCAAGTATTGCAAATACCCGTTCAAAAGTATAAGCAGACGATATTTCATTTGGATTTTCTGTTTTTTTGATATTCTGGCCTCCGGTTGATAATATCTTTATTATTATCAACCGGAGTTATAGCTTTAATAAAAAGCCTAGAAATATTTAGCATTCTTAATAAGTTATAAATCCCAAAATGCCCTGCACGCTATGGAGTTTGCATCTCTTTAAATCATAAATGCGTTTACCTTGTGTAGAACTCCAAAAACTATTGACATTAGTAAAAATCTGTCATAAATAATGGCATTTCGTGGGCGGGCATAACTCAGCTGGTAGAGTGCAAGCTTCCCAAGCTTGGAGTCGCGAGTTCGAATCTCGTTGCCCGCTCCAGATAAATTTGCCTTTTCCATATAAAAAAGGCTTTTGGCAGGGTCGATGAATATGCTGTTTGGAGATACTTTTTGAGTATGTTTATTTTTAGAGCCATGTAGTTTTTCTCGATCCATTTTTATAAAAAGTACCATTTTCATAAGGAGACGGGCGGTAGCCCGTTTTTTATTTTATTAAGGTTGATGGTCTCTTAAAAAGTCATAAAATGGCAGTATTTTATAGTAGCACTCTATAATTACAGGATGTTATAGAGCTATTTTTCGGTTTTCCGACTTTTTATAAAACCATCAACAATAGTTACGCAAACTATCATGGCTTAATCGTTTAGTTTTTTAATTATATCTATATATAGTATTATGAAAAAGCAAAAACTCGAAACAGGGTTTATTATTCCTCTGATCAGGGATGAAATAATTGCTAAAGTTAAGGAATTTGCTGAAACGATATGCGAATCTATCGGTATAGAGCTAATTCATGTTGAATATCAGCGGGAAACAGGAGGTAGCGTTGTTCGTCTTTATGTTGATAAACAGGGTGGAGTCACACTAAATGACTGTACCTTGGTAAGTCGTCAATTGATTGATATGCTGGATATTAATCTGAATACCGATATACCATACAGCCTTGAAGTTTCATCGCCCGGCGTTAATCGTCCTTTAGGAAAACCAGAGGATTTTGAAAAATTTAAAGGAAATACAGCAAAAATCAGGACTTCTGTTCCACTTGAAGGGCAAAAAAATTTCAAAGGGGTTTTGCTTGGCTTTAATGATGGGTTTGTTGGACTTAATATTAATGACAAAATGGTCGCTATCCCTTACAAGGAAATAACAAAGGCGCGGCTTTTCAACTATAACGGAGAAAACAGATGCTAATATCAGAAATTAAACGTGTTGTTGATCAGGTCAGCCGGGATAGGGGTATAGATAAGAATGTTCTCATCAAAGCAATTGAAGAAGCACTAAAATCTGCTGCAAGAAGAAAATATGGGAACAAAATTGATATAGAAATCCAATATAACGAGGAAAGTGGCGATATTGAAGCTTTTCAATTTAAAAAAGTAGTTGATACTGTTACGGACAGCATGACACAGATAAGCCTTGCAGAAGGGCAAACGCTAGATCCGGAATGTGAACTTGGAGATAGTCTCGGAACCAAAATGGATACCACGGCTTTTGGTAGAATAGCTGCCCAATCTGCAAAACAGGTAATTATACAGAAAATGAAAGATGCCGAAAGGAATGCCGTTTATTCAAGTTTTATTGATCGCAAGGGCGAAATAATAAACGGTATTGTCCAGCGTATTGAAAATTCGGGAGATATTATTGTGAATCTAGGGCAGACGGAAGGTGTTCTGCCTGTCTATGAACAGATTCCAAAAGAGACCTATAAACGTGGAGATCGTATAAGAGCGCTTCTTTTGGAAGTTCTTCAGGATTCGAGAGGACCTCAGGTTGTTCTTTCCAGAACACATGCAAATTTTCTTATAGATCTTTTTAAAACAGAAGTTCCTGAAATCAGCGAAGGTATTGTCAAAATAATGGGCGCAGTCCGTGAACCGGGGATTCGTGCTAAAATAGCTGTATCTTCAAATGATTCTGATATACATCCGGTTGGTGCCTGTGTGGGAATGAAGGGAAGTCGGGTTCAAAATGTTGTTCAGGAATTAAGAGGTGAAAAAATTGATATAATCCCTTGGCATGTTGATTCAGCAAAATATGTATGCAATGCCCTGGCTCCTGCTGAGATAATAAGAGTAATCATCGATGAAGACAATCACGCTATGGAAGTGATCGTACCGGATGAATCTCTTTCCATCGCAATAGGCAAACGTGGACAGAACGTGCGCCTTGCTTCAAAGTTAACCGGCTGGAATCTGGATGTTCAAAGTGAATCGCATTATAATGAGGTTCTGAAAAACGGTTATGATTCTCTTGTCTCTTTACCAGGAGTAGGAATAAATCTTGTCAATTCATTGATTGAAAAAGGTTTTACATCTGCAGATGAAATCAGCAGCGCTTCAGCAAGTGATTTGATGCAAGTAAAGGGCATTGCTAAAGAGAGAGCTGAGAAACTGATAAATTCGGCAACAGCGGCAGTTTCCAAAGATGAAGACAAAAAAAGTATGAAAGAAGAAAACCCAAACGATGATAACATTGTTTCATAACGATACTAGATAAATTTCGCAAATGATGTTTATATTAAAAAAACCGCTTGGTTGCTGTAAATGTAATAAAATGGTAATTTTGATGGGCTCGTAAAATGTCTGTCAATAGACTGAGGACAGTTAACCCCAGTCTATGGTAAGGGTATAACCGTTTGAAGTTACTTCGTGCGGCGGGAGAGGTAAAACTCTTTTTCGCCGGGTAAAAAGATATCGATGCAAGGTGCGCGGATATTTTGGCATAAAACGCAACTTAAGCAGAATGATTTTTTATAAAGCCGTCAATTTGGCAACGCAAAATACGAGATAATAAATCATTCTGCGAAATATCGGTTAATAACATTACTTTGGGGGGGTGCATGGCAAAGATCAGAGTATATGAACTTGCCAGAGATCTTAATATGACGAACCAGGCTCTTCTTGACAAGATAAGAAACATGAATATCTACGTTAAGAGCCACGTTAGTTCTTTGGATGAAGAAACAGTTGCAAAAATAAAAGCTGGGTTCAATGGCACAAAGTCGGAAGGGGTAGCTGAAATTCGTGTTAGGCCAACGATAATCAGAAGACGGAAAATTGTTGTTCAGGAGCAGGCGGAAACGAAACAGGAACCGGAACCGGAATCAGAACCGCAAAAAGACGAGGTTATTGAGGAGGTCAGGCCTGAAGAAAAATTGTCTGAACCCGAAATTATAACAACTATCGACGAAGCCGAGAAGCCGACTATAGAAGAAAAGCCAGAAGTTAAGCCGCCGGTAAAGGCTGAAAAGCCGCCGGTTGCACAGACTTCTGCCCCCGTGAAAGTTCCAAAAAAAGTCAAAAAGGAACAACCGGCAAAAATTCTTAAATTACCGGAAGTTGAGAAAAAAGAAGAAGTGTTGGAAAAAAAATTGCCTTTGCATGATGCCGCATCTGTTAAAACGATACCACTTGCAGAACAAAATGTTTCCGGCATAAAAGATACTTCGACACAGGTTCACCCCTCGGAACATAAAAATAAGTCTACTGTTCACTTAAAAAAGACGGTCGAGATAACTCCTGATTTTCATAAAAAAGCTGATTCAGAAGAAATAGTTACAAAAAAAGAAGAGGTTGTTTCTGAAAAGAAGAAAGGCAGGGTCCGGGATAAGCGAGAAGAAGAATCCGATTCTAAAGACAAAACATTATATAAAAAGAAACTTCCATTCAAGAAAAAAGAAATAATCGAAGTAGAAGATCTTTTTACGCCTGAGCCTAGAATTCGCAAAGAGAAAAAAGGTGCTAAAGCAAAGACTGTTCAAGGCCATAAGGGTCAAAAGACACAGTTAACCATACCGAAAGCTATAAAACGCAGGATAAAAATTGATGATGCGATTGTATTATCCGATCTTGCGAAAAGAATGGGAATAAAGTCAAGTGAAATGATTAAAACCCTCATGGGTCTTGGCGTGCTTGCAACTGTTAATCAAACAATAGATTTCGATACAGCTTCTTTGGTTGCAACGGAATTTAATTATGAAGTCGAACGAGCATCTTTTGAGGAAAGTACTTTGTTAAAGGTGGAAAAGGTTGATCCAAGCGCACTTGTAAGTAAACCACCGGTAGTTACTATAATGGGTCATGTTGATCATGGAAAAACATCTCTTTTGGACGTAATACGCAAAACAAAAATAACAGAAATTGAAGCAGGCGGAATAACTCAGCACATAGGAGCTTACCATGTTTCAACCGATAATGGACAGATAGTATTTTTAGATACTCCGGGTCACGAAGCTTTTACAGCTATGCGCGCAAGAGGTGCTAAGGTAACGGATATTGTTGTGCTTGTCGTAGCAGCGGATGACGGTGTAAAGCCACAAACCGTAGAAGCTATTAATCATGCAAAGGTTGCTGATGTTCCGATAATTGTTGCTATAAACAAAATGGACAAACCTGAAGCAGACCCAGATCGCGTTAAACGTGAATTGGCTGATCAGGGACTTGTTCCGGAAGAATGGGGAGGTACTACCCCGTTTATCAAGGTGTCTGCTAAACAGAGTATGGGGATAGACGATTTGCTTGAAATGATTCTGCTTCAAGCAGAGGTTCTTGAATTAAAAGCAAATCCAAACAAACTTGCCATTGGCCATGTGGTTGAAGCCAAGCTTGATTCCGGAAGAGGACCTGTTGCAACCGTACTGATAAAAGAAGGAACACTTCGTTTAGGGGAATACGTTGTTTGCGGGATGCATTACGGTAAGGTTCGAGCTCTATTAAATGACAGAGGTATGAAAATAGATGAAGCAGGCCCGTCAATTCCTGTAGAGGTTATAGGCTTTTCAGGCGTACCTATGGCAGGGGATGAACTTATTGCTCTTGCCGATGAAAAGGATGCAAAACAGGTTAGTGCTTACCGGATTCAAAGACAACGTTCTAAAGAGCTGGCTAAAACAAGCAGTCTTAACCTTGAAAATTTATTTGAACGGATTCAGGAAGGCAAGATCAAAAGCCTGACCTTAATAATTAAAGCAGATGTTAACGGATCTATAGAAGCTATAAGAGATTCACTGAACAAACTGTCAAATAAAGAAGTTAAAATTGATATGATCCATTCCGGAACCGGAACCATAACAGAATCAGACGTCTCTCTTGCTGCTGTTTCCAATGCTATCATCATTGGTTTTAACGTCCGTCCCAGTTCCAAGGTTCAGGCAATGGCAAACGAAGAGAATGTTGATATTCGTTACTACAATATAATATATAATGTAATCAAAGACATAAAGAATGCGATAGTCGGCCTTATGGCTTCGACATTCGAAGAAAAAATTCTTGGCAGAGCCCAGGCGAGGGAAGTATTCCATGTTCCTAAATTTGGAACTGTTGCAGGAAGTTATGTTTTAGAAGGAAAAATAGAACGCGGACGTCAGATACGCCTGATCAGAGATGGTATAGTCTGCTTCGAGGGAAAGAATTCATCTTTAAGACGATTTAAGGATGATGTTAAAGAGGTCCAAACAGGATTTGAATGCGGAATCGGCATAGAGAATTATAACGATATTAAAGTCGATGATATAATTGAATTTTATTATATAGAAGAAATAAAGCCGGAATTCGAATAACAAATTTGGTTTTTTGACGCACAAAGCCCAAATTAGAGGGTCATCAACATTTTTTAGAGCTGGCCCATAATGTATAACTTTTTCATATAGTTTATATAATCTATGGTGGTTGGTTTAGGGATAATAACTTTCAGGCTTAATGATTGCCGCTCTCTTAAAAGCAAAAGAAAAATTGTAAAATCGGTTATCAGCAGGCTGCAGAATAATTTCAACGCATCGGTTGCAGAAGTAGATTCAAATGATATTTATGATGAAGCAATTATAGGCTTTGCCTTTGTAGGAAATGACAAGGCTGTGGTCAATTCCAAAATTGATAAGGCGTTTAGCTTTGCTGATGGATTGGGTCTTGCCGAAATTGTTAATACTGAAATGGAGTTAATCAATATATGACACTTTTTTCAAGAGCCGAAAGGGTCGGGGGACAGATACAAAAAGTGCTATCAGAAATACTGCTAAAGGGCATAAAGGATCCTCGTCTTGAAATGACAACGATTACCGCTGTTAAAATGTCTAAAGATCTTAAAATTGCGCGCATTTACTTTACTACAACTGGCGGCAAAACAAATGCTGACAAAGCGTCAAAAGGCTTTAAAAGCGCTGTCGGCTTTTTGAAACGCTCATTGTCAAGCGAGCTTGCCTTACGCTATATGCCAGAACTTATTTTCTTTTATGATGAATCATATGATTATGGAGAACAGATAGAAAAAGTGCTTAAGCTAATAAAGACGGACTCGTAAAAGTCTAATATTGGCTTTTATCCAGCGTTAGGCGCTAAGATAGTAATTATAACATTAGTGCTACCACTTTGTAGCCGGCTTTAGATCGGATGTTAGGCAACGGTTTTAAATTATAAAGTTAAACAATTAAAGAGAACGTAAAGGGAAATGATTTAGAATAGATAAAAGATCAGTGAAATTGTCGCATATAAGCATAAATTATGAATTATAGTATGATGGACCGCATAATAGAACATCTGGTAAATAGTGATAATGTACTGATTGCTTCTCATATAAACCAGGATGGCGATGCAATAGGATCTTTGCTTGCTATTGGACTTGCTCTTAATTTTATTAATAAGAAAACATTTTTGTTTAACGAAAGCCCCATTCCTGCGGTTTATCGCTTTCTTCCGGGAGTTGAACTGGTAGAACATCAAATAGATGATTTGCATACATTCGATACGGCTGTTATTCTCGATTGTGGAAATTTAGAGCGGATAGGAAAATCTGCCAAGGCTGTGTCAAAGATTCCGGTTCTTATTAATATAGATCACCATGCGACTAACACCGGTTATGGAACTTGCCTGTTTATTGACATAGCAGCCTGTTCTACTGCCGAAATCGTTTACCGTATAATAAAAAAGATGAACATACCTATCAGCAAAGCGATCGCTACTTCAATTTATACGGCTATCCTGACTGATACCGGGTCGTTTAGGGCTTCCAATACAAACAGGTCTGCCTTTGCAATTTGCGAAAAAATGATAGATTGCGGAGCGGACCCCTATGAGATAGCTCAGAATGTTTATGGGAAATATTCTCTGGGGCGTATTCGTCTTTTGAACCTTGCTCTTGAATCCATTGAAATATCCAAAAACGCTAAACTTTCAATGATGACAATAACCAGGGATATAATCGATAAAACCGGAACCAGGTCTGAAGATATTGATGGGCTTATCAGCTATGCCAAACGTATTAAAGGTATAAAGGTTGCGGTTCTTATTCAGGAAGAAAAAAACAGCTTAAAAAAAACAAACGGGTTGAAGAATTTTCATGTCAGCTTACGTTCAGATGGAACAATCGATGTGACTGAGATAGCGTTATCTTTTGGCGGGGGCGGACATTTCAGCGCAGCTGGATTTAACATTGAAACTACTTTGGATAAATTAAGAGCAATTGTTATGGGGTTTTCTGAAAAAATATAATCTATATGAGCCACTTTCAAAACGTTTCAGTTTGGTCAAGGTCAAGGCGGGTGAAATTTTTAACCGCAGGAATACATGGGGTATTTCGAGGATTAAAATTTTCACCCAACGCAGAGATCGGCCAAAATGGGACGTTTTGAAACTGGCTCATATGAGTTGTTGTTGCCACGAAGCGTTCAACGATATTAAAAGGTGGAAAAATATTATAAGCCGTCACATTTTTTGTTTTTTTAAGGGTGTATAAAAATTAACAGTGGATTATTAATTATTGATAAACCTGCTGACATGAGTTCAGCAAGGGTTGTTTCTATCGTAAAAAAATTAACCGGAGCAAAAAAAGTGGGACACACAGGCACTCTTGATCCTTTTGCTACAGGAATATTGCCATGCTGCATAAATGAGGCAACAAAAATATCAAGATTTTTTCTTGCTGGAAATAAAAAATATATCGCCAGACTTCGTTTAGGGATTCAAACAGATACACAGGATCTTACAGGAAAAGTTGTTTCGACAAGCAACGACTTTAATTTTTCGGATGAAGATATAATAGCGGTCTTCAAAAAATTTGAAGGAAGCATCAGTCAGGTTCCTCCAGTTTACTCAGCTTTAAAACATAATGGAATCCCTCTTTATAAGTATGCAAGAGAAGGCAAGCCGATTCAGAAACCGGCCAGAACAATTGAAATACATTATATAAAAATTATTAATATAAATCTTCCGGAAATTCTTTTTGAGGTATACTGTTCGTCAGGTACATATATAAGATCATTATGTGCAGACATTGGAGAAGTTCTTGGATGCGGTGGGCATCTTAGCCAGTTAAGAAGAATTGAAAGCTGTGGATTAAATATAAATCAGGCTTTACCAATTGATAACCTGGGAAAAATTATATCAGAAGATAATATATCAAAATATTTTTTGAGCATGTCTGACGCATTGACACATATACCTATATGCATAGCTGATGATGTATTAATTGAAAAAATATCTCATGGGAAATTAATAACTGAAAATGATATTAATTTTGCATATCCAAGCAAATCGGACGGCTTTATTAAAATTGTAAACGTTAACAATGAACTTCTGGCAGTTCTGAATAAGGCCGAAAACAAGTTTGGCTATTGTTGTGTGATTAACAATTGATATACTTTTTTCGAAGCCGTCAACAGCTCAAGACAGGGTAAGAGAAACAGGTTTTTTGCTGAATAAATTATGTTGTTTGTTTGCACCTATAATTGTATATAAAGGGCAAGAGTGTTATTTTATGTAAATCAAAACAGGGAAATCGGCTTATAAAATAATAGTTAACGGGCTATAATTAAATAGTTATTAAGATTGAAAACAGGAGGCAAAGAGAAATTGGTTTTAAAAACAGATGATAAAAAGGAATTGATCGAAAAATATAAGTTACATGAAAGCGATACTGGATCTCCGGAAGTTCAGGTGGGTCTGTTAACCCATAGGATATCTTATCTCACTGATCACCTGAAGGTTCATGCAAAGGATCACCATTCAAGAAGAGGTTTGCTTATGCTTGTAGGGAAAAGGCGAAGACTCTTGAATTATGTCAAAAACAAAGATGTACAACGTTATAGAACAATCATTGATTCTCTTGGTTTAAGAAGATAATTTTTTTGATCAGTTCAAAAGGCGGATTGTTACGAGCCGAAAAAATATGCCTGCCGGTAATTATCTGGAGCTTAGCATCGTTCCACTTTCTGAGTATCCGGAAAGATATTATGGGTATCAAAAACAAATAGGGGGATTTATATGGCCAAACGGCAACCTCTATTTTATATTGCTGCAAAAGGAATATAAGTGATATTTGTTTGTAATTACAGCAAGTTAGATTCGTTATTCGGGAACAGATTGTAGTATTGTCATAAATCTGTTTTGTTTGGGAGAGTTATTAACTCTGCTGTACACAATAAATTCATTTCAGCAATCGGAACGTTACTATGACAAATGCTAAATATTACTTAGGAGATTTTTATGATAAATACATATAGAGTCGATGTAGGGGGGAAAACTCTTAGCATACAGGCAGGCAAGCTGGCCAAACAGGCATCCGGTTCAGTAACAGTACAATATGGCGATACTATTGTGCTTGTTACTGCAGTTTCTTCATATGATGATCGTCCCAGAGATTTTTTGCCGCTATCCGTTGAATACCAGGAAAAAATATATGCAGCAGGGCGTATTCCCGGAAATTATTTCAGACGTGAAATAGGAAGACCATCAGAGAAGGAAACTCTGACTTCGCGCCTGATTGACAGACCTATCAGGCCGTTATTTCCCAAAGGTTACGGTTGTGAAATCCAGATAATTGCGACGGTTCTTTCAATGGATCATGAAAATGATCCCGATATACTTGCTATGATAGGTACATCAGCCGCTCTTGAAATATCCGACATACCTTTTGCCGGGCCGATTGCCAGTGTGAGGGTTATCAGGAAGGACGGGCAGTTTATTGTAAATCCGACCATACAGGATTGCGAGGGCAGCGATATAAATATAATCGTTGCGGGCTCAAAAACCGGTGTAGTCATGGTTGAAGGCGGAAGTAATATTGTAACCGAAAAAGATATGCTTGAAGCCATCTTTTTCGGCCATGAAGCTATGCAGCCCATCATAGATATTCAGAATAATCTGAGAGAAACCAACGGAGTTCCAAAAAGAAATTACACAGAAAAGAAAAAAGACCAGGCTTTTGAAGAAACAGTTGAAGCTATTGCCGCCTCCCGTCTGCGCGAAGCTCTTCTTGTACCCGGAAAAATTGACAGGCAATCTGCTATGCGCACCCTAAAGGCCGAATTGTTTGAGCAACTTGGCGCTGATTATACCGACCGCAAGGAAGAGTTTTCCGAGATATTTTATGATTTACAGAAAAAAATAAGCAGAAATCTCATTCTTAAAGAAGATCGGCGTATAGATGGCAGAAAATTTGATGAAATAAGGCCCATTACTTGCGAAGTAGGTTTGCTTCCAAGACCACACGGCAGCGCTCTTTTTACACGAGGCGAAACACAGGTTCTGGCGGTATTGACACTTGGTTCGGGCCCCGACGAGCAAAGAGTTGAAACGCTAAGCGGTGAAGAATTGAGGCCGTTTATGCTCCACTACAATTTTCCACCTTATTCAGTTGGTGAAACCAAGCGCCTTGGAGGACCAAGCAGAAGAGATATAGGCCATGGCGGACTTTCAACCCGTGCCATAGAAAAAATACTTCCTTCCAAAGAAGATTTTGATTATACAATACGCCTTGTTTCCGAAGTTCTTGAATCGAACGGTTCGTCATCTATGGGGACAGTTTGCTCAGGAGCAATGGCCCTGATGGATGGCGGAGTCCCAATTAAAGCGCCGGTTTCAGGTATTGCAATGGGTCTTGTAAAAGAAGGCGATCAAGTTGTAATTCTATCCGATATACTTGGAGACGAAGATCATTCCGGAGATATGGATTTCAAGGTTACAGGAACTCGGGACGGAATAACTGCCCTTCAGATGGATATAAAAATTCACGAGCTGTCCAGATCTATAATGGAAAAAGCTTTGGAGCAGGCACGTGCAGGAAGAATTTTTATCCTAGAAAAAATGTTAGAGGCTATTGATCAGCCACGAGAAAAAATATCACCGCACGCGCCGGCGATATTTACCGTAAAGGTTCATCCCGACAAGATCAGGGAAATAATTGGTCCTGGTGGTAAAACAATCAGATCTATACAGAGCGAAACAAATACCCGCGTTGAAATTGACGATTACGGTTTAGTAAAAATTGCAGCTATGTCGAAAGAAGACGGGGCCGCTGCTCTTAATCTTATAAACAACATAACTATGGAACCGGAGATCGGTGCAGTTTATGACGGAACAGTTGTTAAGATTATGGATTTTGGCGCTTTTGTACAGATAATGCCTGGTACGGACGGCCTTGTGCATATATCACAGCTTGCGATCAGAAGAGTAACCAAGGTTTCGGATATAGTAAAAGAAGGGGACATAATAAAAGTTAAGGTTCTTGAGATATCCAAAGACGGCAAAATCCGTCTCAGCCATAAGGCCGTCCTGGAAGATGAAAATGTGCCGGCCTGAAAATAAAACTATACTTTCAAACGGCATCAGAGTAATTACAAGAAACATGCCCCATTCGTGCTCGGTCTCAATGGGTATATGGGTAAAGGCAGGAACCCGCGATGAGTCGCAGGAAGAAAACGGTCTTTCCCACTTTGTCGAACATATGCTGTTTAAGGGCACAAGCAATAGATCGTCATTTCAGATTGCCAAGGAATTTGATGCCATGGGGGGAAATTCAAATGCATTTACCTCCATGGAGGCAACCTGCTATCATACAAAAGTAATAACATCTCATATTAAAACTGCAGCTGATCTTCTTTTTGATATTTTTTTAAATTCCATATTTGATATAGAAGAAATTGAAAAAGAGCGTCCCGTAATTATACAGGAAATAGGGATGATTGAAGATAGTCCAGAAGATTACATACATCTTCTTTCAGGCCAATCCTTTTTCAAAAACAATCCTCTTGGATTTTCAGTGCTTGGAACACGCTCAAATGTCATTAATTTTAAGCCTGAAAAAGTAAAGGAGTTTTTCAACCGCCTTTACCAGCCTTCCCGCATTGTTATTTCCGTTGCCGGCAACATTGAACATGATTATATTCTAGATATTATACGCCCGGTTTTTGAATCTTATGAAAACACCTCATTTCTTCCCGAGCGTATAACTCCTGATACGCAAAACGGTGTTAATGTTTTTGATAAGGATCTTGAACAGGTTCATATATGCGCTTTATTTAAAGGATTATCTCTTATAGATGAACGAAGGTATGCTTTTTCACTTATAAATACGATGTTTGGCGGAAATATGAGTTCAAGGCTTTTCCAGGAAATACGTGAAAAGAGGGGGCTTGCATATTCAGTATATTCTTTTATCTCTTCCTTTACGGATACAGGGATGTTTGGCGCATTTGCTGCAGTTGATCCCGGAAACGCCCTTGATGCAGCGGCCTTAATTTTAAAAGAAATTAAAAAATTTAAAAAATATGCTATAGATGATCAGGAACTCAAAGACGCTGTTGAGTATACAAAAGGCTGTTTGCTTCTTGCTTCCGAAAGTACTGATAATCAAATGTTCAGACAGGCGCAAAACGAAATAAATTTTGGTCGCCCTATTCCGCTTCATGAAATAACCGCCAAAATTGAATCAGTGACAAAAGACGAAGTGTATGATTTGGCAAACTTGCTTTTTGATTCCGATAATCTTTCACTTACTGTTCTTGGGCCTGTTTCGGATAAAAAGCAGTTTATGGATGTTGTCAATTCTCAATAATGGAAAACACTCCTACAATCCGTTTTTTGCGGTTAAATGCAGACAGAGATGCCGATATTTCCCTGCCGCGCTATATGACGCCTCATAGCGCCGGTATGGATGTTTGCGCCTGCCTTGAAAATGATCTTGTTGTTAATCAAGGAAATATTGCTTTAATCCCGACCGGCCTTGCCGTTTCTATACCTGAAGGTTTTGAAATAGAAATTCGCCCAAGAAGCGGCCTTGCAGTTAAACACGGAATAGGCATAATAAATTCTCCCGGCACTATTGATGCGGATTACCGCGGCGAAATCATGATAGCGGTAATTAACCACGGAAAAGAAGATTATACTTTCAAACGGGGAGACAGGATCGCCCAGATGCTTGTTAAACGGGTTTACCAGGCCGATATAGAAATTGCCGACAGTCTTGATGATACAAAGCGCGGCAAAGGAGGCTTCGGCCATACCGGGGTATAATTTGAATAAAAACACTTCATCTGAAAAACCAGACGACTCGTCCGGCATTAAGCTGTGCTTACTTGCAAGCGGCAGCAAAGGCAATTCAATTTATATTTCGGATGGCCAAACTTCAGTTCTTATTGATGCCGGATTGTCGGGAGTTGAAATCGAACGAAGGATGAAAGCAAACAATCTTGCTCCCGAAAATCTTGATGCAATTATTGTAAGCCATGAACATGCCGATCACATACACGGAGTCGGAGTACTATCCCGCCGATTCGCCATTCCAGTCCATATAAGTCATAAAACCCGAGATGCTGCTTCTTCATTGCTCGGCAGAATCGATGAGTTTAATATTTTTGAATGCGGCACAGGCTTTAATATAAACGATATCTATTTTCATCCTTTTTCATTATCTCATGATGCTAAAGACACAGCAGGTTTTACGGTATCAAAAAACAAAACCAAAATAGGGATAGCAACGGATCTGGGAATAGCAACCACTATAGTTAAAGAGCATCTGAAAATGTGCTCCATATTAATTCTGGAGGCAAATCACGACCCTGATATGCTTGTAAACGGCCCCTACCCCTGGCCATTAAAACAGCGGATAAAAAGCAGAGCAGGCCATTTGTCTAATGAAGATTCAAAAGTACTTCTGCAGGAAATTGTGCACGACAATCTTGAACACGTAATTCTATCCCATCTCAGCGAAACAAACAACACACCCGAAAAAGCGCTCAGCGTTGTCGGGTGTGCTTTAACATGCTGTAAAACCAGAATTGATGTAGCTCGGCAGGACAGATGCGGAGCTATGATTTGGGCATCATGATATGGCAAATAGAAAATACATCTCTTTCGGGGGTTTAAAAATCTCTTAAGAGTGTTGTATAGCATCAAATCTAAAGCTACAAAACACCTTTTGGTATTGGAGCCACTTTATCCCCGCCAAGGACATAGCCGCCGTCTAATCTAATAACGCTGCCTGTCATAAAAGACGCATCATTTATCAAAAACCATACTGCCTTTACAACATCATCGATTGTTCCTGTTCTTCCGATTAAAGTGTGGTTTAATATATCCTGCTTCTGGGCATCTGTTAGCAATCCCCATCCCCTTGTGTTTTCGCCATGGCGGGATTCGATAATCCCTAACATAATTTCATTAACACGAACTTCAGGTGCAGCTATACGTGCCCATGTTTCTGTCAAAAGCGAAACCCCCCGGTTTGCGGCGGAATAACCCTCATTAAAAATGTAGCTTAAGGGGCCTGATCTTCCGACTATACCCGCTATAGAAGAAAAATTTATGACAATACCGTTTCCTGATTTCTTCAGATATGGTAGTGAGCTTTCAAGCACCCATTGTTTGGCCCGAAGCGTTGTCGCCATTTCAAGATCCCACTGTTCGCAGTTGTATGCCCCGTGAACAACAGGCCATCCTCCTCGTTCTATGTTGTTTATCAGAATATCAAGACGGCCGAAATTATCGACAACTTTTTTGATAAGGCCTGGTATTTTATCTGTTTCAAGAAGATTTGTTTTAACAATCAAATGAGGAGTGGAAATTTTTTCAAGATCCTGTTTCAATTTTTCAAGAGACTCTTCCCAGTCAAAGTAATTAAGCACAATCCTGATTCCCTTTTTGGCAAGAAAAAGTCCTATGCCTTTGCCGATTCCTTTAACTGACCCAAGCACGAGAGCTACCTTGTTTTCGGTTTTCATTAATAAAAAAATCCCCCTTTATTGGGTTGAAAAAATCTCCTTTTTAACCCATTTTAAAGCAATTTTTAGCAGCTCTGTGTCATTCTGTTTGGCAGCTTTCAGATCATTTTCATCGATATAATTAATCATATTTTCAACTGAAAAAAGATATGTTCTGAATGCGTCAAGATCGTATAAAGCCATACGAAACATATAACTCGATTTAATGTCCAGTTCACCTGGCATGTTCTGGTTTTTCAGGCTTATAATTTCCATCATCATATCGTTCATTTCGTTATAAAGCTCTATATCCTGGTCCTTAATCCATTCGTGCGCTGTCTGTTCTTTACCGTTATCAAAACCCAAGCAGTGGGGTTCTCTAAAAAGCATATGGTATTCCGAAAGTCTGCCTGTTTCTCTGCTGCGGGATATAAGCCTTGATAGAGGATATGTGCGGCATGAAGATGGCCGGTCTTTATAAACCTTGCATCCGGAAGGCGTTACAAAAGGACATTTTAATTCCAAATCGTTATCTGTCTTGAGCGATACAACCGGAAGGCCGGTTTCGGGACCGGTATGAAAATTTGTATATTGTTCCAAAAACATTCCCGAAGATAGTCCAAGATTATTTTTAAGTCTTAAAATATCATACGGATATAGAAACTGGTTGAGATCACGGCAGCATTCATTAAAACATGATAAAGAACTTTTGCATGTGAATCGGAATTTATCACCCGGAAACAGTTGTAGTATGTTTTCTTCCATATTTAATCCTGATACCCCCGTTAAAAGTCAAATTTTACATGTTGTAAAAAAAACGGACATATTCCGAAAAACAAAAATATTAAATAGATGCTGATATATAAATTATTTATATTAGTTACAAAGCATATCGACCAATCTTTTCAATGGCATGTGCCTTGCAGCTTTTTTTAAATATTCCTTATTAATGAACTAAACAGTTGCCAAATGATTTATCATTTTATACTTCTTGACTCATTTGGTAAAGAAATAAACAAAATTTATTTAAACTCATGTGAATAAATTTGGCTTTAAATGTTACAATATGTGGTGGCTGATATGAGGAAATCATCAATATTTTACTAAATGTAGCATATTGTAAATATATATTTCCAATGATTTTTTGGTTGGCAAAAGTCCTTGACAATAAAAATACAGGGTGATATGACATTTCTTTGTTTGATTAGCAAAATCAACACCTTGATTTTAAAGACAAAAATCCAACGCCTTGATATATAAGGCTATAGAAAAACAAAGCAGATTATGTTAAATAGTAACGTGAAAGGGTTTTTGATAGCCCGTGTTATGAAGGGAGGTGCTCACAACTTACAATTATATTAAAACCATTGGTATTATAATAAAAACCGTTAGACAATAGAAAAAATAAATTACACAACAATAGGAGGGATGATAAATGCCATCTTTTGTAATTGCTGAAAAATGTGATGGTTGCAAAGGCGGGGACAAAACAGCATGTATGTATATTTGCCCTAATGACCTTATGGTTCTTGATCCAACTGCGATGAAGGCTTACAATCAGGAGCCGGATCAGTGCTGGGAATGCTTTTCATGTGTAAAAATATGTCCTACCCAGGCAATTGAAGTTCGTGGTTATTCCGATTTCGTACCACTTGGAAGCAGCATTATGCCAATGATGGGTACTGAAGATGTTATGTGGACCTGTAAGTTCAGAAATGGCCTTGTAAAACGCTTTAAGTTCCCCATTAGAACTACTCCGGAAGGCCAGGCCAATGCTTACTTAAATCTTAAAGGAAAAGACCTTGACAGTGCTCTTCTTTCAACAGAAGAGGCCGATGGACGCGTACTTCCAGTACCTGCGAAATAAACAGGTTTGGTTAGCTTAAGTTTAAATTTAAAAGAATAATGATGAATAAAATTTCTTAAGGAGGATTTAATATGGCATTACCTAATAAACCTTTGGGTGAAACAAAGGCCGTCAAAGATCCGGCAGTTGAAGAGCTTGAAGTGGACATTCTTATAGTAGGTGGCGGTATGGCTGCATGCGGAACCGCTTTTGAAGTGAAAAAATGGGCTGCTCCGGATACGAAAATATTACTGTGCGATAAAGCTGCCATGGAAAGAAGTGGTGCTGTTGCCCAGGGCCTTTCAGCTATAAATACATATATTGGTAAAAATACACCAGACGATTACGTCAGAATGGTCCGTAACGACCTTATGGGTATTGTACGTGAAGACCTTATTTTTGATCTTGGTACTCATGTGGATGATTCAGTCCATCTTTTTGAAGAATGGGGACTACCCGTATGGAAGAAAACTGCAGAAGGCAAGAATCTTGATGGTAAGAAAGGCCAAGCTGCCGGTACATTAAAAAGCGGCGCAGAGCCTGTCCGCACCGGTAAATGGCAGATAATGATCAACGGTGAGTCATACAAAAGAATCGTTGCAGAAGCTGCAAAACTTGCCCTTGGAACAGACAATATTATTGAACGCTGTTTTATCGTAGAACTGCTTCTTGATGCCAATAAGCCGAATCAGATTGCAGGCGCTGTTGGTTTCTCAGTTCGTGAAAACAAAGTTTATATCATCAAATGCAAAACCATGATGGTTGCATGTGGTGGTGCTGTTAATATTTATATGCCGAGAAGCGTTGGTGAAGGTAAAGGCCGCGCATGGTATCCGGTATGGAATGCAGGCTCCACATACACAATGTGTATGAAAGTTGGTGCCGAACTTTCAATGATGGAAAACCGTTTCACGCCAGCACGTTTTAAAGACGGTTACGGCCCGGTTGGTGCATGGTTCCTTCTGTTCAAGGCCAAAACACTTAACGGTCTTGGTGAAAATTTTGCAGCAAGTGATGCAGCAAAAGCAGAGCTTGAAAAATATGCTCCTTATGGAACAGCAGCTGTTACACCTACCTGTCTGCGTAACCACCTCATGCTGTTTGAAATGAAAGCAGGACGCGGTCCGATCATAATGGATACAGTTACAGCTCTTGGTGAGCTTGGTAAAACCATGGACAAGAAAGAACTCAAACACCTTGAGTCTGAAGCATGGGAAGACTTCCTTGATATGACTTGTGGTCAGGCAAATCTGTGGTGTGCCCAGAACTGCGAGCCTGAAAAGAAGGTTTCTGAAGTTATGCCTACAGAACCGTACCTTCTTGGTTCACATTCCGGCTGCTGCGGCTTGTGGGCTTCCGGCCCGGATGCTGCCTGGGTCCCCGACTCATATAAATGGGGAGATGCAGGAAAAATTTATAACCGTATGACCACAGTAGTTGGTCTCTTTACTGCAGGTGACGGTGTTGGTTGTTCAGGTCACAAATTCTCTTCAGGATCACATGCTGAAGGCAGAATTACTGCAAAGGAAATGGTAAAATTCGTACGTGATCATGCCGATTTCAAACCAGCAATAAAACAAAGCGCACAAGAACTTGTTGACATGGTTTACAAACCGGTAAGAACTTACCTTGAAAACTGTGCCTATACCACGGCTGTTGATATTAACCCCAATTATATCAAACCTTCAGGAATGGCTTTAAGACTTATGAAAGCCACTCATGAATACGGTGCAGGAACAGCCACATACTATCAGACAAGCAGCAAGAGTCTTGAGATCGTCATGGAACTTCTTGAAACAATGCGCGAAGACTGTGAAAAACTTGGTGCCGGTGATCTCCATGAACTTATGAGAGCATGGGAAATCTATCATCGTATATGGACTGTTGAAGCTCATCTGCGCCATATCCAGTTCCGTAAAGAAACACGTTATCCCGGATTTTACTATCAAGCAGACTATCCCGGACAGGATGATGCAAACTGGTTCTGCTTTGTAAACTCAAAGTTTGATCCGGCAAAGAAGGAATGGAGCGTATTTAAGAAAGATTACGTCAAGATCATTCCGTGATAATTAATGTAGAGACGCAAAATTTTGCGTCTCTACGATTGTATTATTGTTAAAAGTTGGATATGCCTCCAGGTGTCGAAAGACGCCTGGAGGTTTTTATTAAGTTAAGACGGTGTATTAGGTACAATAAGACGATATCCTAATGAAAATATCCGCGAGCTTAAGGTTTTTATATTAAAAAAGATTGACTTTTGCTGCAACCAAAACTAATTGAAATAAAATCTTTAAGCATTTGGATATTTGTAACAACTATTAATTGTTAAAAGCGATTAGTTATCAATTTTAAGGATATCGTTTTATAGGATAGTACCTTTTTAATCAGATTGTTATTATACTAACTTTAATTAAGCACGGAGGGATAGCATGACAGCAGACAAAGCAGCTCCTGCTAGTGGAAGTATTTTGGTCGTCGGGGGCGGAATAAGCGGTTTGACCACTGCCCTTGAGGCTGCAGAGGTGGGCTATGAGGTCTTGGTGGTCGAAAAAAATCCTTATCTGGGCGGAAGGGTAGCACAGTTAAATCAATATTTTCCAAAGCTATGTCCCCCGACCTGTGGTCTTGAAATCAATTTCAGAAGGATTAAAGATAACCCAAAAATTAAAATTTATACACTGGCAGAGGTTCAAAAAGTTGAGGGTGAGCCCGGAAACTATAATGCTCAAATTAAGATAAGCCCTAGATATGTTAATGAAAATTGTGTGGCTTGTGATGAATGTGTTAAGGTATGCCCTGTTGAAAGAAAAAATGATTTTAACTTTGGTCTTGATAATTCGAAGACTATATACAGTCCTTTCGAGATGTCATTTCCTATGAAATATGTGATCGACGGTGCCACATGTAAAGGCGCTGAATGTGCTAAGTGTGTAGATGCTTGTAAATACAGTGCAATTGATCTTAACATGGAGTCAAAAACGATAGATTTGAAAGTAGGCGCAATTGTATGGGCTACCGGATGGATTCCATATGATGCTAACAAAATAGATAATTTGGGATTTGGTAAGCATCAAAATATAATCACGAACATGATTCTTGAAAGATATGCATCTCCAAACGGTCCTACAAAAGGGAAAATCGTTCGTCCATCTGATGGCAAAGCAATTGAAAGTATTGCCTTTGTCCAGTGCGCCGGGTCAAGAGATGAAAATCACCTGCCTTACTGTTCCTACATATGCTGCATGGCTTCTTTAAAGCACGCAACCTATATCCGAGAGCAGTATCCTGACGCCAATATATATATTTTCTATATTGATTTAAGAACTCCCGGTTTAAGGTATGAAAAATTTTATAATAAAATTAAGGAAGACGACAAGATCTTTTTTATAAAAGGCAAAGTAGCTGAAGTAAGTGAAGATCCCGCAACAAATAATATCACTGTAGTTGCTGAAAATGCTGTAACCGGCGAGAAAATCAGACAGACTGTTGGAATGGCCGTTCTTGCCACCGGCATGCAACCTACAAATGCAATAAGCAAACTGCCTGCTGAACTTAATTGCAATTCAGATGGTTTCATAATCAATAATTTTGAAAAAGGCGGAATGTTTGCTGCAGGATGTGCTAACAAGCCTGCCGACGTGGTATCATCAAACCAGAATGCTACCGGTATGGCCCTAAAGGCTATTCAAACCCTGGTGAGGAGGTAGGAGGTTATCATGGATAAGAAATATGGCGTATATATATGCACTGGTTGCGGAATCGGAGAAGCTCTGGATATAGATAAGCTTAGCGGAGTTCCTAAATCAGAAGGTGTTGGCATTGTTAAAACACATCCTTTTCTTTGCAGCAAGGAAGGAGTAGAATTATTAAAGCAGGACATAGCCGAGGGTGTTAATGCCCTTGTGATAGGCGCCTGCTCCCGCCGGGTCAATTTCGATATTTTCAGATTTGACGGCTGTCTTGTGGATCGTGTTAACTTAAGAGAACAGGTGGTATGGACTCATCCCAGCACGAAAAATGCCGAAGATGGTATAGATCATACCCAGATGATGGCTGAAGATTATCTGAAAATGGGTGTAATTAAAACAAAGAAGATTACACTTCCCGAACCTTATAAACTTGATGCATTTTGCAGAAAGATTTTGGTTATCGGCGGTGGAATAGCCGGCATCTCTGCGGCACTTGATGCTGCTAAAGCCGGATACGAAGTAACAATTGTTGAAAAAGAAGGTGCTATCGGCGGTTATGCGGCAAAGGTCAGAAAACAACTGCCTATAGAAGATCCGTTTGAAAGTATAATTCCTCCAATTATTTCCGGTAAGATTAAAGAACTTGAGTCTTTTTCTAATATAACTGTTAAAACCAACACCATTGTTGCAAGAATAGCGGGCCAGCCTGGAGATTTTACGGTTACATTGAAACAACCCGGTGAAAAGATTGAGTTTGATGTTCCTTTTCCGCTGCCCGATGAGATGAAAGTGGACGAAAGCGGGAAAGAGTATGAAAAAGAAAAGTTGATCGAGCTTTATAAGGAATATAACCAGGGCAGGGTTGATATCCTTTCATTTGATCCAAATGGCGAGAAATTCGGATCAGTTATACTGACCGCCGGATGGAGACCATATAAGGCCGAAGAAAATGAATTTGCTCATCTTGGATTTGGAGCAATTCCCGATGTAGTCACAAATGTCCAGTTTGAAGAAATTGCTGTAAAAGGCAAAATAACGCGTCCCTCAGACGGAAAAGAAGCTAAATCAGTTGTATTTGTTCAGAGCCCGGGACAAGGTGGCAATGATAACGACTTCGCATTTTGCGGATCTGTTACAAGCCTTGTTTCACTCAAACAGGCTAAATACGTCCGCGAGGATTATTCTGATGGAAAAGCTTATATATTCTATCAGCATATGCGGACACCAGGCCTAATGGAAAATTTTTACAAAAGCCTACAGCAGGATGCAGGTATCTTTTTAACCAAGGGAGAAGTCGTTAGTGTTTCGAAAAACGGCAACGGCATGATCGTTGAAGCCGACAATACACTGCTTGGAGAAAAGATTCAGGTAAAAGCAGATATGGTTGTACTTGCCACAGGTATGGTGCCTGTCACAACTGATGATCCTGTTATCAATCTTGCATACAGACAGGGCCCTGGTTTTCGTGATATAGATCTTTTTGATAAATACACAGATTCGAATTTTATATGCTTTCCTTACGAAACACAAAGAACCGGTGTTTATGCTGCAGGATGTATAAGAAGAAGCATGACCATGGAAGAAGCTATTGAAGATGCTGCTGGAGCAGCACTAAAAGCAATTCAATGCATTGAGTCTTCAAACAGAGGCGTTTCTGTTCATCCAAGATCAGGCGATATGACGTTTCCTGACTTTTTCTTCCAGAGATGTACTCAGTGCAAACGTTGTACAGAAGAATGTCCTTTCGGAGCGTTGGATGATGATGAAAAAGGAACACCAAAACCAAATCCAACACGATGCAGACGCTGCGGAACTTGTATGGGCGCATGCCCTGAACGTATTATTGGTTTTGCCGATTATAATATTGACAGTGTAGGATCGATGGTTAAGGCAATAGGCGTTCCTTCCGAAGATGATTTTGATGAACCACCGTTTAGAATCCTTTGTCTTGTTTGCGAAAATGACGCTTATCCTGCTCTCGACATAGCAGGTATGAACAGGCTTAATTATTCCAACTGTATCAGATTTGTTCCTGTAAGATGCCTTGGATCAACTAACGTAATATGGATAAAAGACGCTCTTTCACAGGGTATGGACGGCGTGTGTCTCCTTGGTTGTAAACATGGAGATGACTATCAGTGCCATTTCGTAAAAGGCAGCGAGCTTGCCAGCATAAGGATGAAAAAGATAGGCGAAGCTTTACAGAGCCTATCGCTTGAGAACGAAAGGGTCGCTCAGTTTGAAGTTGCAATTGACGAATATGACAAAATTCCGAAGATGTTAAATGATTTTGTTGAGATAATCGAGGGCCTTGGCCCTAACCCGTTTAAGGGATTCTGATATTTATTTATCCCCCGCATTTCAATGCGGGGGATAAATATTAAAATAGTGATAGAATTTCCATTGTTAAGGAGGTATTAGCATGACTGATAAATATCTGATTGAGCCTGATATTAACTTTATAAATGATGTTGT
>JAHIFE010000095.1 GCA_018901125.1 Pseudomonadota bacterium | reverse complement strand
ATGGTAAGTCTGCCATCCGTTCTTCCATCACGGACGGCAAATGTGTACACTAAGAAAATGCTAACATCAGAGAGAAAACGATAATAAATATAAATCGTTATATGCCATAGTTCGTTTCTTTAATGGGGGAAGATCCGTTTCAATAAAAGAAGATTTTCCCCTTTTTGTTTTGTGATTATATTGTTAGTGTGGTATCTATTCCTCTTAGACATAACCAATGAAGAATAGCGGTAGCTTGGCTCCGCCGTTATGTGTTATAATAAAAAGAGAATAAAAATGAGTCCAACGATTTTAAAAGAAAAAGGTTATCGGTTCTTTTTCTTCTCTCGTGAGGAAGACAGAAAGCATGTTCATGTTACCTGTACCGACGGGGAAGCAAAGTTTTGGTTAGAGCCGGAGATTGAGATGTCGAAAAATTATAACCTATTAAGAACTCAACTGAAAGAAATCGAAAAAATCATAGAGGTGCATTATGACGAGCTTAAAGCCGCTTGGGAAAAACACAAAACAACTTGAAATTACACATATCTCAAGCAATGGAGTATGGCTTTTGTCAATGAACAAAGAGTTATTTATGTCTTATAAAGATTTTCCATGGTTCAAAGACGTATCACTCAGAAAAATTCTAAATGTTGAAGAACCACATCCAGGTCATTTTTATTGGCCTGATTTAGATATAGACCTTACCGTTGAGATCATAGAGCATCCCGAAAGGTTCCCGCTAAAAATGCAAAGATCAAATCTTTTATAAGACTGTGAAATTTATAAACTCAATAATTTCAAAAAGAAGTGAAATAAAACCTTTTCCATTTCCTGTTTACTCCGGGACCATAGCTTTTTTATTGCTTGCCGGTCTTGCCGACTCCATTTATCTTTCGCTACATCATTACCTTATTTATACGGATATCGGGTATGAAAGTTTTTGTGCAATTTCAAAGGCGATTAACTGCGATACAGTTTCCCAAAGTCCCTATTCCGTTTTTCTCGGGATCCCGGTAGCAATTTGGGGTGTGGCAGGATATTGTTTTTGCCTGTTGCTGTTACCCTTTGCTTTAAGCGCTGATGCTGAAAAAACCAGAATATGGCCGCTTATTTTTATAATATCAATCATATTCAGTTTTATAAGCATTATTTTTGCTGCAGTTTCTACTCTTTATATCCGCAGCTACTGCATAATGTGCATTCTAAGCTATGGGATAAATTTTCTTCTTCTCTTTTACTCCTTATTGATAATACGCCGATTCGGGGAAAAAGAAAAAATTATTGATGGGATGAGGCAAGATATTAAATTCGTATTCAACAACAAATTATCCTTCTTTATAATTGCTCCATATACCGTTCTTGTTGTGTCCATTTTTGTTAATTTTCCAGCTTACTGGAATCTATCACCACCTCCTCTATCTGCAAATATTCCACATGGAATAACTAAAGAAGGTTACCCCTGGATCGGAGGCTCAGAAAACCCTGAACTTGTCATAACGGAGTTTACTGACTATCTGTGTTTCCAGTGTAAAAAAATGCATTTTTTTCTGCGTCATATCATAGAAAATAACCCTGAGAAAATAAGACTTGTCCACAGACACTATCCAATGGATAACCAATACAATCCATTAGTAAAAGAGCCTTTACATATAGGATCAGGCGAAATGGCCATTCTCTCTATCTATGCAGAATCAAAAGGAAAATTCTGGGAGATGAATGATGCTTTGTTTAACATCGATAAAAAAGATAAGAGTATCGATATTAAAAAACTTGCCGAAAAAACCGGCCTGGATTCAAAAGAGCTTGCCACAGCAAGATACAACAACAAAATCAGGCGCGCCCTCTGGCTTGATATTAAAGACGGTTTGAAACTTAAAATTACCGGAACCCCGGCATATGTTATAAATGGCAAATTGTATCTTGGTGAGATACCGGCGGATGTCTTAAAGAATATTATTGAGTAAATATTTACTTGATGGTTTCGCAAGTTGGCAAACACCATTTTTCGTCATTCCGGCTGGGTCTACCCCAGTAATTGTTTAACCCGGGGACCGGAAACCACTCAAACACCGTCGTTCCGGCAATGGCAGGTACTCTACATACCGTCATTCCGGCGAAGGCCGGAAACCAGTAAGGCAACAGTGAATAGACAGCCCACGGTTTATATTTTAGCAAGTAAGAGAAATGGCACGCTTTATATCGGTGTGACTTCAGACTTAGTTAAGAGGGTGTGGGAGCACAAAAATAATAAGGTAGCAGGATTTACTAAACATTATAATGTCCATCAATTGGTCTGGTACGAACTTCATGAAAGCATGGAATCTGCCATTTTGCGGGAGAAGAGATTGAAAGATTGGAAACGAATCTGGAAGTTGAACTTGATTGAAGGCACAAATCCGGATTGGCATGATTTGTATGATACCATTGCTTGACTGGGTTCCGGCCTTCGCCGGAATGACGAAATGTTTAAGATAGTGAGCCACTTTCAAAACGTTTCAGTTCGGTCAAGGTCAAGGCGGGTGAAAATTTTAACCACAGGAATACATGGAGTATTTCGAGGATTTAAATTTTCACCCAACGCAGAGATCGGCGAAAATGGGACGTTTTGAAACTGGCTCATAAACATATAAGGCGGTATAGATGAGTAATGTATGGCAACTTCAGGAAGCAAAAAACAAATTCAGTAACCTGGTTGACAGAGCTCAAGACGAAGGGCCACAATTCATAACAAAACATGGGAAAGAATCTGTGGTAATACTGTCCATAAAGAATTATCAAAAAATTACCAAGCCCAAATCAAATTTACTGAACTTTCTGCGATGTTCTCCTTTAGCCGGAATTGCTCCGGATATACAAAGGGATAAAAGTCCTTCAAGAGATTTACAACAAAGCGACGTTGGTCTGCTTAATCCATAGGAATAAATAAATTGATAAAGCCCTTACTTGCAGGACTCACTACAATCCTTATTATCTCGATACTAATACTGTCTTCCGTTCCGCCTGTGAGCAGGGATGCTCTTACGCATCATCTTGCAGTGCCCAAGCTTTATTTGACTCATGGCGGAATATATGAAATACCTTCCCTGGCATTTTCATATTATCCCATGAATCTTGATCTCATGTATCTTATTCCTCTTTATTTTGGAAATGATATTGCCCCAAAATATATTCATTTTTTCTTTGGATTGCTTACGGCGCTTCTTGTTTTCGGGCATTTAAAGAAACGTATTGATAAAACTTATGCGCTTTTTGGAGCCATTTTCTTTTTATCGATTCCTGTTATTGTCAAACTTTCAATAACCGCCTATGTTGACTTAGGGCTGGTCTTTTTTTCAACCGCATCCATAATCTTTTTGTTCAAGTGGATTGAATCTGACTTCAAACTTAAACATCTTATCGTTTCAGCTGTTTTTTGCGGCCTTTCTCTCGGCACAAAATATAATGCCATCATTGTTTTTGCCCTGTTATCAATGTTTGTAGTATTGATATATATGCGGACATCTCATAACGCCAAAAACGATACGGAAGCAGTCAGGTCCGTTAAAGCGCTTTCATCAGGGTTCATATTTATTGTTGTTTCTCTTCTTGTTTTTTCTCCATGGATGATAAGAAATTATACCTGGACAAAAAATCCGGTTTATCCGCTTTATAATAATTTATTTAACAAATCAGATACTGAACCAATTTCATACGGGCTGGGTATGGATAACGAGTCGCTTGATAAAGATAAAAACAAGAAATTGGGTCCTTTTGCAATAAGGCGGATCATATATCATGAGTCATTACTAAAAACAGTTTTTGTCCCTGTAAGAATTTTTTTTGAAGGAGAAGACGGGGATCCGGGACTTTTCGACGGAAAATTATCACCGTTTTTGTTTATATTGCCTTTTTTTGCATTCATCCGCTTTAAGAAAGATGACAGGTTGTTAAAAACGGAGAAAACAATACTTCTTTCTTTTTCGCTCTTATATATTCTTTTTGCATTTTTTAAAGTGGATATGAGAATACGATATATCGCACCGGTAATTCCGCCCCTTGTCATTCTTTCAGTTATGGGACTTCGTAATATATTTTTATTATTAAGCGAACGTTTTTCTAAATTCTCAGGAAGAATATACCAGTTTTGCCTGTTTGCCTTCTTTGCTGTAATAGTTTCCGCTAATGCTGTCTATATTGTAAAACAATTTGATTATGTAAAACCCTTTGGATATTTAAGCGGAAAAGTCGGACGGGATGAATACATTGAAAAGTACCGTCCGGAATATGCTGCATTTCAATATGCAAACAAAAATCTTCTGCCGGATGTAAAAATTCTTTGTTTATTTCTTGGCAATCGCAGATACTACAGTGACAGGGAGTTGATATTTGGCGATAACGTTTTAATAAATTCTGTTAAAAGTGGAACCAAGACAACTTCTGATATGAGAAAAAAAGGAATAACTCACCTTCTTATAGGCTATGATCTTTTTAACTGGTGGATAGATCAAAATTTGAATGATGGGGAAAAGATATTTCTGAAAAAGTTTCTTAAGGAGAATACAGCGCTTGTTTTTTCTAAAGGAGGATATGGCTTGTTGGAGTTACATTAACTGAAACAGGGTAACCGCATTTAGATTTCATAGACATGTAAAAAGCTGGAAAACTCCACTTTTGTCATTCCGGCGAAGGCCGGAAACCAGTAATTCCATTGGGTTCTGGATACCGGATCAGGTCCGGCATGACGGTTTGGGTGTTTCACAAAATTATTAAATGGCATATTAATTCCAAATGCGGTTACCCTGTTAACTGAAAGTCTATATATTGATGGGATAAAATCAATAATGTATAAATATAAAGTTTCTATCATATTACCTGTTTTTAATGAAGCAGAGATAATAAGTAGTATTGTCTTTAAAATAAAAGATCTTTATCCTGATTATGAAGTAATTGTTATTAATGACGGATCAACTGATAATAGCGCTGAACTTGCAAAAAAAGCAGGAGCTATTGTTTACAGCCATCCTTATAATATCGGAAATGGCGCCGCCATCAAGAGCGGAATAAGAGTCGCGTCGGGAGAGATACTTGTATTTATGGATGGTGACGGACAGCATGACCCGGCTGATATAGCAGGCTTATTAAACTATATACCGGAATATGACATGGCAGTCGGTGCAAGAACCATAAGAGATCATGCATCTTTTGGAAGAGCGCTGGGAAATAATTTTTATAACTGGTTAGCGTCTTATGTAGCAAAGTTTTCTATCAAAGATCTCACATCAGGATTCCGGGCCATAAAATCAAATATAGCCAGAAATTTTATAAATCTTCTTCCGAATACCTACTCATATCCGACAACTCTTACTCTAAGCGTTTTAAGAAGCGGATGGGCGGTAATATATGTTCCCATAGAAATAAAGGCTAGAAAAACAGGAAAAAGCAACATTAAGTTTTATAAAGACGGAGTCAGATTTTTTATAATTATAACAAAGATTTGCACTCTCTATTCTCCCTTAAGAATTTTTCTTCCTGTCAGTTCTGTAATTTTTCTGTTAGGATTGTCAAATTCCTTATACACCCTGATTTTTTTCCATCGGTTTACAAACATGAGTGCACTTCTTTTATCAACCTCGATCATTATTTTCATGATGGGACTGGTATCCGAACAGATATGCCAAATGAGGCACGAAAGACAGGAAGAAAACCGTTCGCCGATTTCAAAGGAATAAAACCGGCACCTTTCATAAATCCGGACTCTTTGTCTTTCGCAGAAGGCACAGAGATCATAATGATATTTTTTTATCTACATACCAACTCAACGACTTATGAACTTATCAACCTATTTTTATGGTGCTATTTTACCACCGTCAGCAACAATGGTCGTACCCGTAATATAGCTTGACTCATCTGATGCAAGAAACAAGGCAACATTTGCAATCTCTTCCGGTTGCCCCACCCGTCCCATAGGAATTGTCTTTAATAACATATCCATTATTGCAGGATTACTAATGAACTCTCCGGCACCCGGTGTATCGATCACCCCCGGTGCAATTGCGTTCACCCTGATTCCTTTTGGCGCCAGCTCAAGACTCAATGTCCTACTCATAGCAATAACTCCTCCCTTCGTGGCTGCATGGGCAACACTGGCCGCTGAAGCTGCCAGACCGGAAATAGAAGCCGTATTGATTATTGAACCCTTTCCCGATCGAATCATTAATGGAAGAGCTGCCTTTATCATGATAAAGACTAAATCCAATTCATTGCGCATGGTAAACTGCCAGTCCTCCCACGTCATATCAGTTATGGAAGCAAAGCGGGCAGCGCTGGCATTATTAAAAAGCACATCAAGGCGGCCATATGTTTTTTCAGTCAATTCCACTAAATCTTGCACCTGTTTTGCGTCAGTAAGGTCTAAAGGTTCGATTGAAACCATTTCCCCCCCTGCTTGCCGAACCATACGAACTGTTTCCTGATTGTTTTTTACATTACGACCACACCCGACTATCCTTGCCCCTTCTTTAGCAAACAGCAATGCAGCTGCTCTCCCCATCCCTCCGCTGGTCCCTGTAATAAGCGCTACCTTCTTATCCAGTCGTCTTCCCATTGTATTTACTCCTTCTTTATGTTAGATAATACCAAAAGGCTGAAGCTGGTGGCTTGATGAATCATGGAACCCTATATTCGAACAACAAACAACTTATATTGCATATTAATATTCGTTATTCGATTACAGGGTCGGAAACATCAAACGAAAGCCGTTGCCTTAAGGCGATAGTTTTTCTCATTTCCCAAGAGAGACAATAATTATAATATGTTATAAAATAATTATTTGTCAAGTTGATCGATGTGAAATTAATTGATGTGGAATGCATTTTAAACCTGATAAAGGCACTTTAGTGAAGCTTAACCGCATATCCCCGCGGGCATAAAGGATATTCAACGATCTTAATTTATAAGGGAGGTGGCGATATGAAGTTGAAAGATTTGTTTGACCTTAAGGGAAAAGTAGCCATTGTGACCGGAGCAAGCAGCGGTTTGGGAACTGCTTTTGCGGAGGCTATGGCTGAGGCTGGAGCAACCGTAGTATGTGTTGCCCGTCGCAAAGATCGTTTAATTGAAGTAGCGGAAAAAATCAAAAAAATAGGCGGTAAAGTTCTTGTCATACCTACTGATGTTTGCAAAGAAGGTCAGGTTAAGCGTATGGTTTCAGAAACAATAAAGGAGTTTGGGAAATTAGATATAATTTTTAACAACGCCGGGATAACAGGTAAACCTGTACCCGTTCATAAGTATACACTTAAAGACTGGAACGATATAATTACCACAAACCTTACCGGGGTATTTCTATGTGCACGAGAAGCCGTACGGCAGATGGTAAAGCAAAAAAGCGGCAAAATAATTAATACCAGTTCCATGTTTGGTCAAGTAGGAAACGCTTTATTTCCGACTCCAGCCTATTGCGCATCAAAAGGTGCGATATCAAATCTTACCAGAGAAATGGCTATAGAATATGCTCCATTTGGAATAAACGTAAATGCCATTGCTCCGGGATTCTTTAGAACAGAACTCGGAGGGGCTGATGCCTGGGATGAAGCCATAAAAATTCTGGCACCCACCGTACCTATGCATGGCGTAGGCGTACCGGATGATTTAAAGGGCACAGCCGTTTATCTTGCTTCAAGGGCGTCCGATTATGTTACCGGTCACATCCTTGTCGTTGATGCCGGATATACTGCCAGATAAGGAAGAATTGTAAATATACCCCTGAGCCAGTTTCAAAACGTCCCATTTTGGCCGATCTCTGCGTTGGGTGAAAATTATAATCCTCGAAATACTCCATGT
>JAHIFE010000094.1 GCA_018901125.1 Pseudomonadota bacterium | reverse complement strand
GATATGGCCTTCTGAAGGAAGAAACATGAACCAATGACATATGAAATTATCCCGATTTATCTTTAGAAACTGATTTCTAATATTTTTTGTCAAAGAACGTTTAAATTTTGTACTGCAAATAATATTACGACACAGTCTGGTCATCGTTACATAAAGGGTGTCTTTATCAGAGGCAAGACATATAACAATACCGGAAGCCCTTTCTATGCCGGCAGCAATCAGATTGCTGTCGTCTGTGGCATTTCCTTTAATATAAAGAAGCCCTTCAATACATTTGCTTTTTTCTATATTATCATCGAGATGCTCTATCAAAACCACTTTTTCCATGTTTTTAACAAGCTCTCCCATTACATGGCGGCCTGTCTCACCACCACCACAAACTATAACGTGATTGCGTATTTTTCTTATGTCCTTTTCCATTTTGTTTTTCCTTAATATCCCTGAAAGTTCTCCTTCAATTGTTATTGCTGTTAATGTACTTATACCATATAGAATTATTCCCATACCAAAGGTAATAAGTATCATGGTAAAAACTTGGGCTGGTATATTCCCTGAGATAGGAAGGATTTCACCATATCCGACACTTGTCATGGATATGACTGTCATATATAAACAGTCCATATATTTAGGTTTACCGTTGAAAAGAATATAGTATCCGCTGCTGCCGGCAAGCACCACAAGAAAAATTGTAAAAAGAATAAAATATAGTCGTTTTTTGATATCCATAATTTATAGAGATGAAACTCAAATCATTTTATTTTTGCAATTTAATATATCATAACAGGTTTGTAAATAATTTTAGGCAGGTAAATAGACCGGTCATAGTATAACACAATTATGAAATTATTTGAATTCATAAGAGGGGAAAAAACTTTACAAAGTGCAAACCATGATTTATAGATATTTTCAGTTTAAATAATCGATTCATTTATATACATACATTAAAAATATACATTATGAACAATTTGATAACTCTCGTAATAGCTACCCGGAATAACGGCAAAACCGCAGAAATTGCAGATCTTTTTAAAGATCATCCTGTAAAAATTCAAAATCTTACAGATTTTGGCCCCATATCCATCATTGAAGAAGATGGAAAAACCTTTGATGAAAATGCATACAAAAAAGCCAGTTTTGCGGCAAGAGCACTTGGCTTTCCTGCTCTTGCCGATGACTCCGGTCTTTTAGTTGAAGCTCTTTCCGGAGCTCCGGGTGTTTTTTCCGCCCGCTATGCTGGAGAAAATGCCACGGATGAAAAACGATGCTTAAAGCTGCTTGCCGAAATGAAAGGGAAAGCAAACAGAAAGGCTGTTTTTGAGTGCGTAATTTCTGTTGCAGTCCCGTCCGGCTACGCCCTTACTTATGAGGGCCGCTGCGAAGGAATTATCACAAAAGAACCTTCCGGAACAAATGGATTTGGCTACGATCCCATATTTTATTATCCTCCTTTGGGAAAAACCTTTGCCGAAATGAGCATGGAA
The DNA here is from genome assembly GCA_018901125.1 of Pseudomonadota bacterium. GTDB lineage: Bacteria > Desulfobacterota > Desulfobacteria > Desulfobacterales > RPRI01 > RPRI01. The sequence goes on along the minus strand of JAHIFE010000094.1, from coordinate 36,450 downwards.
GAAAAGAGTTCAGTTAGTCACAGGGGAATTGCGCTGAACGAACTGAAAAATGAATTAGGCAAAGTGCTTATATGGATAAACCAGAATATGCTTAAACAGGATAAGTTTAAGGTCATGTCCGGATGTGAAAAAATCGATATTGAGATCCTATAGGGGGGATTCATATGCTTTTAAAAAATAAAGGAATAGATATTATTCTTGAAATAGGCGGTATAATATCTTTTGATGCTGCTTTCGCACTTTTTGAAAAAAAACTTGACCGTGAAAATCTTTCAAAACTTCTTAAAATAAATCAAAAAGACGTGCTTTTGAAAATTGCAAATTCTATTGCAATGTGTCAGCCGGATAATGTTTTTGTGTGTACCGGCTCTGAAGAAGATAAACAATACATAAGAGATATTGCCCTTAACAACCGTGAGGAGACAAAGCTTGCCTTGAAGGGGCATACTGTGCATTTTGATTTAAAAGAAGAACAGGGACGTATTACTGATCGAACTTTTTATATAATTAATGACGGAGAAGAGGTAAGCTCCCTTGCAAAAAAAACATCAAGATATGATGCACTTAATGATATCAAAGCCAAAATGAGCGGGATCATGCGTGGCAAAGTAATGCTGATCGGCTTTTATTTGCGCGGACCTTTAGGTTCTCCCATGTCTAATCCGGCTGTAGAAATCACTAGTTCTGCCTATGTTTTACATAGCGCCGAAATTCTATACAGAAATATATACCTTCATTTTGATAAGGAAGTTGACAGACTGGGGCATTTCTATACAAATATCCACAGCCAGGGGCAAAACAGGCCGGAAGACCTTCCGAATGCACGTGTTTATATGGATAGAAGTTATCAGACAACATATGCTATTAACTGCACTTATGCCGGAAATACCCTTTTATTGAAAAAAGGAAACCATAGATTTTCCGTTGATAAAGCTGTCTATAAAAACCGTGGCGATGAACTTTCGGAGCATATGTTCATAACAGGAATTAAAGGGCCTCAAGGGCGTTTAACCTGGTTTGCAGGAGCTGCTCCAAGCGGATGCGGAAAAACAACCACGGCTATGGCAGGACATCATTTTATGGGTGATGATCTGGCTCAGATGTGGATTGACAAAAACGGCGCCATAAGGTCTGTTAATCCGGAGTGCGGAATATTCGGCATTGTTGAGAATTTGAACTGGGAAGGTGATCCATTGCTGATGGAGCTTTTGAAAAAAGAAGGCACGGAAGTTATATGGTCTAATGTTCTTATTGATGAAAAAGGCTTTCCCCATTGGACCGGAAACGGAGAAGAACCACCTGAACAAGGATTCAATTTTCAGGGCTTCTGGAAAAAAGGCATGACGGATAAAAACGGAATACCTGTTCCCATATCACATTCCAATGCGCGGGCCACACTTGCCTCTAAAGATATAGCAAACTATTCGTCCGATAGCGAAAATCCTGAGGGCGCTATTACAAGGATATTTACATACAGCGGGCGCGACAGCGATACCATGCCGCCTGTCCGTGTAGCAAAAAATTCAGATCATGGCGTTGTTATAGGCGCATCCATAGTATCTGCTGCAACCTCTACAGAAGTCGGGGCAACAGGAGTAAACCGAGCCCCCTGGGCTAATGCACCCTTTATACCCGGGCCTCTTGCTGATTATATGGATGCCCAGTTTTGTTTTTTTGGAAATAAAAAAATAGCAACGGAATATAAGCCAGTTATGGCAGGACTCAATTATTTTCTTACCGATAAGGCAAGAGGCGGAATTTCAAATAAGCTTTTGGGTGAAAAACGTGATGTAAGGGTATGGCTGACATGGCTGGAAAGAAAAGCCTATGATGAAGTCGATGTAATCGAAACACCTATCGGCCAGATACCTAAATATGATGATCTAAAAAAAATGTTTCGGGAAATTATAAAAAAAGAGTACCTGGAATCACTTTATATCAAACAGTTTTCTCTTTATATTGACAATATTATCGTAAGGATTGATCTGCAGATCAATGCTTACGGAAAAGAAAAAGGAGTGCCATACAAGTTGTTTGAAGTTCTCAATGAACAGAAGGAAGGACTTCTTAATCTTAAAAAATTGTTCGGTTCTGTTGTGAGTCCCACCGATCTTCTTAAACTTAATAACAAAGGCGAGACATATTGATATATTTGCCGGAAAATTCTGCAGATAAAAACACGCATAAAAAACATGAATCCTTAATTAAGATTGTTTCAAGCATCAGCCTCTTAGCGACCTTCGAACCCCGCAGTGAATTAGAAAGATATTAACCATTAACATGATTCACACGCGCTGGGCTTTCACCCCATAGATTCAAGCACATACCCGGTATACATAATCGCATGAACCATATGGACATAAAACCGGCCCATTGGGATTGAGAAAAAGGGATAGAAGAATTATACTTCTGCAATAAATTCAACAAGAGCAGGCTGAGGGTTCAAGAGGACTAAATAATAAATGAAGGCACGAAAAGTAATTGTCATAGGCGGTGGCCCTGCAGGACTTATAGCTGCAGGGCAGGCAGCACAGGCAGGAGCTGAAACTCTTCTGCTTGAAAAAATGAAACGGACCGGACTCAAACTATCTATTACAGGGAAGGGCCGCTGCAACATCACAAATACCGCCGAGATATCCGACTTTATTTCCCATTTTGGCAAAACCGGCCATTTTCTTCATCAAGCCTTTGCCCGGTTCTTCAATACCGATCTCATGGAATTCTTCAATGAACTGGGCATAGAGTTAGTTACTGAAAGAGGCGGCCGTGTTTTTCCTGCCAGCGGCAAAGCGCCGGATGTTCAGAGAGCTCTTCTGCAATGGAATAAAAGATCCGGAGTCCGGATCCAACATTTGGCTCCTGTTGATAAAATACTGATACATAATAAACACCTCACCGGTGTTGTTTCTCAAGGCAAGGAAATCCGCTGTGATGCCGTTATACTTGCCACAGGCGGAGTCTCCTATCCTGCTACAGGTTCAACCGGAGACGGCTACAGCCTTTCTGAATCAGCAGGACATACAGTAATCCCGGTCCGCCAGGCACTTGTCCCGCTTGAAACCTCAGGAGATGAAGCAAAAAGAATGGCTGGCCTCAATCTTCGCAATGTAAACACCCGAATGTTTATCAACGGCAGGGGAAAAAGGGAAGAATTTGGTGAAATCGTATTTACTGAATTTGGGATGACCGGACCTGCAATTCTTACCCTGAGCGGTGAAGCAGTTGACAGCCTTCGCAACGGGCACAAAGTTACCTTTTCCATTGATCTCAAACCCGCTCTTGATGAGAATAAACTTGATGCGCGTCTTCAGCGCGATATTGCTTCTCGGGGTAAAGAGCAAATCAGCAGCCTTTTGCGGGGTTTGATTCCTCGAGAAATGGTTCCTGTCTGCCTCGATCTCACCCGAATACCTGGCGAACAACTATCCTGCAACATGTCTGCAAAAGAACGCGTGCGTCTCAGGACCTGGCTCAAGGATTTCCGGCTGGATGTTGTCGGATACAGACCCTTTGCCGAAGCAATTATTACTGCTGGAGGAATAGATACCAGAGAGATTGACCCCAGGACCATGGAATCCAGGAAAACAAAGGGACTCTTTTTTGCCGGAGAGCTGATAGACATTCAGGCTGACACAGGCGGATACAATTTGCAGGCAGCATTTTCAACCGGCTGGATAGCGGGACGTAGCGCCGCGCAAATAACTGACGAATCTGAAAGATTATGATTGTGAGCAGGTGATAGAAAATCGGTTTTCAGCCAGCGCAAAAGAGGAGACAATAACGGAAGTGGACGAATATTGATATCCTATCGAACTTTAATATTAGCACGTTATGATTTGATTATTGGATTTTTGTATTTTTCAAAAGTATCAAAAATTACTGACCGTAGCTATGAAGTCCGGAAAGCAGATTTACACCAAAATATGTAAAAAGAACCGCCAAGAAACCTATAATCGACAGATAAGCAAGGCGTTTCCCGCGCCATCCCCGCATAAATCTTGCGTGAAGAAGAGTGGCATAAATAAACCAGGTAATAAGCGACCAGGTTTCCTTGGGGTCCCAACCCCAGTATCTGCCCCATGCAGAATTTGCCCATATCGCACCGGTAATTATTCCTCCCGAAAGAAATAGAAAACCAAACATTATCATCTGGTGTGAAAGCTCATCTATCATATATAAATCGGGAAACAACTTCAAAAATGAGATCCCCGGTTTCGAGTCCTTTTGCTTAAGAAGAAACATAATCCCAAGGCCAAAAGCTATAGCAAATGCGGCATATCCTATAAAGCAGGTGATAACATGCACGATCAGCCAATTGCTTTTCAATGCCGGCAAAAGTGGCTGAATTTTCTCACTTATATTTGGAGAAAGGGATGCATAGGCCATTGCCAGAAAAGCAAGCGGGGTAGCAAAAGCTCCGATTGAGCGGTTATCATAAATTTTTTCGACAACAAGGTATACTACAACGATAACAAGTGAAAAGAAAATTAAAGATTCATATAAATTTGAAAGCGGAGCATGCCCTATTCCCAGCCTGTATGATTCAAGCCATCTTAACAATAAGCCGCCAGAATTTCCTGAAATGCCGGCAAGCAAAGTCCAGGTCCCAAGACTTCCGAAGAAAGGCTTTTTAAAAACTAAGGAAAAAATATATAAAAATGCTGCAAATCCATATATGAAGGTAGTAATTGATAACAATATTGAACTGTTCATTGTATTCATCCTATAGTTTGTTGGACAGCAGTTTAGCAAGCTTTTTTGTCTTGGCTTCCATTCCTATTTTATTCTTATTAGAAATTCCGGCAATTACAACAATGCTTTTTCCCCGCTTTTTAACAACTTCAACACAGAATCTGATATGAGACATGAAAAAAGCAATAAAACAACCTATAATCATCATTATAAATCCGCTGTAAACAATGGGAACTCCTGGATCTCTTGTTATCTGAAGTCCTGTATAATACTGCCTTTGAGTATCTTCTGCAGAGATTATAAGCTCATCCTTTCTCATCTTGTCAAAGCCGGGATATTTGAGAGGAAGAATCACCTGAACAGGCTCTCCTTTTATTGGAGTAAGCATTCCTGAAAAAGCCTCTCCAAGATCATGTCCCATGAAACTATACGCGCGGGAATATTTATCCAAAACAAACTTTCCAAAAGTTTCAGGAAGCTCGATTTCTTTCCCTACAGACGTTTTTGTTCTATATACAGATCCTGTTTTACGATCAGTAAAACTAAGCGATATTTCCTCAGGTTCCAACATACCATAACTTGACTGAAAAATATTGATTCCTTTGTAGTGGAGAGGATCATTAACGATTACATCTTTTTTAAGAACCGGTTTACCGTTTTCAAGAATAGTAAGTCCTGAACGATATTCTTTCGGCATCCCTGACTCGTAAAATGTAACATTAAAATCATCACACCTGATTTCAAAATCCAGAGGCTGATCACTACCGGTATTTCTTAATATAATACTCTTTATACTTTTGCCCTCCGGAATAATCACAGACCCGTCAAACCCGAAATATGAGCCTATTAAACCACCAATAAGAAGCAAAACCACGCTCAAATGCACTGCATACACACCCAACCTGGTCCAACGGCCTTTTTCAGCATAAATCACAAACCCATTCTCTTTGTCCTCTACCCTTGCGTATTTAAATAAGCGCAATAATACTGGCATAAATAGAGTCTTAAGCTCTCCGTGAGTATGAACGGCAGTAAATTCTTCTTTGTACGAGTTTTTTAACTTAGCGATATCAAAGGAAGGACTTTTTTTAAAGATTACTTTCCATGTTGAAGAAAGGCGGTCGATTGAACAGACAACAATGTTTGCCGCCAGCAAAAATACCATAAACTGAAACCACCATGAATGATACATATCGAAGATGTCAAGAGCGCTGAATGCTCTGTAGAAAAATTCTCCATACCTGAAAAAATATGCAGCCGGGCTTTCATTCTGGGGTATTACCGTTCCAATAATACAGGAAAGAGCCAGAATAATAAGCAGAGTTACTGTGAGTTTTACAGAAGCAAAATATTTCCACAGCCGGTTTATTAGGTCATCAGGAATTTTACTTTTTTTCATCAGATAAAGATCCTTTTGTTGGCTTTACAACAATTGAAGCGGCTCTGGCATTAACAAGATATTTTTTTGCAAGAGCAGAAAGCTCATCTTCGGTTATGGTTTCATAGTCTTTTTTTAAATTCCTGGACCAATCTATTTGCTGCGGGTATTTTTGCGACTCGGTTAATACAGTAAGCCAGTAATGATTGTTTCTCAATATATCCTTTATTCTTGTTAATATCGGATCAAGCGACCTTTTTAAATCTTCTTTGTTAACCCCATTTGTTGCAATGTCTGAAGCTATATTTTTAATTTTATTTTCCACAGCAGCAATCTCTTTAGGGTTTACATCTGCTTTCGAATACAAGATGCCGTATCCGGGGTATATCCTGCTTGGAAAATTATATGCGGAATAAGAATAAGACGCCCCCATACTCTCTCTTACTTCTTCGCGTATTTTTTCAGAAAAAATTTCAGCCAGGACATTAAGACGGCGCGTTCTTTCGATATTCCAGATATCTTCGGTAGGATACGCTACAACAACCGCAGCTTTTTTTATTTCGGTTTCAACATTAATATTAACAGTTTCTTCTGAAGGAAAATTTATATGATCGGATCTTTTCGGTTTTATCCCGGACGTTCTTTCGGGCAGGCTGCCAAAGTATAAGCAAGCAAGCTCTATAATTCTATCCTCATTAAAATCCCCAACTATTGAAATTTCTATAGGTTCATTTTTTAAGTTTGGACCAACAAATGAAATAACATCATCCAGTGATAATTTTTTAAGTTTTTCCGGTATGGGATAACCAAAACGCGTATCGCCTCCTGCAAGAAAGCGTTCACCCGAAAGCGGCATGGCACCATCTATTGAGCCTGAAAGCTCCTTGTATTTCTGGTTTAATCTATCTATTGACAGCAAATATGATTCTTTTCTGAATCCCGGATCCATAAGCCTGGCATAAAAAAGCTGGAAAAGAAGATCGACTTCATCCGATACCGTTTTGCCTTTCAAGAGAAAACGCCCATCCTCAACCGCAAAAGATACTGCCGTGCTTTTTCCTGCAAGCGCTCTTTCCAACTCATCCTTGTCCAGCTTGCCAAGCCCGCTCTCGTTAACAACCTCTTGAGAAAGGAAGGAAATACCTTCCAAGCCTTCAGGCTCTTGCGAACTTCCGAGTCCGAAAGAAATATTTGCTATGATCTCATTTGCATCAAAATCGGTCTTTTTAAGATTAAGGCGCACCTTGTTTTCAAAATCTATTTGCAACATCCCGAGATCAGTAATATTTTTTCTTTGTTTAATTTTACCCTTTGTCTTGGGTCGGGAAAGATAAGGGAAAAAAACCGGTTTACTCTCAATATTCTTTAATATTTTCTCAAAGGAGCTTTTTTTATATACTTTAGCAATCTGATCTTTTGGCTCATCATTACCCACAATTTTGGCATTTCCGGTAACAATTACAAGTCTATGGTCCGGTTTCCACGTATTTTTAAATGATTCATTCAGATCTTTTACTGAAATCGAATTTAACACGGGAATATAAAACTGCTCTTCCTGCATTGGAGATTGAAATACTCTATTATTGTTTGTATCTCTTATTATATCGTTTGCAAGTATCCTGCTGTCGCGTGTTGATGCCTGTTTAACAGCATTGGAAAACATAGCCATAAAATCTTTTTTCACTCTCTCAAACTCCGACTGCGTAAAACCGTTTTCGAGAGCGCCTCTTAAGACCTGCTCAATAACAGATAATGATTTTTCCCAGTTTTCAGGGTTGCAATCGGCTGAAATACCGGCGTATTGAATATGGTTAAGATAACTTCCGGAACTGATGGAAGCCGAAGTAAACGGTGCTTTATTTTTTGTTACCATAGCGTCGAGCCTGTTACTGACAATTTTGTCTGCAACATTTGCTACAAATCGCCTTTTGCGGACTTTTGAGGTTTCTATTTCCTTTTCAATCTTACTCAAAACTTCAATACTGACCGTAGTATTACCCTCATCTTTTTCATAATGGTAAAAAGGTTCTACTCCTTTATGATTGATATCACCAAACGGAAGAGCTTTTTTTGTCTGCGCCATGGGCATAATTTTTGAAAATTTCTCTTCAATAAGGATGTCCGCTGTTTCGGGATCAAAATCTCCAACTATTATAAGAGCGATATCTTCAGGTCTGTACCAGGCTTGATAAAAATCTTTCAATTGTTTACTCGTAATGTTTTGAATCGTTTCCTTCTCACCTATAGGTAATCTCTTTGAAATTATTGCATCCGGAAACTTGAATTTCATGGTCGAAACAACAGTACGGTATGATGATGAATCTCTGGATCTTTTTTCTGCAAAAATAACCCGCCGTTCTCTGTTTACTTCCGAATCAAGTATAAGAGCGCCTTTAATGAAATCTTCCGATATAAGAAGACCTTTATCAAGACTCTCTTTTTTCCCGTCAGGCAGAAGAATTTCATAAACTGTTTCGGAAAAGCCGGTGTGGGCATTAGCATCAGGTCCAAAGTCCATTCCCATATCCTGAAAATATTTTATAAGTTCTCCAGGTTTAAAATGTGTAGAACCGCAAAAAAGAATGTGCTCAAGATAGTGCGCCAAACCCTCTTGCCCATCTTCTTCCTGCATAGACCCTGCCTGGACATTAATGCATATATTCACTCTATTCCTGGGCTCCTGATTCTTCATAAGAACATATCTGAATCCATTGGGAAGACGTCCGTAAATAACAGCTGGATCAGGTTTGAGATCGCTTTGCTCATGCGACCAAAGGGAGATGGCTTGATTGTCTCCGGCTGATGCGGAATCAGCACCTAAATACTTTGCAACACTATTCCCGTAATATCCGCAAAACAGAAGCAGACAACAAATAATAAAAGAGAATATCTTTAACTGACGGTTTTTAATAAATTGTTTTATCATTATTTAATTTCAACCCCGGCAAAGCCATTTTTTAACTGGTTTTAGAAACTATGAGCAAATTGATAATAGAGTACGTTTAATAATAATAACGATTTTTTATGCTTGAAGGATAATATCCTTTCTGACATAATTTTATATTTTAAACCTTTATCATCTTGATTTATCAAGATCAACGAGGTTTTGATCGTTTTTTTGGCAACTTATGGAATATAATAATAACTGGTTGGCACTAAGTCAAAATTTACTGCCAAATTAATACAAATACCTTTCAGACATGTATAAATCTAAACCGGCATCCGCAGTTATAAGTGAAGAACTGGAAAGAAAGATACTCCATGGTATAGCCCTTGAATGGGAAACAGCTAAGTATCTCCTTGACCCAAAATACCGCAAATTTCTCCAAATACCTGCTTTCAGTCTAAAAGATATGAAAAGAAGGTTGGGATACTGGTCGGGTGAAAAAAATGAGATCTGCATAAACCGTGATCTTGCGCTATCGTGCAAGTGGGATTTTGTAAAAAAGATTCTGCTGCACGAAATGGCTCATCAGGTAGCACAACAGATATTTGGGGCTGAAGCCGAAACCCCTCATGGTCCTTTATTTAAAAAAGCCTGCTATATACTTAGAGCTGATTACAAGGCTTCAGAAAACTACAGCATAAATAACAACAATATTGAAGCAGATGATCATGACACAACGATACTGCTTCGCATAAAAAAGCTGTTTGCTCTTGCCGAAAGCAGCAACCGTAATGAAGCGGAATCCGCTATGAAAAAAGCGCATGAACTGGTTGCTAAATATAATATTGAAATCATTGCTAATGATTCAGATCGCCATTTTACAAGCATATCAGCGGGTGGTCCGGCCCTCCGCCATCCTAAGGAAGATTATTATCTTGCCGGATTACTTAGGGATTATTATTTCGTATGGACTATATGGGTTCCGGCATATATTATCGAAAAAGGGAAAATGGGACGCGTACTTGAACTTTCAGGAACTCTGGAAAATATTGAAATAGCGTCATATGTTCATGATTTTATCAAACATTATATTGAGAGCAGGTGGCTCGAATACAATAACAAGAAACAGTTAAACCGCCATCGCAAAACAGATTTTGCTGCGGGCATTATAAAGGGCTTTAGCACAAAATTGAAAGCGGGAACCGAAAACAAATATCATTCAATTAATACCATGGCAATTAATGCCCTGATAAAAACCAAAGATCCTCTGCTTAACAAATATATAAAATACAGGTATCCGCATATCGTTAATATTTCATCTAAAAGCTCAACCTGTGACAAGAATGTTCTTCAGGATGGAATTAATATAGGTAAAAACCTTATAATTTCAAAAGGGATATCAAAAACAAATGCTGGAGAAAGGATTCTTATTGAGTAAATCATTACAGGCTTAAAGCCGATAGCAATTTACTTATCAAGTTCTTTCCTGACCGCCAATCCGATTTTTTCCATAAGATAGGGCTTTTTGACATAAGCTCCTGCACCCAGCTTAAGAGCCTGACTTACACGATCTGTCTCGGAAAAACCGCTCACTATGATAACCTTTTGTTTTGGATGGATCTCAATAATCCTCTTGTAAGTATCAAGTCCGTCAATACCAGGATCCATAATCATATCCAAAACAATTAAATCCACCCTGTTGGTTTTCAAATATTCTATTGCTTCTTCACCGCTTGAAACAATTGCCACTTTGTAATTAAGTTCGCTAAGCATAAGAACGGCAATATCACGCTGACTATCAATATCGTCAACAATCAAAATTGATTCGCCTTTACCCATGTATTCAGACTTTGGCAACTTAACCTGATCTTCGGGCATCTCTTCTCTTGTTACCGGAAAGTACAGAGTAAAAGTCGTTCCTTTTTTTTCTTCACTGCAAACATTTATATAGCCGTTGTGATCCTTTACCGTACCCCAAACCACAGCTAATCCAAGCCCGGTTCCACTTCTTCCCATAATCTTCTTCGTATAGAAAGGCTCAAATATCAGTTTCATATCAGAAGCAGATATACCTTCTCCTGTATCAGATATGGAAAGGCCTACGTATTCACCTTCACTTATATGGTCATATCCCTGAATTGGTCTGTCCAGGTATTGATTATCGGTAGTAATTGTAATTATGCCGCCTTTGGGCATGGCTTCTGCAGCATTCGAAACAAGGTTCATTATCATCTTGTCCAGATGAACAGGAGAACCCATGATATTGAGCAGATCTGATCTAAGGTCTGTCCTTATCTTGACATCATTGTGAAAAGAACACAGCTTATCATACTCCGGGGTAACCATATATTTTTTGATTATAGAATTCAAATTGACAACTTGTTCCGTATAGACGTTTCTTCTTGCCATAGTCAAGAGATCCTGAACAATCGCTGCCGCTTTTTCACCGCTGTTCATGATATTCAGAACATAGCGAATGGTTGGACTTGAATCATCTGTTTTTCTAAGAAGCAGTTCCGAATAACCTATAAGACTGCCTAAAACATTGTTGAGATCATGTGCAACACCACCTGCCAGTTCCCCCAGAGAATTCATCTTGTCAAACCGCTGAAGACGTTCCTGCATATACCGCTGTTCTTCCTCAGCCTTTTTACTTTTGGTAATATCATTTAATATTATAACAATAGACTCATGTTCCTTGTAAATTATAGGCAAAAGGCTCATGGATACTATTTTACCTTTAAGTATTACAGGCGAGTCTTCGGAAATTTTCTGCGGGCCGTTTTTAATCAGATCAAGCAGATCTTCCACCTTTTTTTTGTGAGGATATTCAAAAAGATCATAAAAATATAAACCCAACAGTTCGTTCTCGCTCAAACCGGTAAGCTTATGAACAAATTCGTTGGCGTAAATTATCTTTTTGTTTATATTTAGTTCTAAAATCCCTTCAGAAATATTATCTAACATGACTTCAACATGTCTTTTGTAGAATAAAAGCTCTTTTACAACCGCGCGGGAATGAACATCTTCAATACCTATTATTTTATTCGTCATATCACGCGGTGTTTTTTTATTTAGTTTTGCCAGGATACCTAAAATATGTTTGGACATCTTTGAAAAAGAACCTTTAGCTATACAGGCATCAGCACCTATTTCACTAATATTTATTTCCTGTTCTGCAGCAATTGCTGTGATAATAATGATATAAATATTCTTGCATTTTGGATTTCTTCTTATTGCCCCGCATAGTTTTTCTCCGCTGATATTCGGCATAACAAGGTCAATAAACATAATATCCGGAATGCAGTTTTCCAGAATCTCCAAAGCTGTAAGACCATCTTTTGCTGTTAAAACCTGGTATTCTGCGCATTCAAGCAGATCTGACATAAAAGTTAACATCATCAAATCATTATCCACTACCAAAATTTTTTTCATAAACAACCATCTCCTTACAATATATATACTGCCGCTTATTAGAAATAGTGCTTAATTTCGTATTTGATGCCACACGTTAACTGCGCGATTAAACAAACTGAAGTATTGCCTGCGCAAGAATAAGGTCTTCTTTTGTAGTAATCTTTATATTGGTTTTACTTCCTTTTATGATTTTTACTCTTTCGCCGATCCTTTCTACAAGCTCTGCATCATCTGTGCCTGTATAGCCTTCCTTTCTGGCAACATCATGGGCTTTTTTTATAAGCTTATAATCAAAAGCCTGCGGCGTCTGAGCAAGCCATACCAAATTTCTGGAAAGGGTCTTTTTAATATACCCCTTATCATCTGCAAGCTTTAATGTATCGGATGCAGGTAATCCCGATACGCAGGCTTTATGCAAAATAGCCTCTCTGGCACACTCCCCAATCAGATCAGAGCTTACAAATGGGCGAACTCCATCATGTATCACAACTGTACAGTTTTTTTCATCTACCGAAAGCAGACCATTATACACAGAATCCTGGCGCTCTGCACCGCCTTTGACAAGCTTGACTTTCTTTTTCATATTAAGCGGTTCTACTACCCTATCAATACAGTACTGAAAATCATCGGGAGGAACAACAAGAATGATACTTTCAATAAGAGTGCATAACTCAAAAGCCTTAAGGGTACTGCACAGCAAAGGACTGCCATCAAGCTCAAAAAATTGCTTGCGGATTGCACTGTTCATCCTGACACCTTTCCCGGCTGCGACTATAATTGCATAAACCATACTTGTTCCATGAGAATAAAAGAATATAAATTCCTGGCATAAAGTTTTTAGAATTCACTTAAGATATTTCAGTTCCTTTGGAAGAGGAACGCCTTTACCCATTGTGTCTTCTCCATAATTGACACCGGCAAGTATTTTAATATCTTTCAAGGCTCGCACATCACCCTCGAAAATAACCTCCTTTGTATTTTCTTTCTGAATCTTACCTCCTGCCCATTGTATATCAAGGACATTGCTTGCATCAAATCTGTCTGTACCAACGCAAAGCTCAACCTGGCCTCCGTAATGCTGTACAATTTTGGCTACAAGCAAGCTGGGTCTGCTGTGAAAACCTAGTGAGACAGGAATACCTACGGCAATTGACGAACGTTCAATATTCTCATTTAATATTTCTTTCGCAAAGTCTTTACCGTTAGTTAAAAAATAACAAACAAAATAAAGGCCATAATTAATAGTATGTTCAAGAAGGAGATCAGGATCAACCAGTAATGAAAGTTTTTCCTGGGATTTTTTATAAAGGCTCTTATAACCGGCATCATGAAGATGTCTTTCATAAAAATGCAGAAGTCGCCCAATAATCTGGAGAAGATGAAACACCACAGAGAACAAACCGCGAAGCTGCTTCAATTTCCTGTTACCGAACCGGTAACCACCGTGTATGACATAAGTATCGAAAGAAGATTGAAGATTATGAACAAGCATTTCAAAATGCCTGATTTCGACCTCATTTATTCTTCCGGGTACGATGGAGCGTATCCCATTAATATCATAAGGTTCATAAAAGCTGTAATGATCCAGATCGTCGGCTATGTTTAAAAATTCACTTGCTATTTTAACTATGCTTTCCTTCTGCAGGTCTTTGTTGTCATCATCTATATCATATTCGAGTTTGTCTTTGGTAGTTACGCTAGGAAAATCAACAGGACTGTATATTTCCTTTGGAACAGGAATACCAAGACGGTGTGCTTCTGCAAGTATTTCAGGAGCCATTTTCAAAATTGTCTCTACAAGAAAATCGAGAGTTGCCTTGCCCTCATCCACGAAATTTTCAAGCACAGGCAGATCATAGAAAGTGATTCTGTTCAAAATATGCGTCTGAGAATAACTGGCAAGGCTTAAATGTCTGACCGCAGCGGAAAGCTCCCTGTAGTAATACCAGTTCTTATTGTTTTTTGCTCCGTGGTAATCAAGAAAATCTTCAAGAAGTTGCGATGATGATATAAAAGATAAAATAAATTTTTTTACAAAAAACCGTTTTGGATCTTCGGCACTCAAAAAAGATAAACAACATTTAAGATAATCATGTGAAAATATCTCAATCTTTTTGGCAAAAGAGCCGTCTTTGTCATTCTCCTGTAATTGCATTGCTTATAGCCATATCCTTGTTAAATCAAATAATAACGGCCAGAGCAATCAGTAAGCCGAATTCTGTCTCCTGTTTAGATTACTCTAAACAGGATAACGATCATTCATCTATGGATGCAGGTTACCCAACACCTCTTGCGACCTACCCGGGAGCTTGGGCGGGCAGCCCTCAAACACTCCCCTATTTGGTCTTGCACCGGGTGGGGTTTACCGAGATCTCCGGTCACCCGGATATCTGGTGCGCTCTTACCGCACCTTTTCACCCTTACCCTGCAATTGCAGGGCGGTATTCTTTCTGTTGCACTTTCCTTCGTGTTGCCACGACTCCATGTTATGGAGCACCCTGCCCTATGGTGTTCGGACTTTCCTCAGGATCAGGTTCAACTGACCCTGCGATCGTTTTGATTGCTCCAGCCGTATATCAAGTTTTTCCCCAGTAAATCATTCTCTGGCAATGAGGACAGTATTTAATACTGTCGAATTTCAAAAGGTCATTATACATCTGGGGAGGAATATTCATATTACACCCCTGACAAATTGCATCTATAGTAGGCACAATTGTGGTTCCTTTTATAAAATCCCTTACCCTGTTAAACTTAGTGAGTATTTCTGAAGTTGCTTTTTTCGAAATATTATTCCATTTTTCATCTAGTACTGCAATATCATTCCTGTTTTGCTCAGCTTCTCTCATTATTGTTTCTTTTTCCCCATTAACCCTTTCTCTTATTAGAAGAGATTCTTTTGTTAGCCCGGAAATTTCTTTTTCGGTTGTTTCAATAGCATCCAGAATTTTTAACATCTCTTCTTCAATATCAGAATTTTTAACTTTTATATCATCGATTTCCTTCAAAACAGTCTGATATTCCTTGTTAGTTTTAACTGCTGTAAGTTTATCCTGGCTTTTTCCAAGAAGCGTAAGCTTCATTTGGCAATCAGACTCAAGCGTTTTGTATTTTTTCCTTAAATCATCAATAAATATATTTTTTTCCTCTACAATTCTTTCGAAACAATTTAATTCCAAATCAAGAGCATCAATTTTGTCGGCAACACCGGCAAGAGCTGATTTAATCATATTTGTTTCAGTTTCAATTTCTTGCAGATTTATCAAAATTATTATCTGTTCCTTCATATTAATCATTTGTAAATATTTCTTCTTTTTTATATGTTATTGATATAACAGTTCTATAATATAACAAACGGATCACGCTCGATCCTGCATGCCTCGACTATAACACCATAACCTGCCTCACCCGCCATAATGTTAAGCTTTTGTGCCAGCTTTTCAACGATCAGATACTCGGACGCAAAATGGCCTATATCAATAAGACCCCGCCCTTCAAATTCAGCAGATCTTGCATCATGATACCGCAAATCGCCAGTAATGTAAACCTGGGCGCCGGATTTGAAAAAATCATTTAAAAGACCTGATCCGCTTCCTGAACAGATGGCTACATGATTAACAAGAATTTCGGGATTACCTACAACTCTTACACACGTTAAGGCAAGATTTTCTTTTATCTTTTTGGCAAGAATATGAAGCTCTTGCTTTTCTTCAAGCTCACCGATACGACCTAAACCTTCTTTGTTATCATATTCGTATAGAGGATATACATCATACGCCATTGTTTCATAAGGATGATAGTGCCTGATATATGACACAATTTCCGGAATATCATGTTTATCTGCTATAACTTCTATCCTTACTTCATCAACATGGGATATTTCATCAATAGTTCCAATAAAAGGCTTAGCTGAATATCCAGGCTTAAAAGTCCCTTTACCCGTATTTCTGAAAGAACAGCACGTATAAGAACCGATTACTCCGGCTTTTGTTTCAAAAAGAGCTTTAATAATTTTATGTTCGTAGTCTGCAGGTACATATACCACAAACTTGCACTTATCCGTTTGGCCAGTTGTACTTAAAGTCTTAAGATTTTTAAGGCCTATGGACAAAACAAGAATATCATTTATACCGTCTGCCGCACTGTCGAGATTTGTATGCGCAGAAAAAATTGCAAGATTGTTTATAGCCGCTTTATAAATTAGAGCGCCTATGGATGAACTGAAATCAATGGACTTGAGCGGATTAAATATCATCGGATGATGAGTAATCAGAAGATCGGTCTTGCTGTTACATGCGGCTTCGATAACATCGGGAGTAGGATCAAGAGAAATCAACACTCTTTTTACCGGCCAATCCAATTTTCCTATCTGAAGGCCCGAATTGTCCCATTTTTCAGCAAGCCGTGATGGCGCAATTTTTTCAATCAGATTTACTATATCACCTACGGTTACATACATTGGATAAATATCAACTCATAAATTATGATATACTGTTTTACTACTTGGTCAATTGCCCGAATAAAAAAAGGCATGGTCAATGTAACCATGCCTTGAGAGTTTTAAATAACTCTTGTTTGTCTTGTCGGGGTCACTGCACGACATAGACAAACAGCAGGAAATTTCTCAAAAGACTGCAAAAAAGCCTCCTGGTGGATAACAAATACCATAAAGGCGAAGAAAATATGTAGCATCGCGGGAATACATCTTTGGGGCTGCATTGATTTCATTAAAACATATCTGCTGCCGCAAACGAAGAGTTGGTTAAGATTTCTGCGGTTCGCATACTCCCCCATACCCCGATATGGCTTTAGATCGGATATTATACAACAATCTCGCCTTATTAATAAAAACAACAGGCTGTTTATAACCAAACCAGTAACCAGTTTTTGATGACTATTGCTATGAGTCATCTTCTTCTCCGTTAACGGATATGGGCCCACCTGGGTTCGAACCAGGGACCGACCGGTTATGAGCCGGTGGCTCTTCCAGCTGAGCTATGGGCCCTCAATGCATTTTGATGTCTGACGTTTATATTCATAAAAATAATTTGTCAAGTGCTACATTTGATGGGCTTATAAAAAATCCATCAAATTGAATTCCTACTCACATTTCAATAAAGTTTTTGAGTTTGCGACTTCTTGTGGGATGTCTCAATTTCCTTAATGCCTTGGCCTCAATTTGCCTTATGCGCTCGCGTGTAACCTGAAAATCCTGCCCGACTTCTTCTAAAGTATGATCAGCTCTTTCTCCGATTCCAAAACGCATCCGAAGAACCTTCTCCTCTCTTGGAGTAAGCGTAGCAAGTACTTTTCTTGTTTGCTCCGCAAGATTCTGATTTATGGCCGCATCTGAAGGAAGCATAAATTTCTTGTCCTCTATAAAATCTCCAAGATGGCTGTCTTCTTCTTCCCCGATCGGAGTTTCAAGAGATATAGGCTCTCTCGCTATTTTTAAAACCTTTCTCACTTTTTCTAACGGGATCTCCATTTTTTCCGCAATCTCTTCAGGAGAGGGCTCGCGTCCCTGTTCCTGCACAAGATATCTTGATGTTCTGATTAACTTGTTTATAGTTTCAATCATATGCACCGGAATACGAATAGTTCTTGCCTGATCGGCAATAGCTCTTGTAATTGCCTGCCTGATCCACCATGTAGCATATGTGCTGAATTTATAGCCCCGGCGGTATTCAAACTTATCTACAGCTTTCATAAGACCGATATTGCCTTCCTGAATCAGATCTAAAAATTGCAAACCTCTGTTTGTATATTTTTTTGCAATACTGACAACAAGGCGCAGGTTGGCTTTTGTCAATTCGCTCTTTGCCAATTTTGCTCTGAGGCGCCCTTCTCCTACAGAAGTCATAACTTTTTTCAATGTCTGGCAGTTGGTTCCGAGTTTTTGTTCATTTTCAGCTATAAGACTACTGTATTTCTTGATTTCATCAAAAACCGATAAAATTTCATCTTTTTCCAGCTTACAACAGGACTTTGCAGATTTTAAGAAATTAGTTTTGGAGTCAATGTTCATCTTAAGTTCTGTTGCCGACATGTTAGTTTTTGCGGCACAGTCCATAATATTTTTTCCCATTGTTTCGAACCAATCTATGTAACCTTTCATGAGTGATTCAATTCTGTCAAGAACACCACTTTCAAGCCGCCAATCTTTAAGAAGTTCAAATATTGCATTATTGTTTCCGGAAATCAGTTTTTTTATCTGGCGTTGTTCAGTTTTTTTGTCAGGCTTGAGAGAATATAACTTATCATGTAGCTCCTTGTTTTTTTGATATATTTCTTTTATAGAAAGAATCATCTGAACAAAATTATCTACCTGGATCATTTCATCTACGTAACTATCACTTTCATCAAAATCTTTAAGGACATGTTTAGGTCTGAGGCTTCCTCCTTCAATCTGAATCCCAAGATCAACAATACATTCCATCCCGACTGGAGTTGAAACCATAGCTTTTAGAACTTCCTGCTCACCATCTTCGATTTTTTTTGCAATTTCAACTTCCCCTTCTCTGCTTAACAGAGTTACAAGACCCATTTCACGCAAATACATTTTAACAGGATCAGTTACACTTCCAAAACTTGCTGCTGCCAATTCACCGGGGGTTACCTTTTTATCATCTGATACCTTATCATCATCTATCTTATTTATTTTCTTATCAATATCAATAATTTCAATATCTTGACTTTCAAACACATCAATTGCTTCATCTATTCTATCCAGAGAAATAACATTGTCAGGCATTTCTTCATTAAGCTCATCATAGGTTATATATCCCTTTTTTTTACCTTTTGATATCAGGTCATTAAAATCTCCTTTGTCTGCTTTTACTGCGCTTTTACCCTTTTTAGCAACAGTCACCTCACTCCCTGTCTTTTTATCAGTCTTCTTTTTTCTTTTTGATATCTCAGCGGACTTTTTCACCATATAGTTTCGCCTCCTAAAGCTTTCATCCTATTGGATCTCTTATCTTTTGCCTGTATTTGCTTTTCTCTCAATAATTCTGAAAGTAACTTTCCATCTTTTGTTTCTTCGGCTTCTTTTATTTTTTTTGTACTCGTGTCTTCATTTCGTTTATATGTATATTCAAAGTGCTTTATCAGCTTCAAACAGTCTTCACGGCCCCATACTTCATCTCTTATACTCAGGCAAATTCTTATACTTAAAAAAGCTGCTATGCTATTCTTCTCATCATCGTCAAATATCGGCATCGCGTTCCTGGAATTTAGCTCCGGCAGGCTTTTTTGTTCTATAATAGCATTTCCTATTGCCTTTAAAACATCGTCAGTAAAACCGCTCAACAGATCGCATTTTATGATTTCTGGAATCATTTCAGGAAATTGAAGCATCATTGCAATTATCTGCCGCTCAAACCTTGTACCTCTTTGCATATCTTCTATAAGCATATTTCCAGGCTCAGAACCTGCCACGTCCTGGTTGTTAGGAACCGGGCCTGCATCTGATTTGTTAATATATTTCCCGCTTCTTATATCTGAAAGGGTTTCTCTTATTCTTTCATGTATTGCAGCTTCATCTATATCAATTTTTTCCGAAAGCTCTCTTATATAAAGTGCTCTCGCGACATGATCATCGATAGAAGAAAGAGTATTTTTTAATTCGGAAACAATCCGAATTTTTCCTTCAACCGATAGGCCGTACTTTTTTATTGCGCTGTTTATCAAAAAAGAAACCGCGCCCTGGGCATTTGAAACAGCGTTTTTAAAAGCTTCTATACCGAATTTAACAAGATATGAATCAGGATCGTATCCCGAAGGAAGCACCAAAACCTTTGCATCAGCAAATCCCTTATCAAATATCTCTATACTTCTTTGCGCTGCTTTTATGCCTGCATCATCCGAATCATAAACAAGAATAAACTTACCGTCTTTCCCAACAATTCCCCTTAGAATCTTAACATGTTCATGGCTTATGGAAGTGCCGAGCGTAGCAACGCTGTTTTTAATTCCGTTTTTATGAAGAGAAAGAAGATCAAAATAACCTTCAACAATATAAACAGTTTCTGTAATCCTGCACTCGCTTCTTGCTATATCCAGACCATACAGTGATTGACTCTTGTTAAAAACCATAGTTTCAGGCGAATTAAGATACTTAGGGAGTGAATCGTCCATAACACGCCCCCCGAAACCTATCACTTGCGAGTTTATATCAAATATCGGAAAGATTATTCTATTTCTGAAGCGATCATAAAAGCCTTCAGATTTATTTTTTCTGACAATCAATCCGGCTTTTTCAAGCAGTGCCGTTGAAATATTTATTTTATTAAAATAATTTAAAAGTACATTCCACCCATCAGGGGCATATCCAAGATGATAGTCCCGAATAACATTTTCGGATATTTCCCTTTTGTTGAGATATTCAAAAGCTTTTTTACTGGTACCACTGCTTAAAAGGCAACTTTTAAAAAATTCCATAGCCTGTTTGTTAATTGAAAATATGCTGTCTTTTTCGCTTATTTTTCTATTTTGTTCCGGCGATAGTTTTTCGGGGATATCGATTCCATATTTTTCTGCAACATATTTAACTGCCTCAGGAAATGTAAATCCCTCTTTTTTCATCAGATAAGCAAAAACGTTTCCGCCTGCACCACATCCAAAACAATAAAATATCTGTTTTTCATAACTTACTGTAAACGATGGTGTTTTTTCAGAATGAAAAGGACAAAGCCCAAGATGATTCCTCCCGGACTTTTTCAACAGCACCGACTCGGAAACAACATCGACAATATCTGCCGTATTTTTAATTTCAAAAATTTTTTCTTCGGGAATAAAAAAAATCAAGAAAAGCACCCTCCAACTTATCTAACAGAAATAACATATAAAAACGGAAGGTCTTAAAAATTAGGAGTGACAGTCAACAATTATCCTTTATATATGAATATAAATAGCATTTAGCAAATAACACTGCTCAACCCTCACATAACGCCCCTTTTGCCCGATTAGCGTTATTCTTTAAATACTCAATATGTTATAATAGTTAAATTTATTGCCTTCCTTTTATTTAACCAAAATCAAGCATTCTCCAAAGGTCTTTCTGTTATACTGCAATTATAAAAAATTATTACATCGTTTCAATATTTAAATTTTAAATTTAATTACCATAGCAAGTTATGTCAATACATTTTAATAATTATTTATAATCTTCTTGTTAAAATGTTTAAGAAAAATATATTGTTGATCGGTATATAATAAACCCATAAAGAAGCCAATAGCTGATAAACCCGGGGTTTGGGTAGGGGTAAAAATATTTAAACCATCGATACGAGCATATTATCCATATTTTTTTGCGGGGAATATAAGGGAATTCAAAAATTATAATCATTAATTCCAAGTAATTCAATCATGTATTTCCAATTTACTTTAAAGATGGGATTCACTTTCACACCGAGATTTAAGTCGTTTTGGACTTTTTATAAAAGTATCTCCTCATAAATAAGTTGGATAAAAAATGTTTAATATTGACATGTTTTTTAACTGTAATATATATAGTCAAAATTGCTTTTATTTAATCAGACAATCAGGCTTGGAATTATTCTTTCACGAAAAATTGTATTCTACTAATTTTTGTATCGCCAATTTATGAATATGTTTGCTGAATCAATATCTTACCCGGCAGCCTTTATTGCTGGACTTATTTCGTTTTCTTCTCCCTGTATATTTCCTCTTATTCCGGGATATTTCACATTTATTACTGGATTTTCCCTGGATCAATTGACTGTAGATTATAATTCCCATATAAGAAAGAAAGTGTTTTTTTCAACGATCTCATATGTTGTAGGATTCTCATCTGTTTTTATTATGATGGGCGCATCCGCTTCCTTTTTGGGCGGAATTATTTTTAAATACCGCCCCATTATCAGAATAATAGGTGGCCTTATAATTATTGTGCTTGGGATTCATTTAACAGGAATAATCCGAATCAAAAGCCTTGAGTTTGAAAAGCGTATCCAGGTAAATAACAGGCCGTTGACTTATGTCGGTGTATTGTTTGTAGGAATGGCTTTTGCAGCTGGGTGGAGCCCTTGCATAGGGCCGTTGCTGGGCTCGATTCTGATATATGCCGGCAGTATCGAGACGGTATCTGAGGGCATTATTCTTCTTGCCATTTATTCTGCAGGCCTTGCAATTCCTTTTATTGCGATATCTATTTTCATCAATCTTTTTATTAAATTTATTAGAAAAGTCTCTTTCGCCATGAAATACATAAATACTGCCGCAGGGATATTGCTTGTATTAGTTGGGATTTTTCTTTTAACGAACATATTTTTATAAATTTGCGGAATATATTATATAGAGGCAACGTGGGCTAATCTTTAACCGTTTGAATTAAAACTTAATTAAATATTGGATGTGGAGTATTTAATGAAAAAATCACAAACCGCCGGCCTCGCTTTTTCTCTCTTTTTATATATCTTACTGATATCCGCTAATGCTTTTGCATCTGATAGCATTCAGTGGCATAAATATGAAGAAGGAACGAAACTCTGCAACAATAATCAGAAAAAAATGTTTCTCTATTTTTATTCAGATTCGTGCCGATATTGCAGGGAAATCGAAGATAAAACTTTCAAGGATAAATCTATAATAGATATTATAAATAAAAATTTTATACCTGTTAAAATTAATGCGGATAAAGAACAAAACCTCGCAGATACCTATAAGATCAGAGGTTGGCCAGGGGTTTTATTTATTTCCGAAAAAGAGGATATTATCTTTAAAAATTTGGGCTTTATTCCTCCTGACATGTTTTTATCCATCTTAAAGTACGTTTATACTGACAGTTACAAAACTATGTCCCTTAGATCATATATGGTCAGTATTGGCTCTTCAGGAAAATAGCAATTACAGTATTATGATAACGCAATTTTGCCACAACGGCATTGCAATAGAAACTGATTTTTCCGTTATTTCCGAAATAATTAGGAATGCTGATCGTTCCGGTCTTCCTCCCGTTTTA
This sequence comes from Pseudomonadota bacterium, assembly GCA_018901125.1. GTDB lineage: Bacteria > Desulfobacterota > Desulfobacteria > Desulfobacterales > RPRI01 > RPRI01. The sequence continues at coordinate 13,095 of JAHIFE010000094.1, read as the reverse complement.
TCCTACGATTCTACATGTGTTTTTTTACTTCTTTTCAAGAAAAACAGCGAGCTTAATATTCTTGCGATACAAAAAACTGATAATGAAGGATATCCATGGCGAAATCAGGTGGCTCTTCCCGGAGGGCATGTAGAAAAGGAAGATATCAGTTTTGTTGAGGCTGCATACAGAGAGCTTGAGGAAGAACTCAATATAAGAAAAGACCAAGTCGAGTTGATAGGCCCACTGGGTCATTTTCAAACTATAAAACATAAAGATATAAAAGTGTATATTGGCATATGGAAAAAGATAAAAAATATTAGATTTGATCCTGCGGAAATATCGAGAGTGCTTGAAATTCCATTAAATACTCTTATTAAAACACATATTGATTCAGAATATTACGGGCGACTTCCAGATATTCATGAGCTTATTTATCCATTAGATGATGTTGAAATCTGGGGCGTTACGGCAAGAATACTTCATCACCTTATAGAACTTATCTTAAAATGTTCTGAAACAGTTAAAGATGTATATAGCACATAACTTATATATACGACTTACTACAGACCGTTTTCATTGATTATTTTGAAGGGCGATCAATGTAATGTTTAATAAATCGGATTGATTCTAAAATAAAAACCACCGAACTCAACAATACTATAAGTACCGGCACCCATATATAACCAATATATGGCGAATTTTCTATCGCAACGACTATACCTGTGATCCCGAATAAAATTACAAGCAGCATTATTATGATGATAATGATGCACGCTGTTTCTGTATCATAGAAAGGGTATACAACCTTTCTAAAAATTGGTTTCGCTTTTATTGGCACGATCAAAACCTTATATTTGTTTATCCCCTAAAACAAGCATCTTGCTTTGTTTATTATCTATTTTACTTATCCTGCTCAATAAATCAAGATGAAATATCTAATAATTGTTCATTAAGATAACTTTACTTTTATTCACCATAACAGAAGTATGGGGGCATAAACTAACAGCAGAAAATTTGCCGAAAGAATGAAAAGCGCCCTGAGGAAGGTAATAATATCATGCATCTTGAATAAATATAGATTTTGTGGGAATAAAATCTCTTGGCTGCATAAATTAGGCGGATCTGCCGCTATATAATAAGGGTCTGTTAAGCTTTCTATGTCTTTATCTGGATGTTATGAGAGGCCTCGTTAATTTGCAATATCCGGTCTCTGTTTTTGGCAAACTTTGTTATAGGACTTTATTAATAAAAGATGATAAAAAATTTTAAGCTCACTATAGAATATGATGGTACTGCATTCAATGGGTGGCAAAGGCAGAAAAATGGTCGTACAATACAGGGTGAAATTGAAAGCGCTATCTTTGTTATGACAAAACAGAAAATAGCCCTTACAGGCGCAGGCCGTACTGATGCGGGTGTTCACGCTATTGCACAGGTTGCCAACTTCATCTGTGACACAAAACTTGAACCCGATTATTTTTTTAGGGGACTAAACAGCCTTCTTCCCAACGATATTATTATTAAAAATTGTGAGAAAGTTTGCGATCAATTTCACTCACGCTACGACTCCAAAAGCAAGGTATATAGATATAAAATATTAAACAAGGATCTTCCGTCTGCTATTGGAAGAAACTATACATGGTTTATAAAAAAGCCACTTGATTTTAATGCCATGAAAGAGGCGGTTTGTTTTATTGCAGGGACTACAGATTATAAAGCCTTTGAAGGAAGCGGCAGCCCGAGAAAAAGCACGATTAGAACAGTTTTAAGAGCAGAATTTATAGAAAAGAAGGATGATATTATTCAATTTGAAATCGAGGCAAATGGATTTTTAAGATTCATGGTAAGAAATATTGTGGGCACTCTTGTTGGTGTCGGGCTTGGAAAACTGGAACCTTCAGATATAAAAAAAATTCTTGATTCAAGAGATCGCAAAAATGCCTCTGCTACGGCTCCGCCTCACGGACTTTTTCTTGTTAAAGTCAGATATTGACAATACGAAGAAGAAATCACCACCACGCATAGCAAAAAAGCCAACTGCCATAAGCTTAACCCAAGCTCATGGTCTATAAATTAAAATAAATAAGCATGTTATCGTCATATAAATTTGGATTTAGGCACTACAGATTTTAGCGGTTTGTCTGGGGTTATTGGCTATAAGACCGTCTTGCTGATCTCTAAAGAAAGAATCGCCTCTAAAACAATCAAACACCATGACTCTCCCAAAACTCCTTATCAAAGAGTCATGGATTCTATCCATATTCCTGCCTCTGTAAAATACTCTCTTTCTAAACAGCTTGAAAAACTTAATCCGTTTCTGCTAAGAAAAAACATGGATAAAAAAACTTAATAAAATTTTCTCTGTTAACAACAAACTTGGGTAACATCTTTTATGGGTCAACGTTATCTCTACCTTGCTTAGTATTCGGCAACATTTATTTATGAGGCAACTGGGCACTTTCTGGTTTTTATATTGCAAACCAAAGATTTTTTTAGTATGTTATATATCATTCAATATTAACAGTCAGTCCGAAGAGAGAATCAATGAAATCAAAAAAAACAAGTATATTTTTTAATTTAAAAACCATCGCGGTGTTTCTTTTATTATTTGCAACCACAGATATTGTTTTTGCCGGTCAAACAATAGATGAAGTACGGAAAAAGTGGATAGGAGTTAATATTAACACGCTTATCGAAAAGCACGGTTATCCTGATCATTCATCCACGGTTCCAAATGGGAACACAGTTTATATTGTGATTAAAAATATAAAAAAGTTTTACCCTGTTCCGATTTTAAAACAACCTGAACGACAGGAGATGGACATATATAATACAAAAACCGGAGCGTATTCTTATGGCACAACCACAACCGGCAACGGGTTGACGATTGAGCATCAAATCCAAAAGACAGAATGCGCAGGTTATTTTGAAGTCAACAAAGATAACATTATTGTTGATATAAAATTTAAAGGGGAAGAATGCCCCCAATAAAATAATATATCCAGCCACTTGAAATAAATTCAGGTGGTTTAATCCTCACCCGAGGCCGGGGCTAACCTGCTCACGGCCTGATGACGGGCTTTTTGCAAGTCCGTCATCTGTTCATACTTCCCTGGAAATAGCCTTCAATATCCATTGCAACATATAAGTATCCTGCTTCTTTTATTTTTTTTATGATAGCTTCTTTATTTTCCTTGTTTAATATCTTTTTAAAATCCTTCGGCAGCACTTCAATTCTTGCGAGATTATCATGATGGCGGATACGGCAGGTGCTAAAGCCAAGATCAATTAAAGCATTTTCCGCTTCTTCAATCTTTTTTAAACTTGCGATTGTAATAGTAGCTCCATATGGTATTCTTGTGGCAAGGCAGGCCATAGCAGGCTTATTCCAGGTTTCAAGATTAATATTTTTTGAAAGCCTGCGTATTTCCTGCTTTGAAAGCCCGGCATCAATTAGGGGAGCCGCTATTTTCAACTCCGAAGCCGCCACAAAACCAGGACGGAAATCTTTAAGATCATCCATGTTTGCGCCATGAGCCAGATCTTTTATCCCTGATTTTAAAGCACACTCAAGCAGTTTGGGGAAAAGATTTTTCTTGCATATATAGCATCTGTTTCTTGTATTTGCTGTATATTCAGAAATACTCATCTCATCCGATTGAACGATTTCATGTTTTATTTTGCGCTTTTTTGTAAATTTTTTCGCAAATTCAGTTTCTCTTGCAGGATGAACCGGTGATATTGCAGTAATTGCAATTACTTTTTTACCTAAAACCTGATGTGCCAGAGCAAGCAGAAATGAGCTGTCCGCACCTCCGGAAAAGGCAATAGCAAGCGAATTATAACTCTTTAAAATTGATATAAGCCGCTCTTTTATTTCTTTGAGGTTATTAGAAGTAATCGTTTTATTAATCATTTGTTATATAACTCTCCATTCCTGCTATAAGATTTATCATAGATGATGTTCCGTATATTAAGCCAATAATAATTCAAGACAAACTTGTTTTGTTATTGTATTAGGAATGTTATTCTAACAAAAGCAATAATATTTTACGCTGTATTTAACTTACCAAAAGGTATTTACAAAATATAGTATATAATTTATATAAAAATTAAGATTAACTCTCAATGATTGAAACCTTTGTATAAAATTCGATTTAAAGTTATATTGGGATATGAGAGCTAATTCTAAAGGTATATATCTCATGAAAAAAACAACCATATTTACTATATTTATAATTATTGCCGCATTAATTTCAATAACCTTAATGGCAAGCCGTTCAAACACTGATAATTATTTTATAGAATATAAGCAAGGAGCGGTAGAAGTATGGAAGGGAAGATTCTCTCCTCTCGGTAAGGAGCCCTTTATTATGATGCCGGGAGCACAGCCGCCAAATCCCATAAAAGAAGTATATACCCGTGAAGAAGTTTTTCCTTTAATAGCAAAATATTTTATTGATAAGGCTGATGCAGTAATGGATGTGCCGGGCCTACCTGACTTTGAGGGTATGAGAACCTACCTGAACAAATCTTTATCTTTCGCAATTACCGAAGACCTTAAAAAAGATGCCCATATCCGTTTAAATAAAATAGACAGAATGGTGCTCCTTTATAAAGCCGATATTGCGTTAAGTAAAGGCACAATATCTGAACTCAAAACCGCCCTTGAATATTTAAAAAGAGCAACCTTGCTCGGTCCGGATGAGATAGAATCAGAGCTTATAACTCGAAAGATAGCTTCAATAATAGCTCGGATAACTGCCCCTGAAACCGTATCGGAGATAACACCTGCAGAGCAGGATGCCCCGGCAAAAGAAGAGAGTAGCAAACAGCAGTGAAGTTCGACATATGCTCTTTCGCTGTTCGATATTCGTTGTTCGATTTTCAACTTTTATAATTTGATTAAAGGCATCTCCCATTTAACCGTTTACAAGATGACATGCAGCTAAATGCTCTTTGGCTTCAAACCCAACTGCTACAGGCCTTAACTCTGGTTCATCCACTTTACACCTGTCGAATGCAACAGGACACCTTGTGTGAAAACGGCATCCTGGAGGGGGATTTAACGGAGACGGAACATCTCCATAAAGTATACTTCTTTTATTTTTCACCGAAGGATCAGGAACCGGAATTGCGGATATCAAAGCCTTTGTATAAGGATGAAGAGGATTTTCATATATGCTATCGGCATTCGCATATTCTACGATTTTTCCAAGATACATAACTGCTATATTATCAGAAATATGCTTAACAACCGCAAGATCATGTGCAATAAAAATATAAGTAAGATTCATCTCAGACTGAAGGTCAAGAAGAAAATTAAGTATCTGGGACTGGATGGAAACATCGAGAGCCGATACAGGCTCATCACAGACAATGAGCTTTGGTTTCAAGGCTATAGACCTTGCGATTCCTATCCTCTGGCGCTGCCCGCCGCTGAATTCGTGCGGGAATCGGTTTACCGCACTTTGCGGTATACCAACACGCGATAAGAGATTTAATACTTCCTTTCGTCTTGTTTGTGAGGAACCGAATTTATGAATTATCAGAGGCTCTTCCAATATATCTCCGATAGTCTGCCTTGCATCCAGCGATTCGAATGGATCCTGAAAAATCATCTGTATATTTCTTCTAAACGGCCTCATTTTTCTGTCGCTCAATCGTGTAATGTTTTCTCCTTCAAATATAATTTCACCCTCCGTTAAATTATAAAGCTTTATAACCGCACGCCCTATTGTTGTTTTACCACAGCCCGACTCGCCAACAAGCCCGATTGTCTCACTTTTTTTTACTTTCAGTGAAACACCGTCTACTGCATATACTTTTCCGGTTTTTCTGCGCAATATACCCCCATAAACCGGAAAATGTATTTTGATATTTTTTGCTTCAAGCAGATATTCAGACATAAAGATAACAGCTCACATAATGATTTTCTTCAATACAAACGGCAGGAGGTGAAACAGTCCCGCAAACAGCCATTGCCTCAGGGCAACGGTTTCTGAATCTGCAACCTTGAGGCAGTTCATTAAGAGCGGGAACCGCACCTTCTATTACATGAAGCCTTGTTTTTCTTTTTCCTTCAAGACGCGGGATAGATAAAAGAAGCCCCTTAGTATATGGGTGCATCGGTTTTTTAAAAAGATTTTCAACCGGCGCAGTTTCCGCCACTTTCCCGGCATACATCACAAGCACCTTGTGGCTTGTTTCGGCTATTACCCCAAGCGCATGAGTAATAAATATTATCGCCATGCCGGTTTCATCCTGTAGCTTTTTCATCAGATCCAGTATCTGAGCCTGTATGGTTACATCAAGGGCGGTCGTAGGTTCATCAGCAATAAGAATATCGGGCTTGCAGGCAAGGGCCATTGCAATCATTACACGCTGTCGCATACCTCCCGATATGCTGTGAGGATAATCTTTTACTCGTTTTTCAGGATCTGAAATTCCGACTTTTTTCAGCATCTCAATGGAATCTTTTTTGATTTGTCTGATACCCATATCAGGATGGCGAAGAAGATATACTTCATTTATCTGATCCCCGATAGTATGAACCGGATTTAATGCTGTCATGGGTTCCTGAAAGATCATGGATATTCTGTTTCCCCGGATCTGCTGCATGCTTTCTGCAGGAAGAGTTGTTATATCGGTTCCTGAAAATATAATGCGCCCGCTTTCAATTCGTCCGGCAGGTTTGGGAAGCAGTCTCATAACCGAAAGAGCCGTAACGCTTTTTCCGCAACCCGATTCCCCCACAATGCCAAAGATTTCTCCCTTGTTAACATTAAAGCTGACGTCATCCACGGCACGTACTCTTCCTGCTTCCGTGTCAAAAGATGTAACAAGATTTTCTACTCTTAATATTTGGCTTTCAGCTATCATTTGTCACTGTATTTTTTACTGAATTTTCATTGTTATTGATTTCATCTTGTAAGTTTCGTCGATAATAGTAACAGGAGTAAATTTTTCACCATTTTTCATAGCTTTTATTGTTTCATCATATGCTTTTTGGTCAAACCAGAAAAGACCGCCTGTCATGCTGCTGAACGGATCAAAAAGATCAGATGAATTTTTTGTTCCGGGAACTTTGGGAAATTTCCACCATCTCCAATATGCATCACGGGTATAGGGCACCATGAAAGTAGGCACGAAAACCCCAAGATCATCTATCTTTTGCTGAATTATAAGTGAGAGTTTTATACGTTCTTTTTCATCAAGCGAATTGCGGTATGCATCTATAAGTTTATCCATTTCAGAATCATCGGTATTTGTGATGTTGTTTGTTTGAGGCTTATGGGCGTTTACCGAATGAAAATGTTCCCAGAACTGCGGCCTGAAAGAAGTGCTCCAACCCATCCATGCAACATCGTGTTTCTTCTCCAGAATTTTTTTATAAACAGCCGCCGGGTCAAGTTTCTGTAAGTTAAGCTCGATTCCGGCTTTTTTTGCCTCTTCTTTTAAAACCACAAGCCTTGGAGTATGATCATCATATCCGTAAACCACTTCTACAGAAAAACGGTTTTCCCCTTTTTCCCATATACCGTCGGTTCCGCGTTTCCAGCCTGCTTTTTTCATATAAAAATCAACCTTGATAAGATCAAACCTTCTTGACCTTATCTTTTCGTTGGAATAACGCCCATAGCCCACATATCCGTTTTCAAGTCTGAAATAATCGTTTCGTAAAACTTTTTTTATAACCTTTTCCACATTCATCGCATAGGCAAAAGCATATCTCACATTTATATCTTTAAATATTTCCTTATCCTGATTCAGCCATAATCCCATGGCGGACTGCTGAGTGTTATTGAAAAACCAGATTTTGTGAACATAGCCGTTTTCTACAACAGGCGTTTTGGATTTTACATGCCAATACTCAGGAATGGTGAGGTTAAATTCATCTATTTTTCCTTTTTTGAAATACTCCCAAATCATGTTATTGTCTCTTATTACCTTAAACATAATCTTGTCCGCATTATAGCGGTTTTTAAAATACTTCAGATCATCTCCCCACCACTCTTTTTTTCTTTTAAAAACTATTGATTTCCCTTTAACAAAATCGCTTATCTGGTAAGCACCGGTATTTGGTACTATCTCCCAGTTATATTTTCTTACAAAATCTTCACCAAGCTTTTTGTAATAATGAATTGGCGTCGGGATTAAGCCAAGCTTTAAATAAAGATCGGGTTCGGCTTTTGTAGCAACAACCGCAAGGGTATAATCATCATAAACTATAACGCGGTCTATCTCTTTAGAGTAGTAATCATTGTACCAGGGCGCCACTATATTCTTTGAACGCATAAATTCCAGTGTATAGGCAAAATCTTTGGCTGTAACAAAAACTCCGTCAGACCAGCGCGCTTTTTTATTTAACTTAAAATACATTGTCTTTTTGTCTTTTCCGAAAGCCCAGTGGGTTGCAATTTCAGGTATAATATTTAAAGTATTCGGATGAATTCCTATCAAAGATTTCTGGTTGTCCTGAATGGCGTTTCTGAAACTGTCATTTGAATCAGGACCGACAATGCGAAAAGTCATAGGAAAACTCATTAAGGCAGCATGAAACGTCCCTCCTTTTTTGGCATCATCAGAAGCAAAAACCGGATCGGAATCGTTTGTAAGCCATTTTATATCTTTCGGCAATTCCGGTGCGGCAGCATAAGACTGCGCATGGGAAAACAATACCCCTGCAACCAAAAAAACCTTAATAAACGCAAAAACTGTTTTCATTGTACTTTCTCTTTTTTTAAAACCCGATAGACTTCCTATCCCTGCCAACTGTTCCCAGTTCCCTGCTACCCCCTGGCCCCTGAACCCTGCCAACTGATCCCTGTTCCCTGCTCCCTGGCCCCATAACCCTGCCCCCTGATCCATACTCCCCCCTATTCATATGTTGAATACATTTTGGGATCAAATGCCTCTCTTACAGCTTCTCCTATAAATGTTACGGCAATAAGAGTTACAGTCATAGCGCCTATAACCGAACCTCCGATCCACCATGAATCCATATGTGTCCAGCCCTGCTGGATCAGTTCGCCCCAGCTTGGCGTGGGAGGAGGCAGACCAAAACCAAGATAATCAAGTGAAGTAAGAGCAACAATTCCGCCTGAAACGGCAAAAGGAACATAGGTCACTATAATTGATATAGTATTTGGAATTATATGTTTGAAAATTATGCGGCTGTTTGAAGCACCAAGAGCCTTTGCGGCAAGAACATATTCTCTTGCCTTCTCCTTATAAGTAACTGTCCGTATAATCCACGTTATTCCGATCCAGCCGAAAAAAGCCATGATCAGTATCAGGGTAATAAACCCAGGTACAACAATAGACGATATAATTATAATCACATAGAGAAAGGGAACATTAGACCAGATTTCAATAATGCGCTGAAAAAAAAGATCGAATTTTCCTCCGAAATAACCCATTACACTTCCTATGCTGACCCCTATTCCATAATCAAATAAGAGCAGAAGAAGAGAAAAAGATATAGCTATTCTAAACCCGTATATAAGCCGGGCAAGAATATCTCTTCCCACATTATCGGTGCCAAAATAGTGTCTCTCCTTAAATGAAGGAGGATAAGGAGGAAACAAATCTTGTTTAAGGTCATTTTCAAGTGCGTTATAAGGAACCGGAGGCATAATAACCCAGTTCCCATTTTTTTCATCTTTAAAATACTTTTTTAACTGACGGTAATTTGTTTCATAATCATAGTCCAAACCGAACTTCTTTCCCGGATTCATATCAGCATACACAGGGAAATATAATTTATTATTATAGCAAACAACCAGTGCCCGACTGTTTACAAAAACTTCGGCTGAAAAAGAAACAAGAATCATTACAAACAGCAGTATGAAAGAGTAGTATCCTCTTTTTATGGATTTGAATCGCTGTAGCTTTTTTCTGGTTAGAGGATTTAAGAGCATATTTTCACTCGAACTTAACCCGCGGATCTACAATTGCAACACATATGTCCGAAAAAATATTTCCTATAAGCAGCAGAAGAGATGATATCACAAGTATCCCGAGAACAACCGGATAATCACGTTCAATAATCGCCTCGTATCCCAAAAGACCCATACCGTTTATATTAAAAACTTTCTCAATCAAAAAAGAACCCATAAGAATAATTGAAATATTGTTCCCGAAACTGGTAGCAATCGGAATAAGACTGTTTCTTAAGGCATGCTTAAAAACAGCCTTCTTAAAAGAGAGGCCCTTTGCGATTGCGGTACGGATATAATCTGCGGAAAGATTGTCAAGAAGTGTATTTTTCATCAAAAATGTCATAACTGTAAATGAACCCACCAGGTAAGCCGCCAGAGGAAGAACCGTATGCCATATAATATCCGTTATCTTTCCGAAAAGATTTAAATCCTCAAAATTCTCACTCACAAATCCGCCCAAAGGAAATATATCCCAATGAGAAGAAAAAAGAATAAGCAGAAGTACTCCTACAACCCATCCCGGAATTGCATAACCTGCAAAAACTACCACTGATGTTGCATTGTCAAAAGAGCTTTTATGCTTGACGGCTTTTAAGATTCCAAGAGGTATGCAAATCCCGTACACAAGTATCATTGTGATTATTCCAAAATACAGTGATATCGGTATGCGCTCTTTTATCATGCTCCATACCGGGTCATAATAACGTGTTGACACACCAAGATCTCCCTGCAACACTTTTCCCATCCACAAGAAATAGCTAGTAAGAACCGGTTTATCGAAGCCATAATATTTTTTAAGCTCTTCTATCTGCTGCTCTGAAAGCGGTTGATTCTGATCTTTGGAAGCAAGCCTTACTCCGCTTTTCCCGTCCATACTCTGCATCTGCTGAGCCTGAGCTATCATTCGTTCGATTGGGCCTCCCGGCACAAACCTTGTAATCACAAAAACCATTACTGTGATTCCAAGAAAAGTCGGAATGATTAATAAAAGACGTCTTAATATATATGTTATCATTTATAACCTTATAAACTCGCAGAAAACTAAGCCTGACACTATTGCGAAAACGATCAAATTCAATTACTGTAACAATGCTATCTTATTAAACTTATCATATTTATAGCCCTACTAAAATTATAAAGCAACGCCTGATTTTATTATCTACTAAGTCAACACATTGGGAATTATAGTAAAAAACCTTTACATAAAAAAACATAAAATCCAAACGCCTCAGATCCAAATGTACGAAAAATTATTTATTAAAGAACTTAGCCGCATAATTCCAAATACGGTTATCTTCTAGTCTCGTGCAGGAATTATTGACAGGCAAAGGATTATTTGTTACAGGATAGCAGATATTTTTATTTTTAATAATTGCTGTTACATCGAGGAGTTAGGCTGATAATTTTTTCTAAAAACTTAGTTTTCAAGGTGAAAGCTAAAATTGCATGATGGGATCTTTGAATAATATCCGATTTTAAAGGTTTTATAAAATTTTAGGGTGTTATCCAAAGGTTTCATGATGCAGATATAAACAATTTGCACAATGAGGTGATAATATGATTCGCATCGGAATAAACGGTTTTGGCCGGATTGGCCGCCAGGTACTAAAAGCAATGATCGAAAGGCAGGCAGATAAACTTGAGGTTGTTGCAATAAATGATCTTTTTGACGTGGAAACAAATGCCCATCTGTTTAAATATGATTCAAATTATGGACGTTTCTCCGGAACTGTTGAGCCTGCCAAAGATGGTATACATGTAAACGGAAAATTGATTAAAAATTTCTCATCACGTGATCCGGAACAAATCCCATGGGGTGCTGAAGGAGTAGATATTGTGGTTGAAAGTACTGGTCTTTTTACTAATGGCCCGAAAGCCGCAGCTCATATTAAGGCAGGCGCCAAAAAAGTAATTATATCAGCTCCGGCCAAAGAAGAAGATATTACGGTTGTAATGGGTGTTAACCACGAAAAATACAACCCCAAAGAGCATAATATTATTTCTAATGCCTCATGTACTACAAATTGTCTTGCTCCTCCGGCTCTTGTAATTCACAAAGCATTCGGCATTGAAAAGGGTTTGATGACTACTGTTCATTCATACACCGGAGATCAGCGCCTTTTGGATGTTGCCCATAAAGACCCAAGACGCGCCCGTGCAGCCGCTTTGAATATAATTCCAACTACAACCGGAGCTGCAAAAGCAGTATCGCTTGTTATTCCGGATCTTGCCGGACGTTTTGACGGATACTCCTTAAGGGTTCCCACACCAACTGTTTCTGTGGTTGACTTTGCAGCAATTCTTAACAAAAATACAGATACGGAAGAATTAAGAGCTGTACTTAAAAAAGCATCCGAAACAAATCTGAAAGGTATCATGGCCTATGAAGAACAATCTCTTGTGTCCATGGACTTTAAAGGCGATTCCCATTCATCGATAATAGACGTTAAATTCACACAGGTGCTTGGAGGCAATATGGCCAAGGTTGTGACCTGGTACGATAATGAATGGGGCTATTCATGCAGAGTCGCCGATCTTGCAGCCTATATAGCTGATCAAGGAATCTAAAATTTAAACCTCTATTTAATTAAAGCGAATAGCAAACAGCGCAAACAACACATTTGCTATTCGCTTTATATATTTCATATCTCAATATATCACCCCGCATCTTCTCCGCAATATTTTGGTATTTCAATTCCATAATTCAATAAACTCGTAAAAAGCCGGACAATATGATATATATTAAAAATGGACAATGAAAAAGAAATGCAGGCAATGTTTGATGCTGCTAAATCTAAATCTTTGAAAGAAGATATGCGCCGTGTAAAATCCGCTTCCCAAAACCCTTTTTACCATAACGGAAAAACGGATCTCGACGCATATATTAAATTCCTAAACGCTTATAATGTTTTTATTAATCACAAACCAAAACCTTTTAAACCTATGATTTGTAACAATATGAAATTATAGGGATAGCCACTGCCGAACTTTTTATCATCATTAGCTCTTCAGCTATAGCAATTCTTATGAGCCAGTTTCAAAACGTCCCATTTTGGCCGATCTCTGCGTTGGGTGAAAATTCTAATCCTCGAAATACCGCATGTATTCCTGTGGTTAAAATTTTCACCCGCCTTGACCTTGACCAAACTGAAACGTTTTGAAAGTGGCT
>JAHIFE010000093.1 GCA_018901125.1 Pseudomonadota bacterium | reverse complement strand
TGGTAAGTCTGCCATCCGTTCTTCCATCACGGACGGCAAATGTGTACACTAAGAAAATGCTAACATCAGAGAGAAAACGATAATAAATATAAATCGTTATATGCCATAGTTCGTTTCTTTAATGGGGGAAGATCCGTTAAGAAGCCATTATGATATACCATTAAAATTCATTTACGAATATTAAAAAATATCTTCTAAATTATTGACATTATAGCACAGTTCATATAATCTCTTTCAACATAGCTCTTTGAAGTTTTATAGTTATTATACAATCCTGGATTTTCCTGTGCCATCGATAAAAGCAGAAGGTATTAAAAAATCAGTATGCCTGATGCAGGTGATTTAGTTAAGCCTAAGTGTTATGATGTGAAGGGAGATAATATGCAAAGGTCGCTATTTCGGGCCGGAATAATGAACAAATTGGCTATGAAAAGATGTAAAAGCGGATTTACGCTGGTGGAAATACTTGTGGTTATGGTCATGATTGCTCTTCTTGCGTCGCTTGTTGGGCCGAGACTATTTTCAAAGGTAGGAAAAGGAAAGCAGTCTTCAGCTAAGGCCCAGATTGAGCTGCTGGGACAGGCTCTGGATCTTTTCAGGCTCGATGTGGACAGATACCCGACAACACAGGAAGGATTGAATGCATTGGTAGTTAATCCGGGTATTGATAAGTGGGATGGCCCATATCCTAAAAAAGGTATTCCGGATGATCCGTGGGGGAAACCATATCATTATGTTTCTCCGGGCACCCACGGCGATTACGACCTTTTTACATATGGAAAAGATGATTCTCAGGGAGGTGAGGGAGAAGATAAAGATATTCTCAGCTGGGAATAATAGTGCCCATCCATAAACGGCAACTTGCGACATAGAACTGTGTTCTCGCGTTTCTGAAATACTCGGCGAAAGCACCTTGTTTGTGTTTTTTACATCGTTGCGGCCTTGATCTGAACCGCAATCTGCCATTTCCGGTCAGACACCGGCTATAAAAGCTTAAAATTATTTATAATAAAAAGGATTTTTAATTAATTTTGAAAGCTTACCCAAATAATTATTTATCCAAATTGTCCCACGTCTTCTTTAGCGTGATGTTGGTTTTTGCGCTTATCTGCTTTATTTCTGAACCTGTAACTGCTCAGGAAGCTTCTTCGCAGGAGCAAGTTACCGGTTTTCCCGAACAATTGTCAAAGCAAGACGCGAATACTTCCGAGCAACCATCTGAGCAACTTGCCTTACCCACCGGGCAGCCATCTGAACAAGGCGTAAATCCTATCGAGCAACATCAGGAACAAAAGGCTGAAAGCCCTTCTGCTGAAAAAAATGTTGAGATCGCCAGAGGCAGTGTTGTTCTTAATTTTGATGATGCCGATGTATATGAGGTAATTCAAACAATTTTCGGGCAGGTATTAAAGGTAAATTATATTGTTGACCCTCGCGTTAAGGGCCGGGTTACATTCAGATCAATAGCTCCTGTGGCGCAGAAAAACGTTCTTCCGATTATGGAGGTAATTTTAAGACTAAACGGTATTGCAGTTGTTGAAGAATCAGACCTTTATCGTATTATACTGATAAATGATATTTCAAAAGAACCTTCCGATGTGCAAATCGGAAGAGATTCAAGCAGTATTTCTCTGGACGGCAAGGCGCTTCTTCAGGTAGTGCCTGTTCGTTATATGCAGTCTTCGGATCTGGTGGAGCTTCTGAAGCAGTTCTTATCCGAAAATGCTGTTATGATAGATGTTCCGATGAGCAATCAGATTATCATTGCCGATACAGACGCCAATGTAAAACGTCTTCTTAAACTTGTGGAAATATTTGATAACGAACAGCAGAAAAAAAAGGGACCCCAAGTTTTTGTTTATCCGGTTCAAAACGGAAAAGCAAAAGATATAGCAACTCAGCTTCAGCAGATATTTCTTGGGGAAAAGGCCGTTTCTAAGGAAATAAAAGCAACAGTTTCAACTTCGCGAACGAAGCAGAAGAACGAGACGCCTAAACAGATTTCAGTAACTTCTGCCGGTGGAACAGAGGCTTTGGTTTCCGGTATCACCCGGATATACTCAGATGAAACACTAAATGCTATAATCATTCTTTCTACTCCTGAGGATTATGAGATTATAAAAGATGCGATTGTAAAAATCGATCTTGTGCCAAGGCAGGTCATGATTGAAGGCATGATTGCTCAGATCGTGTTGAAGGATAACTTAAGCTTTGGTTTGGCCTGGTATATTAATTCGACCAAATTCGGAGCAGATATGACCCTTTCGTTCAATCCCGAAAGTCTGAATCCCACTAATTTTCCGGGAACGGGTTTGAGGCTTGTGGGAGTTGATTCTGGCAACGCCGTAAGAACGGTAATATCCGCTCTGGCTACGGAATCGAAAGCAAAACTTCTGGCAGCTCCCCATATACTTGTATCCGATAACAGAGAAGCAAGTATTCAGGTGGGTCAACAGGTGCCGATTGTGACATCGGAGACATTCGGTTCAACAACGGTTGCCCCTCAAAGAACCATTCAGTATAAAGATATCGGTATCATTCTAAAAGTGAAACCGCAGGTTAATGACAGCGGGCTGGTTTCACTTGATATCAGCCAGGAAGTATCCACCTATTCTACAATTTCTCTTTCCGCACAGCAAGATGATATTATACTTAATAAAACCGTAGCAACAACTAGCCTTGTTGTACAAGACGGTCACACAATTGTTATCGGCGGACTGATAAGAGAAGATACTTCAAAATCAAAATCGGGTATTCCGTTACTTTCCAAAATTCCTCTTCTTGGTTATCTGTTCGGAAATACGGATAATGAGGGATCAAGAACTGAAATCATCATACTCCTCACACCATATGTACTGAAGAACCAGCAAGATGCAAAAGCTTTATCTACCGAAATGATTGATAACTTTACTGATGAAAGCAACGGCGGAGTACGTAAGGGTCAATTGATAAAAAAAGGCGGTTATGTTGGGAAGCATCCTTTAGAGAAAAAAGAGATTGTGCCCGACGAATAGAAGTATTTAAGGATTGTGAAAGAATTCGCAAATATTTTGAGGATATTAAACCTTGAAAATCGAAGGTTTTCCAAAAGTGCCCTTCATAATAGATGGGGTGTCTTCGCGTTTTATCCGGGAGAATAAAATTGTTCCCATAGGTTTGAAAGACAACTCGCTGATGGTTGTTATGGCAAACCCGAAAGATATGCACGTTATAGATGCTCTCCGTGTGGCTGTTGCTGCAAACGTAATCGTTTGTGAGGCGGACAGCAAGATGATAGATGACTACATTGCCAAATTCTATGGCCAGGAATCTCAGGATATTAGTCATATAATTGAAAACATTGATGAAAACAATGTTCAATTTGTGGAAGATGATGATGAAGATATTGGTCATCTCAAAGATCTTGCTTCCGAAGCGCCCATTATAAGGCTTGTAAATCTTTTTATTACACGGGCCGTTGAAAGCAGATCAAGTGATATACATATAGAACCTTTCGAGGATGAGCTGAAAGTTCGTTACAGGATTGATGGCGTTTTACATGATATTGAATCCGTACCGAAGAAGCTGCAGGCTGCAGTTGTTTCAAGAATAAAAATAATGTCAAAAATGAATATAGCCGAAAGGAGGCTTCCGCAGGACGGCAGGATAAAGATGATGTTCGGCAAAAAGGAAATTGATTTGAGGGTGTCAACTATTCCTGTGCTTTACGGTGAGAGCGTTGTTATGAGAATACTTGACCAGGAAGGTATAGTGATTGATTTAAATCTGCTTGGATTTCCGCCGGATATCATTTCGGTTTTCAATAAGCTTATAAAGAGACCAAACGGCATTATCCTTGTAACCGGTCCTACGGGAAGTGGTAAAACTACAACCCTTTATGGTGCATTGGATAAAATCAATTCGCCCGATAAAAAGATAATTACGGTTGAAGATCCAATAGAGTATCAGCTAAAAGGAATCAACCAGATTCAGGTCAAACCCCAGATCGGATTAAATTTTCCAAATATTTTGAGGCATATTGTAAGACAGGATCCTGATATTATCATGATCGGTGAAATAAGAGATCTGGAGACAGCGGAAATTGCTATGCAATCAGCTCTTACCGGGCATCTTGTTTTCTCCACTCTTCATACAAACGATGCACCCAGTGCCATAACGAGACTTATCGATATTGGTGTTGAGAATTTTTTAATTTCTTCTACGATAGCAGGTGTTCTTGCGCTGAGGCTTATAAGAGTTATTTGTCCTGCCTGCAAAGAAATTGATGACTTCGCTCCAAACAGCCAGGATCTTGTTCGCTTTGGCATAGGAGACGATGTTGTAATGTATCGGGGAAAGGGGTGTGAGCAATGCGCATTTACAGGTTATTTTGGCAGAACAGGAATTTATGAATTGCTCTTTGTGGATGAAAATATACGTTATATGATAATAAACAATGCCGATTCGAACCTTATCAGGCAGGCTGCCAGGAAAAACGGCATGAGAATTTTGATTGAGGATGGTATCGAAAAAGTCAAAGAGGGAGTTACAACCCTTAGCGAAGTTTTCAGAGTGACACAGGAGGTTAATTGACGGTTTTTTCTTACAGGGCGTCGACAAGAAGTGGCGATATGCTTGAAGGCATTATTGAAGCTGCTGATGAGAATAGTGCAATCGAACGACTTAAGCAAACTGATGTCATACCTTTAAAAGTAGCTGCACAGAAAGAAAGTTTCAAAATAAAGACCGGGCTTAGCTTCTCAAAAGATGAAATTAATTCTTTTACCGCACAGTTATCAGTACTACTTAATGCCGGGCTGCCGCTTGATAAAAGCCTTAATATGCTATTACGTGTTACAGAAAATGACGGCATGAAAAAAATTGTGGAATCTCTTCAAAGATCCGTTAGAGAAGGAAGTTCTTTTTCAGACGCCCTCTTGAAACATCCAAAGGCATTTCCTCGTTTGTATATAAATATGATAAGAGCCGGCGAAGCAAGCGGAGTATTGCATGTCGTGCTGGAACAACTCAGTGAATTTTTGGAATCGTCAAGAGAATTAAGAGAACATATTGTTTCGGCAATGATTTACCCGGCTATTCTGGTTATAACAGGCGGTGTTACACTAATTATCCTCATGACTTTTGTTCTTCCAAAATTTTCTGCAATATTTGCAGAACTTGGTGGTGCGCTGCCTTTACCCACCAAGATTCTTATTTCCATAAGTAATGGTCTTAAGGAATCGTGGTGGGTAATTCTTTCAGTCATTATTGCCGGATGGATAGGAATTAAGCATTATATAGCAACTCCGGAGGGAAGATACCGTTGGGATGCAATAAAGGTAAGGTTTGCAGGAGATCTGATTTGTAAGCTTGAAACGGAAAGGTTTTGCCGAACGCTTGGAATGCTTCTTAAATGCGGTGTCCCACTGATCCAGGCATTAAAAAATGCAAAAGAGGTCATAGGGAATCAGGCAATTGCCACAGCTCTTGGCTCGGTCTCAAAGGGAGCAAAGGAAGGTAAGGGTATTGTTGCGCCTCTTTCCGAGGCAAAAGTCTTTCCGCCACTTGCCTTATCAATGATAAAGGTGGGAGAAGATACAGGCCAGCTTGATGAAATGCTTTTAAAGGTGGCGGTGGTTTATGAAAAAGCTTTGCGTGAAACTGTCAAGAGATTTGTAAGTTTTCTGGAACCGGTTATGATTCTGGCAATGGGGCTATTTATTGGTTTTATAGTAATTTCTATGCTTGCAGGTATATTCAGCATTACTGATCTGCCTATATGAAATAAAACAGCTCATAAGCTGATAAGCAAAAGATAGATTAGCTCTTAAGACGGTAAGACGATAAGTAAGGAATAACCTTCCTGCAATAACAAGATATAATTTTGGAGAATTTTCCTAATTATCCTTATCAACTCATGAACTCATGAGCTATTTTCTTTTTGATCATTTTTAACGGCAAACAGTACAAAAAGGAGTTCAATGCAAAGGTTTTTAAAGGTATTGCGGGAAAAAGCCGGATTTACTCTTCTTGAACTGGTAATTGTACTTTTTTTTATCACGCTTATAACAGGGCTTACCACAGTTTATTTTTCCGGGGGTCTTTCTTCCGCAAGAATCGATGCTGCCGGAAGAGAAGTGCTGGCAACTATGAGATATGCAAGATCTCTTGCACGTATAAACCATGAAGAACAGATTATTACCATAGATATAGACGTAAGAAGATATGGTATAGAGGGTCATAAAGTAAATAATATTTCTGATGATATCCGGATAAAAGTGGTTGATCCATTTTCAGGAGAAATTATTGAAGGTAAATATAGACTGGTTTATCCGGCTTTCGGTGCTGTAAGGAGTTCAACCATTGTCCTGTGGAACAATAAAAAGGAACTTAGTGTTTGTACTGATCCTGTGGTAGGCTCGGTAATTATAAAATAGTTGATGAGTTGATAAATGACAAAAGAGAATATTATGCAAAAGTCCGGTGGATTTACTCTGCTTGAAGTGCTTGTGGCTCTTGCTATCACAGGTATTGCCGTCACTTATATCATACAGCTTTTTTCAGTTAATTTGCAATCGATATCGTCTTCAGGCAACCATGTAAATGCAACTTTACAGGCAGAGGCAAGAATGAGACAGATTCTTGACGATGATATGTTGGAGAAGCAATCCTTTACCGAAATAACAGATGATGGTTACAGAATGGATATTGCAGTTTCCGAAGTTATGCCCGAACGGACGGAAAATCTTCAGGTAAAACTTATGGAGATTGACCTAACTGTCTTCTGGAAAAATGGAATAAAGGAAAAGTCGCTTACTTTCACCACACAAAAAACAGTCAATAAACATGAATTGGAATTATAAACAAGAGAGGCCGTTTCAAAACGTTTCAGTTTGGTCAAGGTCAAGGCGGGCGAAAATTTTAACCACAGAAATACATGGAGTATTTCGAGGATTAAAAACAGATGTCTGTTATATAGAAACTACAGCAAAGGGCGTGAATAGCTGTGGCTTTACCTTGTTGGAACTTCTTATTTCAATTTCCATATTGGTTATTATTGTTATCATTGCAGGCAGTTGTATAAGGCTTGGATATCGGAGCGTAAACGCCGGTGAAAAAAAAATGGATTCTTTGGAACGACTACGATCTTCAATGCGCATTGTAGATGCTCAGCTTCAGTCACAAGTTCCTTTGACCTATGACGGAGAAGACGGCAGAAGATTTTATTTCGAAGGGGATGAAACATCTTTGAGGTTTACTACAAATTATTCAGTCTGGGATGGCCGACGGGGTTATATTATCGCAGCCTACCGTATAGAAACCGATGATTATGGAAAGCGGGTTATGTTCGTAACTGAAAATGTAATCGGTTCAGCTGTCAAAAGAGAGGCGATGCTTTTTGACGATCTCGATGAAATCAATTTTTATTATTTCAATAAAGGTATATTAAATGAGGGTATCTGGGGAGAGCAATTAACTGATACAACAGATATTCCTCAAAAAATTAGAATTAATCTTGTCCGTGGGACTAAGAAATATTCTTTGCTTATTCCCTTAAGAGCGAGAGGAACACTGACGCAAATCGGTATGATACATGAAGATGGCTCATAAGAAGGGAGTATTATGCATTGGCCTCATAAAACTCTTTATAATTCTCAAACAGGAATTGCTCTTCTTATCGTTATATGGTTACTGACATTTCTTACTGTTTTAGTGCTTTCTTTTTCACTGATGGTAAGATCGGAAGTATATTCAACATTATCTTTTAAAGAAGAGATTGAAAATAAACTGCTTGCCGAAGCAGGAATAGAAAGAGGTATTATGGAGATATTTTACCTTAATACCAATAATAAGCAGAATATAATATTGGAAGATATGGATGTTGTTAAAGCAGACGGCAGAGAATATTTTGGTCATGCCGGTGAAGGCTTTTATTCTTTTCGTATTTTTGATGAATCCGGAAAAATTAATATAAATTCTCTCTCTGACGGAAACCGCATAATAATGAACAATCTTCTGGTGAACTACGGCCTTTCGGTTGATGAGGCGGATTCAATAATTGATTCCATATTGGATTGGAAAGATGCCGATGAACTGCACAGGCTAAATGGCGCTGAAAGCGATTACTACATGTCCCTGCCTGATTCCTATAGATCTAAGAACAGTAATTTCAGCACAGTGGAAGAGCTGCTTATGGTTAAAGGAATAACACCGGAAATCCTGTTTGGAGACGCAAAAAACAGCGCCGGTATAATTCATCTGATTACTGTGTATTCAAAAGCAAACAAAATTAATCTTAAGACTGCACCAAAAGTGGTTTTGATGGCTATACCCGGATTTACAGACGAACTGGCAGACAGTATTATAACGTTAAGAGATTCCGGACCGGATGAAATTGCAACTTACCTGTCCTCATTTCTTGGAACGAGTTATGAACTTATAGCTCCGTATATCGATACAAAGGATTCAAACATTTATACCATTGAAGCCAAAGGTTATATGAAAGAAAAGAAAATTAATTATGCCATAAGATCGACGGTAATAATTGAAAGGAATAACAAATACCGGGTGGTTTACTACAAAAGTCCGGTATAGGTAAAAATTATGGCAGAGTTAAAAGGATTTAAAAAAATACAAACTTTTAGCGCATCCTTAATATCCGGGATAAGTAAGGCCGGCTGGTTGTTATGGAGAATATTGACCTTCAGCTTTTCGGATATCAATGCCTTTTGGAAAAATAATATCTGTGTTTCCATCTCAATAGGCAGTTTTTCTATCGCTTACGGATCAATATTTTTATCACGTATACGGATAAAGGATGTTAAGGTTTTTCCTTTTGAAAACAGCAGATATCCCGAACCGGAAAGTTTCGCAGCTAATGTTTTAT
>JAHIFE010000092.1 GCA_018901125.1 Pseudomonadota bacterium | reverse complement strand
TTTGGAGAACCATGGATTGGATCGCTGTCCGGATCATGGCCTGCATGGATTTAAACGCTATGTTGCGTTATCCGTTTTAGCCCGGAATATACAGATATTAGGACATCTGCTTCAGCAAAAAAAATTAAGGCTTCAGAGACGACGTAACGCGGCATAAAAGAAAGCATTTTCTTTAAAAAATGAGTAACTGACGGAGGGGTACCTCCAATTGCTAACAAAATCTAACTAAATTTTGATTCGCAACTGGATGCCACCGATTTAAACGGTAGTAATTTAATGAACTGCCATCGTTATCCGGCTGATTTTAAAAAACCATGACTTTCCGTTCAGACACTAGTTATGGTAGCTGCTTTTTATTCTGTATCAATTTGCGATAGAGCTTAGAATGCTCAAATCACTATTCAAGTTTTGACAATGATTTTCCTCGTTGTCACCCATAGATTCATTAACAATTACTAAGAGAGGAAGAAATGGAAAATTTAAAAGAACAAACCATCTCTGAAATCAAACCTGAAATCTTAAACGCCTTTAACGTGATGTGGGGAAATTTCCCTTTTGTTGTTATGCTTTTGAAAGAGAACCGTACCATAGTGGCGATCAACAAAAAGGCAAAAGAGATGGGTATTCAACCAGGATTGAAATGCCATCAATTATCAGGCAGTACTGGTGTCCATAAGGTTTGCATGGCAAATGAGGCTTTAAAAGAACAAGTCAGCAAGCGTGTCGTCGCATACAGTCCGCAGCAAAAAAAAGTTTTGGATTCTTATTGGGTTCCTGTCGTGGGAGATAATGATCTGTATGTGCATTTCGCAACGGACATCACGGACTACGCCAAACCGGAGCTGTTTCAAGCATCGGAATAGGACGTTCATTATTGATAATACCTCCGGAGATCGCCTCTATGAGTGTGTCCGGGGTCAGGGATCGGGAACTTGTCGAAAGAACTGTTCTAACCGTTTGAACGGTTAGAACAGTTAGATAAAGATTTCCTGTTTTACTCCAATATCTCAGAAAGTTTATTCTCCCATCCCAAAGTTGAAATAAAAGCTCCGGCAAATCCTTCATTTTTGAGCATTGAAACAGTTTCGGAAGCTATTTTCAAGCATTCACGCACTCTGTCGGGAGCCTTCTGGATACGTTCTACTACAGCATCAGGAATCATTACGTTATCCATATGCTTTTTGATATATTTTGCCATTCCAACAGATTTTAATAAAAGCACGGTAGGAATGATTTTTGTTTTTGAAAGGTCGGTTCTTTCCAAAAAAGGCAAAATGCCCTTAACATCAAATATAGGAGGTGTTATAAAAAAATTTGCACCTGATTCTATCTTTTTTGCCATAATATTAAGTTCAAGCGTTAAAGCCTGTCCGCTGGCTCCTGCATTGACAGTGGAACCGATAATAAAGCTGGGAGATCCCAAAAGCTCAATGCCCGCCATATCTTTACCATTATTAAGAGTATTAATTGTGCGTATAAGCTCGATCAAATCAAGATCGTATACTGCCTTTGTCTCATGATGATCGCCAAAACGCGGTTCTTCACCGCTAACAGCCATAACATTGGCAATGCCCACGGCTCCAGCTGCAAGAAGATCAGCCTGTAACGCAAGTCTGTTACGATCTCTGCAATTTACCTGGAAAACTGTTTCTACCCCATGCCCGTTTAGTATTAATGCACCTCCAAGAGAGCTCATGCGCATCACGGCATTGCTCATTTCAGGCACTACAAAAGCATCAACAATTCCTTTAACTCTTTTAGCGTTAGCCAGCATCAAAGAAACATCAACTCCTTTGGGTGGTTCAAGTTCAGCCAAAATTGCAAAATTCCCTTTTTCCAGCTTGCCTTTAAGGTTCATATACTTCCTCCCGGATCAGACTTTTTAAAGAATATATAGACTTCCAGATAAAGTTTTTGGACTGCGTTATCAGTCGCCCCCCTTCAACAACGTACCAAACGTACGTCTTACTCAGGGGGGCTCCTTCTGGCCTTGCCAAAAACATTATCTGAAAGTCTATCGAATAACGATGTTAAATTCCAAGTATCAAATTCCAAACTTTCAACAAACTCCCGACCCCTGATCCCCGACCCCTGATCCCCGATTCCTGTATTCTCCGAAAGGAAGCAATACTTTAAAAGCACTTCCTATGTCAGGAAGGCTTTCAACACTTATCGAGCCGCCTATATCATCCAAAAGGCCTTTTACTATTGGAAGCCCAAGGCCGGTGCCTGTTATAAATCTTGTTTTTTCATTTTTTATCCTGAAAAATTTATCGAAAATCTTATCTATATATTTAGGATCAATGCCAAAACCATTGTCTTTTATTTCTACAACAAGATTTTCTCCTTCAATAAAGGCAGTGACAATAATTTCTCCTCCTTCCTGAGTGTAATTGATAGCATTTGCAATAAGATTTCCGAAAATACTTTCAAGAGCCAGAGGATCTGATTGGGCTGAGGGAAGGGCGGTTTCGGGAAGATTAAGTATGATAGACTGCTGTTTGCCTTTTGCTCTTGTGCCGAGAAAATCGACAATATTTTTAAGCAATGTGTCTACGCATACAGGTTTTAGCTCATTGCATACCATACCAGCTTCAATACGTGAAAGATCAAGAAGATCGCCAATTAGAGAAATAAGCCCGCTTGTTTTTTCCTTAGCGCGTGACAGAAGCTGTCTTTCATCATCAGATTCACCTCCTGCCATATCGTTTAATACGGAAGCAAGTTGTTCATGAATTGTTGAAAGCGGAGATCTTAATTCATGGGATACTTTTGCTACAAATTCCGATTTTAATCTGTCAAGCATTTTTAAAGCGGTAATATCTTCAAGAGATATAACTGCTCCGAGACATTCGTTTTCATCTCCGACTACGGGTCTTATTCTTGCCATTAAAAATTTTTCTTCATCAGTGGAAAACTCATATGCCGGAATATTTCCTGCTTCGTCATAGCTGCATTGCGAAATTCTCATCACAAGTGAACAGAACCCTTCATCTTTAACATAGTGCTCTATGTGTTCATCAGTTGAATTTGCACAAGATTCCATTCCTAAAAGTTTTAGAAAAGCCGGGTTCATAAGAGCAACCTGTCCGGTTGAATTGGTTACAACAATTCCGTTGGGAAGGGATTCAATTATGGTTCTTATGCGGCTTTTTTCTGTTCCAAGATCGGCTAAAGTTCTTTTTCTTTCAAGTTCAAGAAGTTTGGCTTCAATGGTTAATCTTATCTTATCTAAAGCTCTGTTTACTATTATTCTTAAATGCTCAGGCTCAAAAGGTTTTGCGATAAAATCATATGCTCCCTGTTTCATAGCTTCAATAGCGGTTTCGACGGTAGCATATCCGGTAATCACAATTACCAGAATGTCAGGATTTTTTTCCTTGATCCGCATCAAAACCTGCATTCCGTCGAGTCCGGGCATTTTTAAATCCAGAAGAACTATTGAAACTTCTTCTCTATCCAGGATATCAAGTGCTTTATCACCTCTTTCAGCTGTGATAACCTTTAAACCCATCCGGATAAGAATCCTTTCGGCTCCTGCTCTTATTCCTTCTTCATCATCAACAACAAGAACATGTATTGTATCCTGATTTTTTTTCAATCTCCGAATCCTCCCTTGTCGGGAATAGCTGTAGGAATCTCAATTACAAAAGTAGTGCCTTTATCAATAACACTTTTTGCGTAAATTTTTCCTTTGTGGTTATCTAAAATACTGTAAGCAAGACTTAGCCCTAACCCGGTTCCTTTGCCTTGTTCTTTTGTTGTGAAGAAAGGTTCAAATATATGCGGCAGAATATTTTCCGGTATCCCCTGTCCTGTATCCGATATTTCCACAACCACAACATCTCTTTCCGTTGGTTTGTAGCTTTTTATTGTAAGTGTGCCTTTTCCTTCCATTGCATCTACAGCATTTAAAATAATGTTCATAAGAACATGATTGAGTTGTTGAATATCACCATATATTTCAGGAAGAGAGGGAGAAAGATCTTTTTCTATTTTAATATTATGAAAAAGTGTCTGATTCTCAAGCAGAAATAATGTGCGGGAAATTGCTGTATTTATGTCGTGCGAGCGCATTTCATGCCTGGTTTGACGAGCAAATTCAAGCAGTTCCTTAACTGTATCACGACATCTCTGCGCTTCTTTGAATATCCGTGTAAGATCATTGCGGGCACCTTCTTCCAGATTGTATTCTTCAAGAACGAGCTGGGTAAAAAGAGTGATGCTGCTTAAGGGATTGTTTAACTGGTGAGCCACGCCTGCCGCCAGTTTTCCAAGAGATGCCATCTTTTCCGACTGAAGAATTTGTATCTGGGCTTTTTCAAGTTCTTTTTTCATTTTTATAGTATCGCGCATATCGTGAAAAAAGCCTATTGTGGCGACTTCGCGTTCATCTTCGTAAACTATTGAGGCATTTAAGCTGATAGGAATTATTTCGCCGTTTTTCCCAAGCACCTCCGTCTTGTAAGATTTCAGTTTCCCTTTACCACCGCAGTCATCGCTTCGAAGCTTTTGCATTACCTCTTTTGCTCCGCTGCCAGGATATACTTCACGTATATTAAGATTATCCAACACATCCTTTACATTATAACCGCCGATTTTAGCTGCTGCATCATTAAAAATAAGGATTTTACCCTCCATATCAGCTGCTATAACTCCATCGACCGAGCTTAGAATTAAATTTCGTAGAAAAGCGTTTGATCTTTTAAGCTTCTCTTCAAGTCCTTCAAGCGCAGGAAAATCAAAATCTACAATAACAAGAGCATCTATTTCGTTTCCTGAAAGTATCGGATAGGAATAAAGACAAAACATTTTATCCTGTTCTATCAAGGCTTTTTTATCAATCATGGCAGGTTGTTTTGTTTTAAGTACGGTTACAGCCGGACAATTATCGCAGTATGAATCCAGGCCGAAAAGGGCCTTGTAGCAAGGCTTGCCTATGAGACCGTGTTTTATACTCTGGCATGAATCGCTATTAATGGCGATAACGCTAAAATCGGTTGAAATAACAAGAATTTTTCGCTTAAAAGAATTAATTGCTTTTAGCAGATATTCATTTTCTTTTTCGGATCGCATTTTTTTATTTCCCTTATCATTGCTAAACTCGTACAGAACGAAGTCGTTGTGATTAAAACGAAAATAAAGTTTTGAATAAAAAATGCACTTAAAATTTAAGGTTATGAATATATAGTGTTAGATTCTTTTATTTAAATCTATAAGCGTAAAAAAAGCAATTAAAAGTTTATTTATAGATTTTTTTAATCTAAAATCCGGTTTTTATAAAAATAATAACTAAAAAATGTTTTTAGGGATTATTAATTCCTTGACACCAAACTATTTATTTGACAAAAAAGTTCTTTCCATATCTGTATATAAATTGATGGAATTGTAAAAACCCATCAACAGGCAGAGAAAAGAAATAACTCGGTCTGAAGCGTGAGTGGAACCGCTTGAATTTACTTCAAGTGTTGGGAGAGAGGAAGCCCTTTCCCGCCTTTGTAAAAAGTCGTTTTTTGACTTTTCTCTAAGGCATATTATTTTAAATAACAATGGACTCGTAAAATTGCTTTTTACAAAGTCTTTATTTTAATAGTATCTGTTTTGCTTTTTTTCCGGTAAGTTATTGGATTAATATGACAACGGATAGCACAGATGATTCATTTTAAGGAGAAATAATGGGGGCAGTTAAACAAAACAAAAGCGGGTCGGTAATGATTGTCGGTGCAGGCATTACAGGCATGCAGTCTGCGCTTGATCTTGCCGAATCCGGTTATTACGTTTATCTTGTGGAAAAATCCGCCGCTATCGGCGGTCTCATGTCGCAGCTTGACAAGACCTTTCCCACAAATGACTGCGCGATGTGAGTTATATCGCCTAAACTGGTCGAGGTCGGCCGGCATCTTAACATCGAGCTTTTAACTAATACGGAACTTCTTGGACTGGAAGGAGATCCTGGTAATTTTAAAGCAAAAATATTACAAAATCCACGTTATATAGACCTTTCTAAATGTACAAGCTGCGGAGATTGCGCCAAAGTTTGCCCTGTAACATTACCCAACGAATATGATGAAACCCTTTCTGAAAGAAAAGCTGTTTATAAGCAATACGCACAGGCTATCCCCGGAGCATATTCCATACAGAAAAGCGATAAAGCCCCTTGCAGACTGGCTTGCCCGGCAGGTCTTAATGTTCAGGGCTATGTCCAGATGGTTGGTCAGGGCAAATATAAAGAGGCACTCCAGATAATAATGGAGGATCTGCCTTTGCCAGGAG
>JAHIFE010000091.1 GCA_018901125.1 Pseudomonadota bacterium | reverse complement strand
TAGATTTCATAGACATGTAAAAAGCTGGAAAACTCCACTTTTGTCATTCCGGCGAAGGCCGGAAACCAGTAATTCCATTGGGTTCTGGATACCGGATCAAGTCCGGCATGACGGTTTGGGTGTTTCACAAAATTATTAAACGGCATATTAATTCCAAATGCGGTTACCCTGGTTACCCCCCCATTCCGTTTTAGTTAACTTAACGCTCTATTTTATATTAATTACATTAGCTTAACCCGGATCGGCAGCATCTACAGGGATAGCCCCTATATTTTATTATTACTGGAGAATTAACTGCTTCTTTATTTAGACAACAGTAAGAAGTTATTCGTGCTAAAAAAGCTGGGATCCAGTTTTGAAGCAGGCAGAAATAAGAATGATTCCGGGTCCGATGATCGGCTTACGGTTGTAGCATGGTGGCTTTTTTCGTCAATATAGACTTGGCTATCAAAATCTCCTGTGTTGTTTTTACCGCTCGGTGTCTCACTGTAGTGTGCCGAAAGAGAGACCCAAGTCCGGAATTCACCAGCCCTATCATATACCTCCTTGTACCATATGGTATAACTTTCCTGATCAACATAATTTACATGCTTTCCCCAATTATAATAAGGATCTTTTGGCATCTGTTCCACAATCCATACTTTTCTTGGAACATAGGTAATATTAAGAGGAGCCCAGGATGCCCCCTTCCAGTTTGGATCTTCATAGCCGCATTTGGGGTGATTGCCGGTATAGGGATATGCCCTGGTCATACTTCCATCGGGCAATTCCTTTACCGGAATCATATTGGGGCTGGTAAAAGGAGCAAGGATTGTCTTCTCGCCAACATATTCCCATTTCATTGTACTGGTTTTACCACCCCACATGAAATTCATATCCATCCATGAATCAGAGCCCATATAAGGATCAGACCTTGCAGTTGAGCCGGTTTGCCGAATTCTTCGGATGGCTGGAACATAGGCAAAATTGGTATCTTGCTTTGCGCCCATATATATACATGCCATTGTATTAGTTCCTTTTGTGCTCATTGGCTCCAGAACTCTTTGAAATTCGTAGGTTAGAACTTTATCAGGATTCTTGAGTTCCTTATCTGGCGGACGACCATTCAGATAAAGGCGGTAATCCATGCCTGCAATATAACGTTCCTCTCCTTTTATATTTATCCACTGAAGATAGATTTTGTCTTTTGAGCCCATAAAGCGATATCTCTGGAAATCGAAGTTATATATGATCTTTGCCCCAACCTTGGGATCTTTGAGATCTATATTGGGAAAAGGATAACCGTAAATATTTTCCGGGTATTTCCCTGTGTGTTTATCGACCAAATCGCCTTCATGAGTTACGTCGAATTTTCCTTCATTCTTTGCGCTTGCTGCAAGAAACCCGTCGTTTTGTTTGTATTTGAAGTTTATTTGCCCAGGAGTAATAATCCATTCACCTCTTTCAACCGCACGGTACAAAGCCGGAATAAGCAGGTCTTTGTATTGACTGCAGTTGGTCTTGTCGATCACTTTAGGCAAATCCAATGCTCGTGCTTGCCCTATACCCAAAAGCAAAATAATCAATGAAAAAATTAAACGCCCCAGCCATTTAACGACCACACCTCTTTTCATTTTGTTTCCCCTCCTTATTTATGGTTTTATTATTTCCTTTCGGACATGAAATAACCCTTTTGAGGATCATATCAATTACTAAGCGCTGTCAGGCAAGACATGAAACAACAAAAGGGCTATATCATGTCCGAAATAACTTCTATTAAATAAAAAAAGGCCGCAAGACAGAATGGTCGCCCACGGCTTGTTGGGCGTCGTCCAACAAGCAAAAAAACTCTCGCTTTTAGACGAAGATTTCAGTATAATTTTACTGATCACTAAATTAAAGATCGAACAGCAAGCCTATATTTGCGATGTACGCTGTTCGTTATTCGAACAAAAGATGGTCTCTGCGTGGCATATCTCTTCGTGAATCATTGATGACAGCAATGTGCATTTGTGGAGTAAATTTTTTAGTAAAGGACCACCGGGTCATATAAGCCTGCACACGCGATGTCCACTTTTAACAAGCATGTACTTCACATAAGAAGAAAACCTCCATCAACGGATACGAGACTTCCTGTCATATAGTCTGCCATACTGCTTGAAAGAAAACATACAACCTTTGCTATATCATCGGGACTACCCCATCGACCCAATACAGAACGCGGCGGTGGCACAGCGTCCTTCGGAAGATTCAATATCTTTATCATTTCTGCTGCAACAGCGGCGCTGCTTTCTGTAGGAACACCGCCAGGTGCAACCGCATTAACCGTGATCTGAAATTGCCCCAGTTCCTTGGCCAAAGATTTGGTGAACGAGATAACTCCTCCTTTGGATGCATCATAATGTGACATCATTCCGGTTGGAACAGTTGCACCGGCTGAAGCAAGGTTGATAATTTTTCCGCCGCCGCCGGCTTTAATCATTTCCTTTGCTGCAGCTTGTGCGCAAAGAAAAGTGCCTTTTAGATTAATAGCTAATACTTTATCCCATTGTGCTTCAGACATATTGACGGCAGGAGAAGGCGGATAGATGCCTGCATTATTAACAAGAATATCTATCCCACCAAAAGTTGATACAGCAGCTTTTATCAGCTGCTGTGTATCGTTGGCATTGCTGACGTCGGTCTTGACAGCTTCGGCCTTGCCGCCTTTTTCAACAATATTTCCAGCAGTTCTCTTGGCTGCTTCAATATTGATATCAGCAATCAATACGG
Organism: Pseudomonadota bacterium; assembly: GCA_018901125.1. GTDB lineage: Bacteria > Desulfobacterota > Desulfobacteria > Desulfobacterales > RPRI01 > RPRI01. Next base: position 44,938 of record JAHIFE010000091.1, on the reverse strand, counting down.
ATGCTCCGGCCTCAGCAAGACGCATAGAAATTGCCTCCCCGATTCCTAAAGCGCCACCTGTTACTATAGCTACCTTTCCTTCCAAATTCATTAATTGTGCAATACTTTCCATAATACCCCCTATGCTATAAGCTCCTACCAATATTGTAACCATCATATATTGCATCTATTGCCTTTCGAGGAGAAAGACAGTCACCAATTGCATACAATTCTTTTACTTTACCTTTTAAATCATAGTAAATTTGATTATTTGCCTGATTCCCCATAGCAAGAACAACGGTATCAACCTCCTCGATTGTCCTTTCGGTAAAGGCGAAGATGTCATGAACTACTACTGTATTTCCTGAGATTTCTTTTATTACTGTGTTGGGACTGAAAACGACTCCTCTTGGCCTCATTCTCATATAAAAAGCAGTAAGGTCGGTTGTTGTGACAAGTTCCTGGCCTACAAACATCAAAGGAGTGATAATTTCTACTTCCTTACCCATATCAACCAGATATTCCACAACACTGCAACACTCCCAATGACCCTCCCCGCCGTCTACAACCAGCACTCTTTTCCCTATATCGGCTTTCTCCAGCAACACATCATGCACACTGACCACATTATCCTGATCCGCTCCAGGCAGCGGAGAAATCTGTGGTTTGGAACCGGTGGCTACTATAACTACATCAGGGTTTTCTTTTTCAATCATTTCCGGTGTTGCTTCAGTTCCAAGATTTACCTTAACACCTAATATTTCCATCTGTTTTATACGGTATCTGATACAGCCGCCGAACTCTTTTCTGATGGGTGCTTTAACGGCAATATTAACTTGCCCCCCTAATTCTTTTTCTTTTTCATAGAGTACTACTTCATGACCCCTTAGCCTGGCTACTCTTGCTGCCTCCATGCCTCCAGGGCCTCCGCCTATGATTAATACCTTCTTTTTTGTTTTGGCTGTAGTAAGGGCACCTAGCTCCTTTTCCCGGCCTATTTCCGGATTTTGCAAACAGGAGATCGGTTTTTGTTTAAAAATTCGTGAGAGACAGCCCTGGTTACAGGCAATGCATGACCTGATTTCATCAATTCTTCCTTCGCTTGCTTTATTCGGCAACTCCGGATCCGCAATAAGAGCCCGTGCCATACCAACCATATCCATAGTACCATCCGCCAAGAGCTTTTCAGCCTGGACTGGGTCATTAATTCTGAATGCGGTCATTATGGGAAGATCGACTGCTTCCTTGAATTGAGCACATTGTCCGGCGTAAAGTCCTAAAGGTGTTTGCATGCCGGTGCCGATAGCCATGAAAGCCTCATAAAATGGAGCTGTTATAGAAAGATAATCAACTCCTCCATGATCTTCCAGCTTTTGAGCTATCTGCTTCATTTCATCTATAGTATATCCTCCCGGCACCAGCTCATCACCCGGCATCCTTAAGCCCAGAACAAAGTCGCTTCCTGCTGATTCCCGGATGGAATCAATTACCTCAAGAAGAAATCTCAATCTCTTATCCATGTCGCCGCCATATTCATCGTTTCTTTTATTGCTGTAGGGCGACATAAATTGCTCGATTAAATAACCTGAGCCACCGTGGAGTTCAACACCATCCAAGCCTGCTTTTTTTGCAAATCCTGCCGATATGCCGAATGACTTTACAACTTTTATGATATCTTCAACATCCATTGCCTTTGGCATATCATGGAACACTGCGGCAGGCGCGATAGGGGAGGGTGCCCAGGATGGTTGCCTGGATATCTCAGTATCCATTTCTCTGCCCACATGGACTAACTGTGCAAAAATTTTACATCCTTGTTCATGTACCGCTTCAGCAAGCAGTTTTAACCTGGGAACCACTTTTTCATCATATATCTCTTGTATGAATAAAAATTCTCTTGAGTTGGGCATCACGTTCATCATCCCGCAAATAGTCAACCCGAGACCTCCTTTTGCCTTATTTCTTTGATATTCAATATATCTGTCGTCGAGTAGATTATCCTGATCTGCAAGCTGTGTTATATGTGCGCTGCTGAAAATTCGGTTTTTTACTGTTATTGGTCCGACTTTAAAAGGAGTAAATAAATATTTGAATTGTCCTTCCATTTTCTCTCCTTGTAGTATTTATTTTATATTGCCTAAAAATCTTCGGGTAATTTAGGGTTTTTGAGTTTTGTAAAACCGAGAAATACAAACTTGACGGCAATAAAACTTTTGAAAACCGCCCATAAAAGTTCAAGCATTCCCTTATATGTAATTCCGGCTCTGATATGCCACCTTACAGGCGATACGGAATTAATATGCAAAATCAGCATGTCATCCACCACATCTACTTTATCTACTTCAGCATACAGCATTGTAGTTCCAAGGCCGGTAGATTTCATACGCATACATGCTTCAGGTTTTTTTATTTCGGGTTTTTTTGTTTCAGACTTATTCGTCTCAGCCACTGATTACCCCCTAAGAATAATGCAATTTTTATACTGCTGATTATTGTGCGATCATGCCTCCATCAACAACCATGGCATGACCGGTGACATATGAGGCCCGGCCCGAACACAGCCAAACAATAGCTTCAGCCACTTCTTCCGACTCTGCAATTCGTCCAATAGGAGTAATGCTTATCGTTATATCTCTGACTTGCGGAGAAAGCTCCAGAGTTTTATCAAAGCCGGGTGTTTCAGTGGAACCGGGGCATACTGTATTTACACGTATTCCGGCTTTAGCATACTCAAGGGCAGCCGCTTTGGTTAACCCTATAACTCCGTGTTTGCTTGCCACATATGCACAAACACCCGCTTGAGTGCCCACTAATCCTAGAATCGAGGAAACATTAACAATAGAGCCGCCGCCTTGTTTTAACATCTGAAGAATTTCATACTTCATACAAAGCCAGACGCCTTTTAAATCGACATTAATTGTGCGATCCCAGCTTTCTTCCGTGGTCTCGGCTGTTGGCATGACATCCGGTATTATACCGGCATTATTAACAGCATAATCCAGACGGCCATAAGTATTTACTGCTTTGTTGATTAATGCTTCCACCTCCTTTGCCTTTGATACATCACCCTGCACAAAAATGGCTTCGCAGCCTGCTTCCTTTATAAGGCGGACTACCTCTTCGCCGCCTTTAATGTTTGAACCGGTGTTTACTACTACTTTGGCTCCTTCTCTGGCAAGAAGTAAAGCTGTTGCTTTTCCGATGCCTCCTGCTCCACCTGTTACCAGTGCGATTTTGCCTTCTAATAATTTCATTGTATTAGTACTCCTTCTCTTAATGTCTATGCCCCATTCCGTCTCACCCTCTCCCGCAAGGGAAGAGATGGATTATTTCTCATCCCTTAAGGGGAGAGGTTACAGGAGAGGGTGAATACGAATTACTATGGCATACTGATTCCACCATCCACGGAAACAGTTTGCCCGGTCATAAAAGAGCTTTCATCGGAAGCCAAAAAAACTGAAATTCCTACATAGTCTTCGGGTTTGCCCATCCTTCGCAAGGGCGTCATATTGATTACTGCTTCCGTAATTTCCGGAGAGAGACCAACGGCCTTCATGCCTTCGGTCGGAGTAAGACCGGGGCATATACCGTTTACATTAATACCCATAGGTCCCAGTTCTACAGCAAGTGTTCTGGTCAGACTTATTACCGCGCCTTTTGTGGTTGCATAATCAGAGTTCATTGGAAGGCCTATACGACCCTGACTTGAAGCTATATTTACAATTTTGCCGTAATTTCTTTGCAACATGGTTTTAACCACAGCTTGGGTACAAAAATAGAGTCCCTTCAAATTAATCTTTACAACATTATCAAATACAGATTCTTCCCTCTCCCAGAATATCTTTGCCGGTGTCTGCATCGCTGCGTTATTTACAAGAATATCTATCTTGCCGAAACGCTCCATGGTTTTTTCAACCATCCGTTTTATATCTTTCATAACCGAAACATCCGAACGAAAAGCCAGAACATCTGAGCCTTGAGATTTGATTTCTTCTGAAGATTTTTTCAGGCGGTCTTCATTAATATCGGTTATTACTACTTTGGCTCCTTCTTTTGCAAACCCTGCGGCTATAGCTTTACCGATACCGGCACCGCCGCCGGTTACTATTGCTACCTTATCTTTCAATCTCATTTTATACCCCCTTTCAGCAAGTTCCTAACCGGTTATGACTTTGGCTTTTGCTTACCCACCATCTCGTAATATTCGGCAGCGGCTGTTTTAGGGTCCTTGTATAGCAGTATCTGACATGGTTCAGGGCCTTTGCCGTTATTGCATGTGATAACCGGCCATGGGGCTCCGATCTTTTCTATAGCCATCATTCCATGTATTATTGTAAGATGCGTTTGATATACGGTACAATCATCGCGGCACCATGTTGCAGGACCTTTTTCTTTGACTTTTGCAAAGTTTGTAGGACTACTATAGTAGCCATCAATGATCTGACGGCCACAACTTCCGCAAACGTGCATTTTCATTATAAACTTTTCATCATCTTCTTCGACTGTAAATTCCGAAAGGTTGCCATGCATCAACATACTCCAATATTGAATGCGAAACTTTGGATCACATTGGATATCTTGTTCCATCCATGGCATCCAATGACTGCCGCCGGCATAGCGGTGACACTTCTCAAGAGCTTCAAGACCTCCCAGGTCACGATAGATTCTTGATAAAAGAAGAGTCGTCCAACTGTTGTAAATATCGTGAAAATCCCGCCATCCTTTTTCCAGGAACTTAAATAGATCTTTTACTTCCTTTATCTTTCCGGCGTTAATCAGAGCTGACATTTCTTCTTTTGCAGACTTGCTGCACTTATCAGCTTCATCTATTGTCATACCGAACTTAACAGCCTGCATTATAATTTCAGCTATCGGAACAGCATTTGTAAGACCTTCGTGTCCGTAATTGTTATAGATAAATTCCTGAAGAAATGCGATCCAGTTCTGGTACATGATATGCAAGCCAAAGAACGCATCTTCCAATTCAATATATTTTTTCTTGGCTGCTTCAATGTCTTTGCTTTCAAGCACTGTTTCAAACTGCTTTGCGGGTGTAATGCACATTCTTTCCAACTCGGCTTGTGTACACAATCTTTTCCCGGTCATATCTTCTTCTCCTTTCAAGGAAGCAGGCCCTTTTCTCTGGCACTTATTACACAATCCGGATCTTTCCACCATTTCTCCATACCGAGATCTTCCACAATCGCCGAGGCAGCCACATAACCACATGCACCAAGTATCATGCCTCCCGGATAGGTGCTTGCACCGTTTACATATAATCCGGGGATTGGAGTTCTGTAAGAAGAACAGAGTGAATTTGGCCTGTTGGAGCCCAACTGAAAGGCTGTGTAAGCCCCATGCTTGAAACTTCCGCGCTTCATAGTTGCAAACCTGCGCTCCACGTCAAGGGGCGTCGTTGTTGAAGTATGAAAATCCATGTAGGCTGATTTGAAATTCGTAGTGTAATTTGCCCACAGATCCATGAAAGTTTCGGTAATCTCCTTTTCTCTCTTGTCCCAGTTGGCTGGATCGCCATCAAGGTCATAAGGAGCCAGTGTCTCCAGTTTGGCTGTATGATATCCCTTCGGGGCAAGGCCGGGTGAATAGAGACTTAAGGGGGATGCATGTGCGTGAATCGAAATATCGTTATTATCCATTTTTTTGAACCCGGAATTCAGATCTTCGAAATTATCAAGTCCCATTACGCAGGTGAGGGCCTTGTTTACATCGGGATTATCCTTGGCAGCCTTGTATTCGAGCGGTTCTCTAAGGGAAATATTAAAATTAAGCATGCTGTAATGTTCCCACTTCCACTCATTAACATAGAAATTAAGGTCATCTGTGCAATTTTCCTCTCCTACAAGCTCCTTAAAGGTCTGCTCGGGGTTTAAACTGCTTACGATTGTTTTTGCCCAAAATTCTCTGCCGTCTTCCATCTTTACCCCAACAGCCCTTCCGTTTTCCATAATGATTTTTTCGGGAGCCATTCCTTCAACAACATCTCCACCGGCATGTGTGATTCCGATCAAAGCCCCTATGGCTCTGTGAGTACCTCCTCTGCATATTCCACTGTTTAACATCCGGTAAACAAACAGTGGAAATAGAAAGCCCAATCCCGACTCAAATGGAACTCCCCACATGGTTGCCAGATATAAGAGAAGGGTTTTTGTTGGTTCTCTAAAACCGAACTGATCAACGATTTGCAAAAAGTTCATCTCTGCCAATTCTCCAAAACGAGTTGCTATAGGCATGTTAGCTTTTTCAAACATAGCAAACTGGTCAAGAGCAGGTACTGCGTAAGTATATGTAGCTGGGAATAAAATCTCATCAAAGATGGCCTTCATCTCTTCATGAAGGGCGAGAAAGCTTTTTGCATCATCCTGGGAGAATGTACTTATAGATTTCGCCGTTTTTTCAGGGTCCTGGTAAAAAACCAAGGGACCATCTTTGGTTATAAGAGCTGCCTGAACTTCGGGGGTAACAAATTTGACCCCATCAGCAGCCATATCAAAGTCTTTATAGGCCGGCATCAACTCGCCCATAACCATATACGTTGCATGAGGCTGATAACGAAAACCTCCGGCATTATCGGAAGCTGCGCCACCGCCCATTTCGCGCCTTTTCTCAATTACCAGCACCTTGGCGCCTGCTTTTATCAGATAGGCAGCAGTAGTTAAACCGTTGGGACCACCGCCGATTATTATAGCATCATATTCTCTTTTATCCATTTTAATCTCTCCTTGCGATAGTCTGTATTTACTAGTCCAATATACTCGTTTTCTTTAACGGGATATAAGTCTTGTCGATATATTTTTTCTGAATATATTCAAAAGCTCTGTGAACCCACCAGGGTTGATTTCTTATCCCAAGCTCTTCGGCTATCTGGCATGCCGCACGATATCCGTTTCCGCCGCTGCTCCATGAGGGCCCTACGCTTCCTGCTCCGTAAAGGTTTTTAATAGGAGTTACAACTCCTCCTTTTTCAAAACCCTCTATATCCGCCCTGTTTGCAAAAAACATCTGGTTGGCAGCAGTACTTCCACCGCTCATACATCCCCTGGTGTAGTGTGGATTGAATCTTGAAAGATCAAGGGGTGTGGTGAACCAGTAGTCAAGTATGCTATCTGTAAAACCAGGGCAGGCTTTTTCCATGGTTCCGATGTGAGTATCAAATACAGACTTTCTGAAGTCTTTGTCATCCCAGATCTCCGGCCCGCCCTTTTCATAAATTGCAAAAGGTACTTCTATACAAACATTTATAACGCAATTATCAGATCTGGTTTGTGTCGGATCATCCATATGAGCATAAACATAACTAAGAGGTGTTAATCCTTCTGATGGAATTCTGCCGCCGACTCTTTCTCCCCATCCCTGCATCAGTTCTCCTAAGGTATTCGGTCCTATCATGCCGGTCAGTGATTGAATAATATCAGGGTCATCTTTTTCCGCTTCAAAGCGAGGCCTGTGTTTTAATGCAAAATGTATTTCGACCAGTACTCCGTCATACTTCCAGTTTGTCTTGAGTTTCTGGATTACTTTTCTGTCGAGATGCTCCTCACCAACCATATCGCAAAATGTGACACGGGGATTGATATTGGTTACAACCTTTTTTGCGGTTATTTCTTTGCCCGGAAAAGCTGCATCATCATCTAATACGATTCCTTTGGCTTCTCCTCCTGCAACAATAATTTTCTTTACCGGGCAACTGTTAAACAACTTACCGCCAAGAGCCCTGAAACAACGTATAAAAACATGGGCTACGGAATGACAGCCGTTTTTCGGATGAGAATAATATAATCCCATCGGCAACAATGCGGCCAGCATACTCTGTCCTCCTGTATAGTGAGGATATATGGCTCCTCCTATGGCAATGCTTGCGGCATACATTTTAAACTGTTCGCTTTCATACATCGCATCCAGCATTTCAAATGCATTTAAATCGGTTATCTCATACGGATCTTTAAACGGAAAAACAGGAGCAACCAGATCAAGAAGAATGTCGAAATTTTCCCAGGTCCAGAAATCAGTGAAAAACAACTCGGTGAATTTGCACATCTTGGTAATTTTATCATCATAAGGTTCGGAGAAATAGGCAACCATATCCAAAATCTTTTGGGCATCTTTTTCCGAAAATCTTCTGACTTTATCAGCCGTTTTTTTCGGATCCCAGCAGTTATTTACAAGGCATGTATTATCTTCAAAAATATAGCCCCAGCCCCAGTCCGCCATCATATGTGTATCCTGGTATCCATATCTGTCCAATTCCAGATCCAATTGAGACATCATTATAGGTTCTACATCTCCCCATATACATGACTGAACTACATGACCGGGGCGCATAGCTTCGTGAGCGCACCGTCCTCCTCCCGATTCCTCCCTGGCTTCAAATATTGCCACCTTCAATCCCGCCTTCTGAAGATAACAACCGCAAACCAATCCCGATACACCGCCGCCGATAATGGCAACATCAAAATCTTCTTGTTTAGACATGTTTATTTCCCCCTTTATTTTATCTTGCTGATGCCAGACCGAAAAACCTGCGATTGACAAATATGTCGATCTTGATGCATAATATTAAATAATTATTTTTTAATTCCCTTACTTTTGTCAATAGGGTATATCGTCTATGATCGCTTCACCACGAATAAAGATTGCGCCAACAAATACGAAACTATACAGATCACTCGGATCTTTGATTAAAGACTACCGTAAGTGGCGTGGAGTCAGTCAGGAGACTCTGGCGGAATCCATAAAAATAAGTGCACGCGAACTGCAATACTGGGAAGCTGACGGACGAAGCGCCAGGGTTGAGAACCTTCACGATCTTTCCGAGGTCGTGGGAATTCCCATGCAGGTTTGTGTGGCGCTGAATGCACAGCAGCCGGTCTGGTATTCACTCAGGACAAGGCGCTTTACATATTCATTTATTGAACAAGCCCTTTTTTCCTCTCCTGAATTATTGAAAAGCAGCCAACAATCTGATGAAGGAATCATCACAAAATACGATACGGTTAAAACCGATAAACAGATCCGTATGATTCTTTCATGTCATTGCGATATTTACGGAACTGAAAAGTCGTTTGCAGGCAATGTGATAAAAAAAGCCGGGTTACTGCTTCCTGATCTCAATTTAATAGCTTTTGACAGCTGGGGTCATTACGTGGGGCACCAGATCTGCTTGCCGATAGCAAATGATTCATATGAACAATTAAAGAAGCAAAAGATATTTGAAGGTGGTATTACAGAAAAGGAAATAATTGATATTATCAGCCTGGGAGAAGGAGTCTTTTATTTTTATTCCATGTATACAGCCAATACCAGTGCTGCTCAGGCGATTATGAGAAACAATCACCGGTATCTTGATGAAATTGAATTCAAAGAAAACTATCTGGTTGCCCGTAATGCAGTCACGGCTGACGGAAGAAACCTTTCCGATATTTTTGGAATGAAAAGGATATTCAGCAAAAAGCCTATAAATAAAAACATTCAGACAGAAACAGTTCCTGCAATGTATGAGGCCGGATTGGATGTAATAATTACGCGAGCCGGAAAATCGTATCCTTTGGTTAAAGAATCTGCTGCAAAATCAGATAAAAAGGATTTTATTGAAGATGCCGGATATAAAGAATCAGCAGTTAATCCGGACAAAAAAAAGTATGACTTAAATGAATTATATCAAAAATTTATGGAAGCAAAAAAAGCCGGCAACTTTCCGTTTAGCGTTGATTTTCCGTTTGACGTTGACGCCAAAAAACGAAGAACCATAAATATTGATAATGATCCAAATCAATTAAAGTCAAATATATGTACTAATCCCAATTGCGATCTTTTCAATAAAAAAAATAAAGGAAATATTGTTTTTAACGGAACATACCGCAAAAAAGATGGAACTCTGTCTCGCCGGTATTTGTGTAAAAAATGCGGCAAATCATTTTGCGCCAGAGCGGGAAGTATATTTTATGGCCTTCGATACCCGGAAGAAAAAGTATTAATGTCTCTTAAACTCTTACAGAAGGGTAAATCCATACAAGAAGTATCAAAAGCTCTTGGCGTCAAGTTTGATACTGTCCGGCACTGGATGAAAGTTGCTGCCGAGCAAAACTCTAAGGCAAAATAGATAGCACTAGTTCACGCTAATCAATTTGCATTCATGGAATAAGGCTATTTCTTAATTTATCTGGTTTACCCGGAAATATAATAAAGGATAATGGGAAGAATTATTTCTATGCTGTTATTTTAATTTAAATTCTTGTCTTGGTTTTACCTACAAAGAAATGCTATCGGATTTTTTGAAAATTGTTTATTACTGATGGAAAGTTAGTAACATAAAGATCACTTGCTGCCCAGAGGTCGTAAGCATGTGGAAAATAATCATTTTAATTGAACAACCCGGACCTCTTGCGGTCAAGTGCATTGTTTGGTTATCTCATTCTTGCCAATCGAATTCATCAATGGCTTTAAGTAGCTTTTCTTTTACTTCAACCATTATCTTCTTCTTGTAAAGTTTCAACATTTATTCTAAGAGCTCATCTTTGTCATGCCAGTCTTTAATTTTCTCAGTGTCCGTGCATATTCTTGTATATTGCCTTCCTGGTTACTTTGCGCTTGGTCTTATTGCTACTCCATTTGTCTCTAAACAATTCAAAAAATTAATCCTTTGTTCTTCCATATCAAATGGTCCTAGTTCTAAAACAAGTTTCAAACTACCATAATAGTCAGAGAACCAGAAAGAGATTGGATATCCTTGACCCCAATCGTTTTTCATTTTGGGTATTTTCTGAAAAGCGGGGAATCGGTGTAAACGAAACTGCACCGCATAACAGAGAAGTATTCTGTGAATTGACTATGTGAGGAACCATGTGCGTAAATTGGGCAAGCACGGTTCTGAGAGGGGCTGGTTACAAAGGTGAAGACAAGGCAAAGCATCCGTCACGTAGTAGCCGCGTGCGGCAAGGCGTCAGTGAAAGACTTGCTTTGTAATGTTTTGTTTCCAAAGGAGGAGCCGGTCTACTCGATTTTGACTCATTTATGATTTCAACAAGAGTTAAAAGTAGAACTGACTCTTTACCACTTCTCCCAATTGCCAAGATGATTGCTGATTTCTTGTTCAACCCTATCTGTATCCGGATAATTATAACGGACAATGTTCTGAAGGTGAAATAGACTATCAGGTTCAACTTCGATGAATTTTATAGCCACAGTCATAGATACACAACGAATGATTTCACCTTCAAGTAAAATGGAAAGCTTACTATTTGTTCCGCTCAGAAAAATCTCCAAACTACATTTGGTTCCCGTTTCAACATCAATCTTGATTGGTAAAAGACAGCCACCTATGCTAAGATTATTAATTTCCTCAGAAGAATATAAAATGTTATTGACCATCATTTCTGCTTTAGATAGAAAAGGAACTCGGGCGAATTTACGCTTATCATCTGACATATATAACCTCTATTTCTTGTCAAAGTTCTCTAAATCAACAAATGGTATAAAATTTATAAAATAATTTATTATTTAGCCATTAATTATCATGATTTACGTTAGAAATCTACTATTTTTCTGAAAATATTGATCTTTCTTCTTTCAGGAAGGATTCAATTGCTATGATTCTTCCCTCATTTGACAAGCATACTGTCAGGAAGATCCTTATGCATTGATTCATAAACGGCCTTGCTTATTAAACCTTTAGTGTAACATTCTTTAAGCTTACTGTTTAGAATTTCCTTTTGCCTGGATTCATAAACGTCCTCGCTCATGAGACCTTGATTATAACTTCCTTTAAGTTTAGTGAGACTTTCATCAAGATCAATACCGGTTTTTATTGTTGTCGCAACATAGGTGCGTGAAACCGCCTTTTCCTGTGTTAAAGGAAGTCCTGAAAGGGTCATGGCGGCTAAGGCCAGATCTGAAAGATTATATCCCTGCGGATCAAGCTCTAAAGTCCCACGACTGTTTATTCCCAAAAATGAGGTCACATAGGTAAGTTTGATGGATTTTTGTAAAAGTTGAATGTGTTTTACTTCTGTCCATTTGAAGATTTGCTTTGTTCTTGTTGCTAAAGGATGAGCGATAGTTTCTTTCGGCACATCCATTAAGAAACTATCTTTATCCACAATGGATCGGGTATTATACGTATTACTGGCACATGTTCTCATTATTTCAGCAGCCTGCTCCTTAGTCATTTGTCCATAATACTTGCTTTCGGCAACGAGCTTCGAAAAATCAGGCAAAGATGCGGTATCTCCATACGCAAAATTTCCCATCAAAAATACGAGAATAAACACGGTTAAACATTTGATTGCACTTAACTGCTTCATAAATTAATTTCCTTTATAGATTTAAATCGTTGCACTATGGACTATCCTTCATTTATTGCCGCGTCCTGGCTCTGGTATCGTTAATATTGCAAGCTGCATCTTTCACAAACGCACATATCCCATAGCGTTTTTTCCCCATGTTTAACAAAATATTGGATATTATAAAGAGCGTTCCCGCATTTTTTACATATGAATGGAGAAATGATAATATTAATTCTTGAGCCAGTTTCAAAACGTCCCATTTTGGCCGATCTCTGCGTTGGGCGAAAATTATAATCCTCGAAATACCCCATGTATTCCTGCGGTTAAAATTTTCACCCGCCTTGACCTTGACCAAACTGAAACGTTTTGAAAGTGGTTCTCATACACTTTTTTGCTGTCCACATTTTGGCCTCAGCAGCACATTGTTTCGCTCCGCTGATAGTTGTAAAGTCTTGCATATTTATTCTGTCCTTTATTACCGCATTGCAAATCTGATTTTTCCTTATTTGTCATTATTTGATTTTAGAATCAATAAATTTTTGTACAAGGCAATAGGAGTTATACCAAGTTGCATTCAAAGAGATGGCAAGGCGGCAAGAAGGTTTTCTCGCTGGCGTATATTTAATACGCCGAGTACAGAACCTTTGATGCCAACGCAGTTAGAATTTGAATGCAATTTGGTATTAATTCCGCTTTTACCTCTTATTTACAATAAGGCTAAAATTAACTACCAAACTTAAATATTCAGAGGCAAAACAGACAGGAAAATCAACGATGCTGAAAGATATTGGGAGAGAGAGAAAGCGGTGTCTTCTATGCATTTCCATCTATCATATTATTTATAACTCTTGGGCTTTTGCTTGGATTCGGAAAACTTCTTTAGTGCCGAGGTAACTCCCTGATAAACTGTTGTCCCATTTGGCCAACCGCAATAAAATGCCAGGTGCAATACTGCTTCCTGTAATTGTTCCTCGGTCAACTCATTGTTTGCCAGCGCACCAAGAACCTGGACTTCGATCAGATCCGGACGATTCATCTGCGCGATTGCGCCGATCACCAAAAGCCGCCGGTCACGGATCGATAGTTGTGGACGTGTCCATATATCACCAAACACGATTCGAAAAGTTGCATCAACAAACGGCGGCAAGTCATCGGAGGCCGGTGGCATCTTTACTGTGCCTTTTCCGTAAGTCTCGTCCATCATCTGAGAGCCGCGCCGCTTAGGATCTGAGTCGCGAGCCTTCGCTGGGATATGTTTGGTTGTACCTGGAGGCAGGCCATGGATCAAATCGCCACGCTGCATCGCCAGCATTGCACCAGGTACATCAACATTCAAGGTATTAGCGAGATCGATACCTGCATCGAGATCCTTATGAAGCAGTTTTGCTGTATTATAGAACAGCTCTATTATCTCTTTAGGGAAAGTCTTTTCATCGAGAGGCGCTACACCACGCTTTTCAAGTATTATCGTGCTCTGAATGTTGTGGGGGTCACTTTTGCGGATAACCTCGATCAGTTTATTAATATCTACACCGGCCGCCTCCGCCAGCAGGCCGCCTTCGTAAGCTCCCATGATAGCACAATAGTGCATGATATTGCGTGCCACTTTGGCTGCAATGCCTGTGCCGATAGGACCCATATGCGAGAATATCGACGAAAATTCCTCCATAACGCCGCGTACAGATTCAATTGTAGCATTATCTCCCCCTGCCATCAGACCGGCGGTGCCTTCAGATGTTGGTGCACCCCCGGTAGTAATTGTAACATCTATCAGCTTGAAGCCCTTTTGTTTAGCTTCTTCAGATAATTCCAGCACAATCGGCACTCGTATTGTACTCATCAGCGCAACTACCAGGTTAGGATGCACACCTTCGGCGATTCCCTGAGGACCGAAGAGCACGGCGCGGGCTTGGTCTGCGTTTACCACGGAGATTATTATGACATCAGAATTAAAGGCGACTTCCGCCGGCGAGCTACAGATCTTGACGCCGCTAACTCCGGTTACCGCTTCAGGGCGAATGTCATAGCCGCTTACTTCACGACCATTCCGAACCAGACATCCTGCAATACCAGCACCGATTATACCCATACCGATAACCCCGCAACGTTGCCGTGGCTCAGTTGTATCTTCAGTCATATTTTTGCTCCTTCATTTCTAACAATTGAAAGATAATATTGCAGACCTGTTACTATCCAGATAGCTCAAGGCAATCCAGTGTTCCAATAAGCGATTTTGATAAATCAGTTCATGAAGCTCTCCTCTCCTGAAGCTGCCGGAGAACCTTTTCCGGGGGATCAAGGGAAGTTCTTTGAATCTTATTCCTTTTGCATCTTAGATGGCGTTAAAGATAGCCGGAACGATGGGGGCTACCAACCCTTCCCCGCTTTTCTTCGCACCGAAAGGACCGCTGGGTGATAATTCATCAGAGGTCAGGACATTTGCACGTCTGCCCTTGTCAACGCCCTTGTAAAAAACGGCTAATGACTATCAGCATGAGTTATTGCGGCAGTGAAGCCACCGTCAATCAATAAATCGCATCCGGTTATATAGGAGGCATCTTCACTGCAAAGAAAATCAACTGCTGCTGCAATTTCTTCAGGTTTGCCCAAACGGCGTATCGGTGTCATTTCAACCGATTTCCGCATATATTCCAACCTATCATATTCAAGCCGTCCCATCGGTGTATCAATATTGCCTGGAGAAATGGAAACAATACGGGCTCCGTGTTGTGCCCAGACAGGGGCAAGTCTCTCACACAAACGCACAACGCCACATTTTGCAAGAAGATAAGCAGCGCCGCTTTTAGGATCTATCTCTGATGATGGAGGAAGAGATATTGAAAGGTAAGATTCTATACGGTTTAAAAACTCATGATCAAGAGGATTATCCAGAACATTATCTGTTTCAGGACTACTTATAAAAGCACGGGCCGCTATCGATGCAATGCACACAGCAGCGGCTCCAGGAACCATCAAGGGTAAAAACTCTCTGAGCATGAGAGCAGTACCGACAAGGTCAACAGAAAGTACCTTTCTCCAATCCGAAGTCATTGAAGGAGAAATTCCGGCAGCGTTCACTAATCCGATCACTCGTCCCATGGATTTGGCAGTCTCAGCCAGCAAGCATACGGATTGCTCATCCATGAGGTCACAAATATACTTCTCTGCTTTAATACCACCGGATACAAGTTTATCAGTCATCAGATCGAGTCTCTTAGCATCAATATCAACCAGTAATACTTTACCCCTCCTTCCCAAACGAAGCGCAGATGCAGCTCCCATTCCGCTTGCTGCACCGGTCACCACAAAGAAGGCAGTTTCTTTTTTAGTCATGTTTTCCTCACTTA
This sequence comes from Pseudomonadota bacterium, assembly GCA_018901125.1. Lineage (GTDB taxonomy): Bacteria > Desulfobacterota > Desulfobacteria > Desulfobacterales > RPRI01 > RPRI01. Next base: position 29,313 of record JAHIFE010000091.1, on the reverse strand, counting down.
AATAATTTGTTTAACATTATGTTTAAGCGGAAGGCACATAGATACCGGCTTTATAAGGATACCGAGCCCCCCAAAGCTGGTAATAGATGTTTGCATAACACTCCTTTGCAGCATCCTAAAATACGGTGACCCTCAAATTGCTAAGGTAAAGCCCCCGCTCACCCTCAAGGTCTCGCCAGTAATAAAGGCCGATCGTGCTGATGCCAGATATAGCATTGCTTCAACAATATCCTTAACATCGCCTTCACGATCCAGTATCTGCTGCTTCTTAACGGTATCAAGTACCCACTCCGGCAATTCTTTCCTGATTGTTTCGGTGTAAATCAGACCGGGAGCGATGGCATTCACGCGGATGCCGTAGGCTTTGAAGTCGCGCGCCATAGTGATAGTAAGGCCCCGAACCGCAAGCTTCGATACGCCATAGGCGGTCGGATAGTCATAGGCGGCTGAAGATGAAATATTGATGATCACGGAGTCCACGCGACCTGCCATAGCCTGGCGTGCTGCCAGCGAGCAGATGATTACACCCATCACATTTACATCGAACAGTCTGCGCAACTTGTTTATTCCAGAGCTGCTCATCGGCTCGGCGTAGGCGGCGGAGTGCAATCCGGCGTTATTGATAAGGATATCGATACCCCCATACTCTGAAACAGCAAGCTCTATCGCTGCGGCAACCTGTATCTCATCGGCCACATCGCACTTGACCGGGAGGGCCTCGCCGCCGCTGGCACGCAGTTCGGCGGCTGCCTCTTCCGCTGCTGCAGAATCAATGTCCGCCAGGACAATACGTGCGCCGCGCTTCATAAGCGCCTGTCCGAAGGCTTTGCCAAAACCCCGACCACCACCGGTTATGAAGGCGACGTGTTCTTCGAATTCAAGAGATTTATTCTTGTTGATCTCTTTTTCCATATTGTGTTTTCCCTGTGGCTATATTTATGTATTTCAGTTTCCCAAAATGATTCATGAAGCTCTCATCTCCTGAAGCTGCCGGAGAACCTTTTCCGGAGTCAAGGGAAGTTCTTTGAACCTTATCCCTGTAGCATCATAAATGGCATTAAAGATGGCCGGAGCTATGGGCGCCAGCAACCCTTCCCCGCTCTCCTTTGCGCCGAAAGGACCGCCGGGATCATTGGATTCGATAAAGATATTTTCCATCTCAGTCATTTCCAATGCCGTAGGTATTTTGTAGTCAAGAAAGGATGGATTTAATGTTTTGCCGTCGCTGACCAGCAGTTCTTCGCAAAAGGTGTATCCGAGCCCCATCGCTGCCGATCCCTCAATCTGACCTGTTATTCCCAGCGGATTAATTACACGACCGCAATCATCGCAGACAGTCAGCTTTTCCACTTTCACCTGACCCGTCTCCTGATCAACTTCTACTTCTGCAATTACTGCTACAAAGCTATAAGCAGGTGAATAATTGCCGTATCCGGTTGCCATATCAACATGTCCCATCTCAGGGCTATAGGATCCGGAACCCATAAGCGCCATACCACCCTGGGCCATCTGACAAATTGCTACCGCCTCAGCAAATAAGATACCTTTATCAGGCGAACCTTTTACGTAGATCCTCCGCTTTCTTGCTTCAAGGTCTTCAACTCTGGCTTCCAGTTTTCCGGCAACTGCCTGTAAGAGCTTCTGTTTCAGATCAGCAGCTGCTCGTCTGGCCGCATTTCCCGTATGGAAAGTAACCCGGCTACCGGAACTAAACGAATCAGGAGGCGTTAAATCAGTATCGGGCATGGTGATTTTGGCGTCTTCCATTTCTATGCCCAGTTCTTCCGCTACAATTTGAGAAAGCACCGTATCCGACCCTTGTCCGATATCGGAAGCACCGGAAATTATCATGACCGTGCCGTCAGTATTGGCTTTAATAAAGATAGTAGAAGATGCGGTAAAAGGACCCAGCATGGGAAAACTGGGGCCACACTCAAAGCTGCTGCATGCAACGCCTATCCCATGAAGAGGAGGCAGCCTCTTTATTTTTTGCCGCCATTTTGATGCCTGTGCTGCTGTTTTAAGGCAATCCACAACACTGCCGCTGGATATCTTAAGTCCATTTACAGTTACATCTCCTGCTTTCAGGCCGTTTTTGATACGCAACTCAAGCGGATCAATACATAGCACCTCAGCTACAGCGTCCAGCTGAACTTCCGAAGCAAGCCTGATTTGCGGAGAAACAAAACCTCTCATTGCTCCGCAGGGGATATTGTTTGTCAAAACCCGGCAGGATTCAAACCGGATATTCGGTTGTTTGTATGGAAGGGTCATCCATAAATTAGCCAAAAGAGCTGCACCATGACCCAGGCTTGCGTACGCTCCGCCGTCAAGTACTGTCTTTGAAGTCCTGCTTATAATGCTTCCATCCTTTTTGACCCCGATCTTGAGGGTAACTTCAAGAGGGTGACGTCTTCTCGTGGATGAGAATTCTTCTTCTCTCGTATAGGAAATTAAAACCGGGTTTCCTGTTTTCCTGGCGAGCATTGCACAGCACAAATCAAGAGAAAATACTTCCATTTTGCCGCCGAACCCTCCTCCCATATGAGGTTTTATTATTCTTACATTGCCTGCCGGTACATTCAAAAGTAAAGCAATAGGGCCCTTTAGCATAAAAGGAGCCTGGGTAGATATCCATAGTGTAATATTTCCGGAAGAATCGCAGCTTGCAAGGGAAACATGTGGTTCAAGTGAACAATGCTGAACGGCAGGCATTAAAAACCTGTCTTCCCGTATGTAATCGGATTCACTGAATCCCTTCTCAACATCACCGAATTCGAGCTTAGCTTTTGCAGAAATATTGCCTGCAAATGCTTCATGAATCAAAGGCGCTCCCTCACGCATTGCTTCTTCTACCGAAAGCAAAGCCGGAAGCTCTTCATATTCAGCTTCTATCAGGCCCAAAGCTTCCCAGGCTACATCTTCCGTTATTGCCGCCACAGCCGCCACTTCATCGCCGATATAATTTACCTTATCCTTAGCCAAAAAATACTGATCGCCGCTACCAGGTATGGCAGCCATCATAAACCCATATTTAATATCCGGAATATCGCGCCCGGTAATGATCGCCTTCACACCGCTGACCTTTTCCGCCTTGCTTGTATCAATACTTACGATCCTGGCATGGGGATAAGGGCTGCGCAGGATTTTTCCGTATAGCAAGCCGGGCAGAGAAATATCTGCTGTATACTGTGCCTCTCCCTTTGCCTTGATTATTCCATCCACCCTCGGCAAACGCTTTCCTATGACCGAATATTTTTTTTCTGTCATTTTCTAATGCTCCATGGTGAAAAATAAAAAGGTCAGAATCAGTATCTTATATTTTTCTTTTTGAAACCGTAGTATTTATATAGAAGCTGTTTATGCTAAGACATATCTCCCATTGTTTCTATATGCAACTTACGCTTTTTAAATAACCAGCGGTCATTATGTCTAACCAGTTCATCCTCATAACGCCCGGTCATGCTGATAACTAAACTCCCATCGGTTTTTGTTTTAAACATCAGAAGATAACTATTTGCTGTTGCGCTGTTTCCGGAAACTTTTATAACTTCATTCATAATACAATGTTTCATCATAGGCAGACCGTTTGTAAGCGGAATGTTTTTGGTAAAAATTTTAATAGCTTCTTTGCCATCATATAGTCCCAAAGCACCGCAATCAAAAATACCATCATCCGTGAACAGGCCAACCCATTTATCAAACTCTGCACCATCAAAATAAAAACAATAATTGGCTATTGTTTCATGTATCAGATCTTTTTCTATTAATACGTCATTCATAATTTCTCCTTTTTCTGTTGTTTGGATGACTTCGTAAAAGCTTCATATGCAAGGCGCGCGAATCATGAGGAATGAAGCATACTTATTCGTACGCTGCAATGACGAAAGATGAATCGCAACGCAGCAGAGGGAGTTTTTACGAAGTCGTTATTTTTTAACCGGACTGATCTTGCATAACAAAGCCTTAAGCGCTGGATATCCGGTTACCGGATCTACTGATTTTTCATCCGTCAGAAGGTTTACATTACTGTTAGCCCAGGCATGTGGTATGTTGATAACATGAGGCAAAATGTCTTCCGTCAGTCTGGCCCTGATTTGTATTGCACCCCTTTTGGTTGCGACATTAATAACTTCTTCATCACCAATACCATAATATCCGGCAGTAGCAGGATGAATTTCAGCATATGGTTCAGGAGCTTTTTTATCGTTTAAATATGTTTCACGATAAGATGAGTGAGTATATTGCAGAACCCTTGAGCCGGTTGTAAGTATTACAGGATATTCTTTTGCTGTTTCCGGATCGTTTATTGGCGATTCAGGAGGTTCCGTAAAAGTCGGCATAGGATCAAAACCTACGCTTTGCATTATCGTAGAAAAAAGCTCGATCTTCCCGGTAGGTGTAGGAAATCCGGTTTCTTCATATGTTTTGTATTTTAATTCTCCGCCGAATGGAATCATATTTGTTTTTCCAAGATATTCGTCAATATTAATACCAGTATCTTTGAAAACATGTTTAAATACTTCATCATCATCCTGCCACGGAAAATATTTTTCATAACCCATATGTCTTGCCAGATTAAGCCAGAATTTAATTTCTGACCAGCTTTCATGATATTCGGTCACTTTGTTTCTAATACTCATATAACCCATTGAACCCAAAAGGGGGCCATCCCAAACTTCCGTTCTTTCGAGAAAGGTTGCTCCAGGCAAAACCAAATCCGCCATTTCCGATGTTTCATTCGGAACTGTGGTCATCACCGCCAGAAAATCAAGGCACTCCAATGCTTTTTTCAGTTTATTTGAATTAGGCCAGGTCAAAACAGGATTGGAAGCAATAACCGCCAGGCCTTTCATGGGATGAGGCTTGCCTGTCAACATCATATCAGGCAACAGCATACCCTGGCCTGTCCAATCACCGGCAAAGAGGGGGTATTTTTCATAACCGACATTTTTACCCTTTACAAGATCCGGCAGTCTTAACTGGGCAAAATTTGGAAACGTGCCTGAAATAAGATGTCCTCCCGGCACATCTATATTACCCGTTAGAGCCTCAAGAATTGCAAGCGCCCTGTTATTTTGAAATCCGGTCGGGTGCTGATCGAGTGAGTTTGTGCCCTGTAGTATAGAAGCTGGTTTTATTGAAGCATAAGTATGAGCGATGCTTTCAATTGTTTTTAACGGAATCCATGTTATTCTTGAAGCATCTTTTATGTCGTAAGTTTTTATGTGTTCCTGCAACTGTTCAAAACCGGAAGTCCAGTTTTTTACAAATTCCTTATCATAAAGTTCTTCTTGAATAATAATTTTAATCAGAGCAAGGGCTAAGGCACAGTCAGTTCCCGGTCTTATCTGGGCAAAGATATCGGCATTTTTTGCAAGAGCGATTTTACGGGGATCAATAACAACAAGTTTTGCTCCATTGTCTGTTGCATATTTTATTTTTTCAGCAGCAATAAAATTGGAAGCGGACGGATTATGCCCCCATAAAACTATACATTTGCTGTTTTTCTGATCGGCATAAGGGAATTTTCCCATTGTCAGCATGTTGGCTGTGATACCGCTTAAGAAGCAAAATGTCTCAGGTGTAATAAAATTAGGACTGCCAAAAGCATCACAAAACCTTTGCAGAAAATGCATTGTATTAAACCCCTGACCCTGTACCGCCATTCCGACTATCATCGTCCATGCCTCGGGACCATAGCTGTCCTTGATTTTATTCAACCCTGAAGCCATGGTTTCCAGGGCATCATCCCACGAAATTCTCTGAAAGTTTCCTCCAACCTTTTTCATAGGATATTTTACACGCTGCGGAGAATAGAAATGATCAATAATTTTTGCAGATTTTGGGCAAAGCCTGCCTTTATTCCAGGGGTGATCAGGATCTCCTTTGATTTTGACGATTTTTTCGTCTTCAAGACTCACTATAATACCACATGCCCAAAGACACATTCCGCATAAGGTCTTTACTTCCTTTTTATCGCTCATATAATTCTCCTTAAGTCTTGTCTTTATAGTACACTTAAGACTAATAATCACTTGTAAGGAACACCCATTCGCGCAAGCTCATCTTTTACTCTGTTATAAGTGCTTAACCAATCTTGAGTTGGTTTTACAGTCTCTAAGTCATATAGCTCGGGAAAGTCTTTAGGCGCTGTGGCATGTTCCTTTTCAACCACCCATCTTGCATAAATAGCCTTAGCGAGTTTATTAGCTTCCTGCTCATCCATCCCTGCTGTTGCTGAGAGTATTTCACCAACAAAGCGAGCCTCCAGGCCTGTCCAGCCAGTACTCCAGCAATATGCAAATCCACAAGCCGTATATAAAACAGATGCAGCCGCCTCCCAATAAAGAGATGCTTCAGTACCCCTGAACTGCTCCTCGGCAGTTACCATACCACCAATGGGAAGACGGACATTGCGTTCTGCGGCGCGTGTTGCAGCTCCGTTTGCCCATAGCGTTTGCGACCTTGACCATTCACCCCTGACAGTATTATTCCAGATTTGAACCGGAATTGCATTGCTGTAAGCGAGCTGGCCCAGCATACTTGCAATCATGCCCACAGCCGTTTCCTCCGGTCCCCGGCACAGTGCCCCTTCGACCGACATGCCGCTGACCCAGGGAACAAAGTCCCACTCTTTCACAATCAATGCCAGGGTAAGCCTCGACCAGTCAACCTTGAGCTCAGGCATGACATGGGCAGAAAGCTGAATGTTATGGCGTCCCCGAAATCCTTCGTGGACCAATGCGAGAAAACCGCCGATACTCGTAACGGATGAATGGAGACCAAGATGCATGCCCGGCCGTCCGACCCTGCGCAGTACTTCCAGCATGGCCTTGTTTTCCCAAAGGGCACAGTAAACCTCAGAAGGAGTACCCACCTTGATCGGAATTCCGTCAACTGAGGGAACACCGCCGGTTATCGCCAGAGCTTTATTGGATTCCTCCTGTACAAAAGACTGCACAAATTGAGAAAACCACTCCTGGCGGATGGGCACTGTTCCACCACCGTGCGCACCTGCAGCCAGCACCGGTGAGCTTTTATCTTTGCCGGTCCGGTGCTGATAGCAGACCTCATCCTTACCCCGGCCAAACATCACTATATCCGGACCGGTTCGTGCTGTCGCAGCAACCTGCTGAAGCTCTTCAATGCTGAACTGAATAACCCTTTGGGTATCCGTATTATAAAGGCCGACCCCAGCCAGCAGTTCGATACCAGCCTGAAATATTTCGTCGGCTGTCGCATCATCCACGATTAGCTGCTCGGCGTCATACTTGATATTGTACTTTGGAATCAATTCACGTATCTTGCGTGCAAACGCAAGGTCGAAATCTTTGCTTTTCATCACCGGGCCGGTTTCAGCTCTCTTCTGAATATCCATCATAGATAGCATATTATATCTCCTGAAATTAAGTTTTTCAAAATATTTATATAAATGAAAAAAGCACCTTGTATGCCTTAATTGATAATATCTGATGCATATTCGATATTTAATGTCCCATGAGTTTATCACAGAGCCTGACTGCTGACGGGGCGTCAGGCGCCCAGCCGTCGGCACCTATTGATTCCGATAATTCCGCAGAGGAAGCTACTCCGCCGATAATGACCTTATACTTGTTTCGCAACCCCATATCGCGCAGGTAGTTGATCACTTCGGAGTAGTAGGGGCGAGTTGCATCAAGGAAAGCAGATAGCCCAATAATATCCGCATTAAGTTCTATAGCCTTGTCAATAAAAGTCATACTGGGTACATTGATACCCAGGTCATAAACTTTATATCCGGCGAGGCTTATTTGCCTCAGTACCAGGCTCTTGCCGATGTCATGAAGGTCTCCCTGAACAGCACCAAGCAAAAATACTCCGCGTGAGGCATTAGCTTGTTCGGGAATTCTTGCCATGATTTTATTTGTGCAAGCCTCACTGAGATCAGCACCCATCATAAGTTCCGGCAGGAAGTACTCTCCACTACCGAACTTATCACCAATCACTCTGAGTCCTGCAAGCACGCCCTTTTGAAGGATTTCCAACGGATCATAGCCCTCGTCCAGAGCATTTTGTACCGCAGTTATAGCTTTTTCTTCGTCCAGAGAAATTACCAGCTCAGTTATCATTGCAATAATATCAGCATCAGTCATTCAGATTGCCTCCTTTTTCAATTATAGTAAGTATTCTGCAAAACAAGTAAATGCTATTGTATCCCCCATCCCGCAAAAAACCCCCTTCTGACAGCATCACCTATTAGTCCTATACTTACACAATCTCCTATGGGTATAGCTGTGATATATTTATCACAAATACTTTTGGATAACTTGCTCTCAGGTTTCATTCCAAAAGCAAGGATTACGATATCAGCTTCTATCTCGTTTATTTTTCCTTCATGATTAACTACCTTTACACCTGTTGCAGATATTTCCGAAACGCTGTGATTTGTCAGTATATTGATATTATAATTTATGCATGCTTCATTTATACAAATCTTGCCGGCCAAAAAAGTATTTGGAGCAATTTCAGGCTGCATTTCAATAATAGTTACATTATTGCCTTTCATTGCCAAATCTATGGCACACTCGCACCCGGTGGAACCTCCACCGGCTATTACAACATTTTTCCCCATAAACTGTTTATTTCCAAGATGTGCATCTATGATAGTCATGGCTTTTGGAGAATCGATGCCTTTTATATTTGGTGTCAATGGTTTGGCTCCAACAGCTACTATGATAGTATCTGCACCTTCGAGTTCGGGAGAATCAGCGCTTATCTCCGTGTTCAAGTGCACAACAACGTCTATCTTTTTCATCTGCAAAATCAAATAGTCCAGATATGCCTTCAGCGTGCTTTTGAATGAAGGTTCGGATGCTGCTACAAGCTGGCCGCCCAGGTAATGATATTTTTCGTAGAGATTTACCTTATGGCCTTTTAGCGCTGCAACTCTTGCTGCTTCCATTCCACCGGGTCCGCCACCAATCACGGCGACCTTCTTTGGATTATCAGTTTGGGTAATTTGATATTCTTTTTCAGAGCCGCAGGCTGCGTTTATTGAACAGGATGTTAAACGTCCGCTTAAGGGTTTTACCAGGCAATATTCATTACAACGGATACATGGACGAAGCTCGTCCCTTTTTCCATAAAGTAATTTATTGCCCCATTCAGGTTCAGCCAGTAATCCGCGTCCTATCATTATAAAATCGGTTTTGCCTTGCTTTACTGCTTCTGCAGCGGTTTCAGGAGTGTAATTTCCCGCATTCAGGACAGGTTTACTTGTGGCTTTCTTTGCTTCTGCCGCATAATCAGCCAAACATGCATCACCCATGTATGGTGTAGGGAAACACCAATTGTGGGCTTCATAACAGCCTGCATCAATATCAAAAGCATCTATACCGGCTTTATCCAGGTACTCAATGATTTCCAGCCCTTCCTTAATTGTTCTGCCACCTTCAAGTTTGTGATCAATTGCCATCCTGAACAGTACCGGGAAATCCGGACCTACATTCTTTCTTATCTCTTCCAATACTTCAGAAGGAAATCTCATTCTGTTTTCAAAACTTCCCCCATACTTATCCTTTCGCCTGTTCCAGAGCGGTGTCATAAACTGATCAAGTAAATATCCTATATGTGCATGAATTTCCACAGCATCACATCCTGCTATCTTGGCTCTTAATGCTGCTCTGCCAAAACATTTAACTATATCTTTAATTTCTTCAGCAGTTAATTCCCTGGTCATTAGATCAGGACACCAAAATGACGGATTACAAGATGCGGATACCAATGGTTCATTATTTACCGGAGGTGCGTTTCTGCCAAGGCCTGCTGATAACTGTAAGCAAACAGCAGTACCATGTGCTTTAACTCTATCTGCAAGTAGTGCCCATTTTTGTGTCTGCTCATCAGTATCCGTGGTTGTCAGGTATCTTAAGAAAGGATCCGTTTTATTTGTAATAACCTGAAAGCCGACAATCAACATGCCTGTACCACCCTTGGCGCGCTCTTCGAAATAATCCATTTCTCTGGTAGAAAAGCCCCCGTCCGGTCTGCCCAGATTTGTACCTATCGGCGCCATAACCAACCGGTTTTTGATACCAAGATTGCCGATGTAGGTTCTTTCAAATAATACAGAGTATTTATTGTCCATGTTCATAAATTCCCCTTTTATCGTCTATAAACATTAGATTGCTTATTCCGGTTTTTGCTTAAGTAAGAGTAAAAGTTTAATCAAAGAGTATTTAGAGTTATTATATAAGTGACTTGATCTATGCTCAATTCATGCCAAAATAATATAAATATTTATATCAGTTAGTTATATAGAAATAGTCTGCATACTATCTAAATAAAGATATATATATCTATTATTTCACCAAAAATAGTGGTATATCGCATACATTATTATTGAAATTATTTTATTTATCTATACTAAGGAGACCCCTGATGATGGATGAAGATAATGGATGAAAATGATTTTTTCCGTCAGGCAACTTTACGTATTTGCGGAAGTCTTGATATCGAGACTTCCTTATGGAATGCTTTTGAGTATCTGGAAAATTTTATGCCATTAACAGGTATGAATCTTGTGCTGGGTGAGCAGGGTATGCCTGCCATAGAAACACTGGCTCAGGTTAGTCACAATAAACTAAAAAAAGTTGCCCGTAAGATTTCTTTGCCACAGGAAATGCAGGCGGTTTTAGAGCATCAATGGATGGGATTAACGGATGTTGGAATTATCAACCAACCTGATTCATTTCCGGTAAGCAAATTAATAGCTCAAGTGTTTGAGATGCCTGAAATGTCGACATTGACTATGCGACTTAAAATAAATGATTCAAAACTGTTTGCTCTGGTAGTTTATTCGAATGGATTGGATCAATATACAAGGGCACATGCCAATTTATTATCGCTGTTACACGACCCGTTTGCTATAGCAATGTCAAACGCTTTAAAACATCAGGATGTCCTCAAACTTAAAGAAATGCTTGCTGATGACAACCGGTATCTTCATAACGAGTTGCTTCGTATTTCCGGAAATGAAATTATCGGCAGGAGGAAGGGGCTAAAGAAAGTTTTCGATATGGTAAGGCAGGTGGCTCCTTTAAACAGCCCTGTGCTTTTACTGGGTGAAACCGGATCAGGAAAAGAAGTTATTGCCAATGCCATCCATTATTCATCACCACGGAGAAACGGGCCTTTCATTAAAGTGAATTGCGGCGCTATACCGGATACGCTGATTGACAGTGAGCTTTTCGGACATGAGAAAGGGGCTTTTACAGGAGCATTATTCCAAAAACGCGGAAGGTTCGAAAGGGCTCACAAAGGAACCATACTTCTTGACGAAATCGGAGAACTGCCGCAGGAAGCGCAGGTAAGGCTTTTGCGTGTAATCCAAAACCAGGAAATTGAGCGTGTCGGCGGAACGGAACCAATATCTATAGATATACGTATTATTGCCTGTACTCACAGAAATCTTGAAAAAATGGTTTTATCGAAGCAGTTCAGAGAAGATCTTTGGTTCAGGCTGAATGTATTTCCTATAAACATACCCCCTCTAAGGGAAAGAATAGAGGATATTGCTGAACTTGTTGACTACTTTATGAAGCAAAAATCTATTGAAAGAAATATTCCTGCCGCACCAGTTATTGCAAGCGAATCTATTGAGAAACTCAAGAAATATCATTGGCCCGGAAATGTGCGTGAATTGGAAAACTTTGTGGAAAGAACCTTAATTCAGAATCGGGGCAAAAATATTTCGGACCCGATATCTTTTGAAAATGTACTTTTTCAGAATACGGAATCCGAGCCTATGCAACAGGCAGATCAAAATTACAAACCTTCAATAGAAGACAAACTTTCGATGCACATGAAAGAAATTATAAAGATTATCTTACCGGAATCGGAACGCAGTAAATTATACTCCCAAAAAAATGAAAATGAATCCTTAAAACTTGATGATATTTTGGCTTCACATATTAATAAAGTGCTGAAGATAACCAGAGGAAAAGTCACCGGCCCGGGAGGCGCCTCTGAACTCATGGGACTTAATCCGAGTACGCTTAGAAGTAAAATGAAAAAAATCGGTTTATCACTCAAAAGGAAAGAACTGCTTAATAGGTGAACAACTTTCATGGTCAGTCCTGAAAAACCATTTTTCAAGAAAAGGTATTGCATATTTATTTTCTCTCATGGCATAGTAACCCCTCCATCAACCGATATAGTCTGACCTGTAATAAAAGAGCCTTCATCCGAAGATAGCAGTATGGCGATACCGATATAATCTTTTACTGAAGCAGTCCGTCGCAGAGGGGTTACATTAACTATCCTTTGAATCATTTCTTCCGGATAATTGGCTGCCATGATCATCTCGGTATCGGTTGTTATCCCGCAGGCAATAGCGTTCACATTAATTCCCATCGGACTAAGTTCCGCAGCCATGGCCCGTGTCATTGCAAGCATTGCGCCCTTGGTTCCGGCATATTCCGTGCTTAGTGGTACACCCACTCTTGCCTGGGCGGAACATATTCCAATAATCTTTCCGTATTTTCTCTTAACCATTTCTCTTGCCACAAACTGAGTGCAGAAAAATACTCCTTTCTGATTTATAGCTACTACCTTGTCAAAAGTTTCTTCATTTTTTTCAAGAAATGGGATTGGCGCACCACTGATACCGGCATTGTTGACAAGTATATCAATCTTTCCGTACTTTTGTACTGTTTTATCCACCATATCTTTGATATCCGAAAGTACTGAAATATCAGATTTCAAAGCAAGTACTTCAACGCCGACATTCTTAATATCCTGTTCAGCAATTTTAAGCCGTTCTTCATTACGTGCAGTTATTACGATGTTTGCGCCTTCTTTTGCCATACCAAGCGCGATAGCTTTACCGATTCCGGCGCTTCCGCCTGTTATTATTGCAACTTTATCTTTTAATTTCATACGTTCCGTCCTTTTGTATATTTTCAGCATACAAGGGCCACGCCCATATGTTTCTTAAAATTCCAATATCACCTCCGCGGTAACATTTATGTTAAAAAGTTAACTTAAATTAATTCTTTTAATTTCTAACCACGCCATCTTCTATAAATATATGCCCCTGAACCTGCAACCACAGATATAAGCGGAATAGCAACAACAAGCAGCCAGAAGATCAGATACCCCTGTTTTTTGGTAAGATAATGATAAGGGAATTCGTATTTTTGTGCACGGGTGGAAATCAGATCCAGTTCACCTCCAAGTAAATTTGCAGTATTTAAGAAAAGATCTTTATTCGCCATCATTTCCCAAAACCGGTTTTTGACAAAATCAGCATCTCCAAAACATAAAATTTTCCCAATAGTATTAGTTCCATTATTTATAGTGTTTGGTATCATGGCTATAAGAGCAACAGGTACAGAACCCTTGAGATCAATACCATCCCTGAAATGGATTTCACCCTGACCGGGATTAATTTTATCCTTAATTATCCAGCTTTGCTCAGAACTTTTGGCCAGGATTGAAATAAAGTTTTTCCCCCTTGCTTTTATTTCAAGAGGCCTTGCCGTGGGAAAGATCGCCGGATATGCCAGGGAATCGGCAACAAAGCCTTCAGCAAAATGGGGTATTAACGGGGCAAGTATATCACCACCCATAAGAGTACTTTCATCATCGGCGATAATGCCGTTTCCTAAACCGATTCTATAATTTTCTAAAAAAGCTTCAAGTTTTGGAAGTTTGACAAAAGGCTCTATCATCAAAATCAGTTTTCCGCCTTGTTTAATAAATCCATTGAGCTGTTCTATCTCCTTGGCGCTGAAATCCGCTTTAGGACCAGCTATTAAAAGAAGAGAGTCTTTTGCCGGGATGGTTTCTTCTCCTGATATATTTATTTCTTCTACCTGCCAGTCCTCAACCTGCAAGGCATTTTTTAAATAGCTATATTCAGTATTAAGACTGTTTTCGCCATGACCGACGGTAAAAATAAACCTGCGTTTTTCTTTATTAAGATATTTTATGATGAGGCTTACAACTCTTTCTTCAGTCGGATAGCTAATGGAGTCCTTTTTATCGCCGATTTCAACAACAGTCTGACCGGAATATGTGATATTATATAATCCGGCCTGTGCTGGGTTACTGTTAAGATCAATAAGCTTGTATTTTACATGAGAAGTGTAGAGCGAAAGTTTATTGAAAAATTCCTCAAGTTTTTGTCTTTGATCCTGCTTGTAAAATATTGTAAAATTAATATCATTGTTTAATCGTTTTAATATCTTTACTGTCTGACCCGCAAGGGAATAAGATTTGGCAGGTGTTAAATCGATGCGGACATTATGACGGAAAGAAATAATTTCCAGAAAAACAACAATTCCCAAAACAAGCAGTATCTTTGCTATCTGTCTTCCTCTAAGCCATTTGCCTTCCGACTTCCATGAATTTCGAGCATTTAAATATATAAGAGTCAAGCATAATGAGAAGAGAATAAAAAGAAGAAAAAATATAACGTCCTTGCTATCAATAACTCCCTTAAAAAGATAATCAATGCGGTCGTAAAGGGAAAAACGGTTAAGTAATTTAATCACATGTTCGCCGGCCATCATTTCATTCCATGTCAGAAACCAGAACAAAATAAAAACACCGAAAGTTACCATAGCGGCAACAGCCTGGTTTTCAGTCAAAGAAGAAATTAATATTCCACAGCTGATCAGGCTACAGGCAAGAAGTAAAAGCCCCAGATACCCGGTAATCATGGCAGGCAGTATGAAAAATCCCCATAAATATCCTATAAACAGAAAATTAATCAGCGTTACCGCCAGCATCAATATTAATATAGTCATACAGGCAAGATATTTACCGGCAAGTATCTCTGAGTTTTTTACCGGATAGCTGGTTAAAAGCTCAAACGTACCGGTTCTTTTTTCTTCTGCAAACAATCTCATAGTAATCAAAGGGACAAGGATCATTAAGATAAAACGCAAGTCATTGAAGTAGTAATAGAAGAATCCTTCAACCGGATTGCCGAAGCCTTGGGCATTGGTCCAATTATTGTAAAGAGCGAGATCCGTATAAAAAAAATAACCTGAGAGTGCGGAAAAGATTGTCAGTACTACATAGAAGACAGGAGAAACAAAGTATGAACGAAGTTCTTTGCCAAAGATGGTGATAAAATTCATCAATGAAGCGTCTCCTTTCTGATCAGCTCCACAAAAATTTCTTCAAGATTCATTTTCACCGGACGTATCTCTCTAAGAATCCACCGGTTTTGGAAAGCCATTGCGCATAATATGGCAGGAAAATCAATTTCTTCTGATGTATCGATAAGAAAATGTGAAACGGATGGGGCAACCGACTTTTTTAATTGTACATTTAAAATTCCCGGAGTTGCATTCAGTATTTCTACTACCTGACCGTTGGGGGATTCGATAATTGTTGAAAAAGAATTATCACCCTGCTGTAAAAAAGCATTCAGATTCTGGCTGTTGCCTGCGGCTACTATGGTGCCTTTATCCAGAACAATAATTTTGCTGCAAAGCTGGCTTACTTCAGGAAGAATATGGGTACTTAAAAGAATGGTTGTGCGGCCTGCAAGACCCTTTATTAAATCCCGGATCTCAATAATTTGTTCCGGATCAAGACCGACTGTCGGTTCATCGAGCAGCAAAATATCGGGATTGCCTATCAATGCCTGGGCTAAGCCTATGCGAGTCCGGTATCCTTTGGAAAGGTTACCGGTTATTCTGTGTAGAACTTCGCCCAAACCGCAAACATCGGCAATCCCGGTAATAATCTTTTTTCTATCCTTATTTGAAATCCCTTTCAGTCTGGCCGCAAACTCAAGAAAATCGGCTACTCTCATTTCCTTGTAAACAGGAGTTTTTTCAAGAAAATAACCGATTCTTTTTCTTACAGCAAGTGAGTCTGTTTCAAGATTTAGGCCTGCGATTCTTATTTGACCTTCCGAGGGTGGAAAAAAAGAGGCTAATATACGCAGCATAGTAGTTTTCCCGGCACCGTTTCGCCCGAGAAGCCCGGCAATTTCTCCTTTTTCCACCCGGAAACTAACATCTTTAAGCGCACTTATCGACCCAAAATGCTTGTTGACTGAAGTGACTTCTATCATATTCATGTCTCGCTTTGAAAATAGAGTTTTCATGCCGAATGGCAGGAAAACTCTATTTTACTTTTTTTAACGCTTCAAATATTTCTGCTTGAGAAGTTCCATGGTAAAGTCTTCAGCTTTTCTTCCTTCGTGAAAGGTAAGGCTTGAAAAGAAAGCCCGTGTTGTATAACGCCTTTGAAGATCTATAGAAAACATGTTTACAGGACCGGGAAACCATTTGCTGTCATAAGCGTAACCATAATATTGAAAGAACCAGGGCTTTTCCTTGATATCATAGTTTATCGCATAGGGAATCTGATAGCGTTCGGGATCAATATACAATCTGATTTTGCTAATGGTTATAGCCCGTTCCGGCCTGCCTTCAACAATGTATAAGGGCGTTCTATAGTACTTGTTATCAACTCCCATAAGATGACCTTTTACATCCATTTGCGGCGTTGTCGTTGAATTGGCAGCCGAAAGCATTACCTTTTTGCCTATATACTTCCATTTCCAGCGCTCAAGTTTTCCCTGAAAACCTTCGTTGGTATCATAGACGTAGTTCATGCCGGCCGGCATCCTATCCTGTCTCTGGGCCGTAGACATACGCCTTACCCTTCTCATGGATGGTATATACATCCACATGTCATCATCTTTATCCGGAGAAAGATACCGGTATGTAAGCATGATAGTACCGCCTATGTTATATGGATAGCGGTAAGGAAAAGCCAGAATATTATCAATACCCTGAGGGTTTGGTTTGTATAGTGGCTGTGGATCTGTTTCGAGCCTGTTATCAAAACGCATTACTATATGATCCGCAAGAGCATTTCTCACAAATCCCGATTCATCAATATTGGATATTACAAACTCGATGAATGAATCATCACAGTAACATGATTTCTGCCAGTTCCACATCAGCTTCATTACATCTTTTTCCGCTTCTTCTTTTGTAAATGGTTGTCCTGCAATATAGTTTTTTATGCTGCCCTTTGCATCAATACTACAGGTTCCCTTATACTTTTCAGTATATTCTCTGTATTTTCCCCAATGGCCTGTTGAGGGAATAGGTATATTTTCTATTTCGTTTATCCTGAAATCACCCCATATTTCCGGATGTTTGATAATTTCATAGAATTCTTCCGGCAGCAGATCCTTTATTTCCTCAACTGGTTTAGCCTTATATCCCCAGGAATTAATAATCTTGGCATTTTCAACAGCCGGATTGGGGCCATTATTCCAGCCTTTATAGGAAACTCCTACATCCTTAAAAATAGGAATATCAGCTCCGAAAGCCCAGTTTGGAGCTTTGGGCAAACCGGTACCTTCGGCCCAAGCGCTTTGATGAATAAATACCATCATAAAAGCAAGAATCCCGCTTAGAAAAAGTTTTTTTAACATAACTAACCTCCGTAATTTATTTAAACCTTATGTATTCTTAAAATGTGTACTTAAGATTGAGGAAAATCTCATCATCCTGCCGGAAAGGTCCAACAAGCGCCGCTGTGTCATTTCGTGCAAACAGCCAGATTCCTCCTAAAGCTATGCTGGCTCTGTAAGTAGGACTATAGGTAATTGTGGCTCTTGCTAAACCGCCTTTGGCTGTAAAATCATAAGCACCGAGAATTTCGGGTGTAACCTTTCCATCAAAATATTCGCTATTGATAAGAAGAGTTGCCATAGTCTGCTGCTTGCTGTAGCCTTCCCGGCCCAAACCGGTTTTCATGCCATCAACTGCATCAAAAACAAATTTTTGATACAGCTGTCCTGAAATAAAAAATGTCCTGTCACGATTTAAAGCTGTTATAAATGTCGGACGGTCAAAGCCTATCATGCAGGCAAGTACATCTCTTTTTATAAATGCCGTATCAGGAAACTTCAACAGCCCTGATGGATCCAGTATATTTTGCATTCCGGCAACAAAAGGATTCGGCGAATCAACGGTAAAAGGCTGATCGATTGTATAGGCTGATTCAAACCTGATTATTGAACCGGTAAGAGATTCAGGAACATTGAAGGTCATTCCTATATTCTGTACTTTCGGCCAGTAAAAATGAAGAGATTGTCCGATAAAAGAAGGCCCTGCAGCAGAGATTCCGGCCAAAATACCAGGGTTATAAAAAGGATGAGCCGGATTAGAGGCCATTTCCACCATAGCTTCAGAAGAACGATTAAGAGTCATTACTGCATCCTGAGAGCGTGAATAATAGTAGAAAAGAGAGCCGTCCCAATCTCCGAACCTTGCCCTCAGTCTGACGCCACCCTGAAAATGGTCGTTATCCTGAAAATCGTTTAAATCGCGTTCCATAGCATCTATAAGAGCACGGGCAACATCGTACTTGTTCCAGTTTATGCCTAGCATAGGGACAGTTATATCAGGCGTAGTGGCAAAGAAAGGGTCCCAGTTGGCTCCGGGAGCAGCCGCAGTATTGGGACGGAAATCCTCGGGAATTGCAACAAGCTCCAGTTTAAAGCTGTGCATATTAGGGATTTCGTGAACAAAATCTATCGCGCGTAAGGGAACCCTAACGTTTTCAAGATCCTGCACAAAAGTTCCTCCGGCGCTCACATCCAGAGGATTAATAATATCCGACATCCTGAAAAGATCCGCTTCGCCCCATACAACCTGTTGCCTTCCTATTTTTAAAGTAGAATTACCATGGAAAACGCGAAAATAGTATTCACGCAAGTCTACTTCCTGCTCCATGTTACGGTCGCCGTATAATTTTTCATTATGGCGACCATCCGGAACCTTGGCCATGTGTTTAGGCGCATCGTTAATAGTATGATCAAGCTCATAGCTAGCATCAAAATAGCCTCTTACGGTTGTATTAAATTTGAGCCAGTCGGTAATAGTAGCTGCACCCTCTACCTGCAAGGTGTTTCTCATCCTGGAGAGCTGGTAATCATCATTTACCCCATTTTGAAGGCGAAGCCCCGTCTGGTTTTCAATAAATCCGGTAAGTATTACATTTTCACCCAATAAGCTTTCTTCGGCCCTTGCCTTGTCAGCACAGTTCAGGCACAGGGCTACCCCAATACAAACCATCACCACAAAAAATAACAAGTTCTTTTTTTTCATATTCTCTCCTTCCATAGCATGTTAAAAAGATCATAAAAGGTTATTCACTTTAAATTCTGATCACCTCCTTTTATCGAATAAGATTTTAAAATAAATCCGGGTTTAAATATTCTTACTAATGCCGGCAGTATAAACAGAGTTCCTAAAATATGTAAAAATGTTACGATGCTGAGTAAAAGCCCCATATCGGATTGAAATTTGATGGTTGAAAAATTCCAGAAACCTACGCCAAGAACCATGATCAATCCGGTAACCGTGACTGCCTGGCCGCTTGTGGAAATAGCTCTCTGTATAGCTGCTTCCATGTCGCCCAGAATTTCAAATTCTTCCTTGATACGGCTTAACAGATAAATTCCATAATCCACGCCTACCCCGACTGCGATAGTTGAAACAGGTAAAGTCTGCAAGCTTAGTCCGACCGAGGCAAGACTCATGTATGCCAGTGTAAACAGGTTGGCAAGTCCCAGAGGCAATATTAAAATAAGGCCGGCCATCCATGATTGGAAAAAAAGAGAGCAAAAAAGAAAAGTGCTGCCGAAGGCCAGCACGCTTATCATGAACTGATGCAATTCAACTGATTCATTGGTTGCAGCTACTAATCCCACACGTCCCATGGCAAGTTTGAATTCATATCCTTTGATTTTCATTTGTGACAAATACTGCTTGCAGCTGGAAAGAACTTCTTCAATTGTATTGGCCGTGTGATCCTTGAGGAAAGCCACTACATTGGTAGCAGAAAGATCATCATTGTAATACTGGTCAAAATCCCCGGGTTCAGCACCACCGCCCTGGAGCAAGAAAAGATTGGAATATATTCCCTGGGAAGTATTAGGCAACACATAGTATTTAGGGTTATTTTCATAAAGCTTCATGTTTAGATTTTTTACAAGGTCAACTATGGACACGGTTCCCATTACTTCCGGCCGGGTCATCAGATAGGACTGAAAATCGATCATGGCTTTCATTACTTCCGGCTGACTTATTCCATCCGGATTTTTTGTATCGACAACTATCATAAGAGGATCTATCAAGCCGGGGAAAAAGGAATTAATTTTCATAACATCCTGGTTATATCTGGATGTTTCCTGCAGCAGGGGAGAGCCTGGCTGAATATCACCTACTTTGGCATTTAAACTGATAAGACCGGCCGCAACGGCCAAAGCTATGCCTAAACCCACAATTGCCCACGCATTCCTGCCCTTGCCCATTTTAAATACTTGCTGGCTGAATACGCGGTCCAGCCAGCGTTTCTCCTGCATTTTTTGCCACATGTCCACCTTTTTTACAGCAAGAGCAGGTATGAAAAGATATATAACAGGATTGAAAATCAAAACCACAAAGATAACCGTCAATGCCCACATAAAAAAAGATAAGCCTATCTTGAACATAAGCGGCACCGGGATAATTGCAATCAGCAATATTCCTATCCCATCGGTTATGATACCTGCCAGGCCTGGATACAACAAACTTGAGATTGTCTTCTCACAGGCAGACTTTATATTGCCGTGAATTACATATTCTTCCTGAACCCGCCAGCCGAACTGTATGGAGTGGCTTAATGCACGGGCGCTTATTAAAAGCGGAATCACAAGCACAAGGGGATCTATATTAAAGCCCAACAGGCCGATTCCTCCGAGACCCCATATCCCACAAAGCAACATGGAGATTAGAGGCACAAAAACCAGGCGGGCCATACGGGTAAACCAGAAAGCGGCAATAATCATTCCTACCAGAGTAAGAGCAAAAATCAGGATGGTCTGATTTAAATAATGACTGATTACACCGTAAAGATATGTATCTCCTTCAATATAAACCGTGGTATTTTTATCCGTATTTTTTGTACGGATTTCTTCCAGTGCTTTGTAGGTTGCTTTGTAATTAAGATCTCTTACAAAAAATTCTCCGCTTATAAGGGCGGCCTTGGTATCTATGGAAACAAAACGACCGTAATAAAGATTATTCCGAAATATATTCTGTTTAAGCTGTTCAATCTCTTCACGGGTTTTTGGCGGATCAGGATACATCAAAGAAGGGAATTCCAGACCTTCGGTGGTAACTTTAAAGTTTTTAATCTTGCTTACCCCGATAGAATAAACCTTGTTCCGGTCAACTCCGGGCATAAACTGCAGTGTGTTTGAAATATCTATAATTTTAGCCAAAGTAGGGGTATTGAAGATATCTCCTTCCTTTACAGCCAGAGTAATGGTTACCCGGTTGGAACCGCCGAAGCCTTCAAATTTTTTGGCTAAATCTGTGTAAGCATGCTTGGGAATTAAATCAGGAAAATTTGTCCTGAAAGGAACCTTGCTTGCCTCATATGCAAAAAAAAGTGTGAATGCGATAAAGGCAAGCAGCACGAGCAAGCGATGTTTTACAATAAATTCTGCGATACGTTTGGTCATTTTTTATATCTCCTTGGTCTTCTCTATTTACTTTTACCCGTTCATCAAATACCTTTTGTTGGTTGTATGCTGCAACCGGTCATTTCCGGGATGAAAGTAAAGAAAGTTTTAACGGAGATTGCCAGTTTTGACCATCTTCCGTAAACCATATAGTGCCGTTTCCTCCTGCAACCCAGCATTTACCATCTTTTGAAAAAGTACTGGAGGTCAGCCAAGAAAAGTTCGGCATTCTGCCTTGATCCCAGGTTATCCCTCCATCTTTGCTGAGTATATAGGTTCCTTCCAGACCAAATGCCCAGCCGGTATTTCCAATTACATTAATGTCAAACATTGTCTTAGTGGTAGGAGATTTCAGTTCCGTCCATTTTGCTCCGCCATTATCAGTGCTTAAAATATGACCATCCATGCCTGTAATCCAGCCTGTTTGTGTATCTTTGAAAAATATGGAAAAGAGTGTAACATTTTCTAATGGATTTATCTGTGGCTTCCAGTTTGTTCCGCCGTCTTCCGTATGCAGGATAACTCCGAATTCCCCTGCTATCCACCCATGCATGGAGTCTGTAAAAAATACCTTTTGATATATTTTATCTACTTTTTCATTCTGAATTTCCCATGTCTTTCCGTCTGCCGAGTGCAGAATTGTTCCCCATTCGCCAACCGCCCAGATATTATTTTCGTCGACAACTGAAAGGCTGAGTAGCGTGGTTTCCAGAGGACTTTTAAGACTGTACCAGCTTTTTCCACCATCATCAGTACGCAAAATTGTTCCCTCCCGGCCAACCGCCCAGCCTTTTTGGGAATCGGAAAATCTGACATCAAACAGTTCCGTATCCACACCTGATTTTTGGATCTGCCAGTTTTTGCCCCCATCTTCAGAAATTATTATCGTTCCGCTGTTTCCTACGGCACAGACTTTGTTTTCTCCAAGAGCAATGATTCCGTAAAAATTATAAAGATACAATCTAGGTCCAAAATCAAGTTGTACAGGTGATTTAATATCCTGCCCACTTAACACAGGGTGGCCTATGCCCAGAACCAGTATGAAAATTACAAGCCACAACCAGGCAGTAAATCCGCTTCGCTTCATCTGACAAATCCTCCCCCTTTTTTTTATTGAGTCTTTGTTTAAACTAATTATATTTTTGAAGTTTGTTGTTTGCATTCATTATATATTTGAATAGATAGAACGATTAGATTAAAAAAAATGGATTGAAATAGTCTAGTATTATTAAAAAACAGAATAGTCAAGAGATTCTGCCTGCACTTTCAGGGTAACCGCATTTGGACTATAATTATAAAATTTGACTAAGTTCTCGTTGAATCCGGCTGTTAAAGCTTCAGCTATGCTGTTTTTCCACTCCGGTATCTGGCTTAAGCTCGGGACCGAAGGGTTTGAAGATAACCATGATTGTTGGTGTCAGCAGTAGTTCGACCAGCATTCCTACAATGACACTGAGGCACAGCAATACACCGAAGCTGGACAGAATCAGAAAATCGGACAAAAAATAACTACTGAAGGCCACAACAAGCGCTGTGCTTGTGATAACGAGCGGAATTCCCACTTCGTGCATGGTTTTACGCAACGACTCTCTATAGTTGCCTTTTTCATTGAATACAACACGCAAGCGTGCTATGAAGTGAATCGTATCGTCAACCGAAATTCCCATGGTTACGGAAGCAAGCATCATTCTCATGTAATCCAGATGCCAACCCATATATCCCATGAAGCCCATCACAAAGATAAATGGTAAAACATTTGGGATCATAGCCCAGAGGCCGAGGCGAAGCGATCCAAATGCGATTACGATAAAGCCCAGAATTAGAATAAACGACGACGATGCTCCGCTGATCTGATTTTCGGCTATATAATCAACCAGTTTGACCCAGAGCAGACCGACTCCCGAAAGCTCAACTTTTGCTCCAGGTACAGGATGTGCTGCTATATAAGCATCAATTTTATTCACAAGATCACGAATTTTTGATGCTCCTCCCATTCTTACCCGAAGTTCCAGAACGGTTTTGGAACGGTCGATATTGCGGATATCATCCATATCTTTTCCGCCTGCAAGTTCATATACAAGAAGTAA
Source organism: Pseudomonadota bacterium (assembly GCA_018901125.1). Taxonomy (GTDB): domain Bacteria; phylum Desulfobacterota; class Desulfobacteria; order Desulfobacterales; family RPRI01; genus RPRI01. The sequence continues at coordinate 5,685 of JAHIFE010000091.1, read as the reverse complement.
TTGCGCAAGCGCACTGCGATCCTTCGGAATAACATTATAGGCCGGATCTCCGCCATGAAAAGCCCTGTTCAGATCTTTCAGATAATCTACGATTGAGTATGCATTGGAAACTACAGCCTGGGTTTTGGCAAACTGCTGCACCGATTCAATACTTCGAATAAGCTCAGGATTTTGAATGCCGTCTATCTTTCCTGTGTCAAAAACGTAAACAACACTCAATGTACCGCCCATGATTTTATCAATTTTTTCCGTATCGATGCGCCATTTAGCGCTTGTTTTGTACTCTTCAACAAAGTTGTAATCCGCTTTCAATTTGAAGAGTCCGGCACAAGCTATTATAGTAGCAATGATAGCCAGGGAAAGCACGCTCTTTGGATATTTTAAAGCAGTTTCAAGAAAAGCAAAAATGCTTTTTTCCAGCCATAACGGATGGGGTGCTTTGGATTTAGCCGGATTTTTTTTGGCCATTGCCGCCAGACTGGTCATCATAATCAAGCTTATTGCAAAAGTTAGAATTATGCCTAAAGCCGCATATATACCGAATTGACGCATTGCTTTAAGGCTGGACACGCCCATACCCGCAACACCGGCAGCAGAGGTAAGTGCGCACAAAAGGGAAGGGGTTGCTATTTTCTCCAGTGTGATACGTGCAGCATCGCGCGGAGAGCCGGAAAGGGCATACTCGTTTTGCCAGTTCATTAAAAGATGAACCGACTGGGCCACGCCAATCGCGCAAATGAGTGTGGGAAGCATAAGAAACATCAGGTTGATCTGGTATTTCAATGCTCCCATAACTGCCAGAGTCATCAGTATGCCGAGCAGCACAATGCCAAGCGGCGCAAATAATCCTAAAAGCCGTGATCGGAACAGGAGCATGCACAAAATCGCAACAAGTACGAGAGTGGCCAGTGTAATGACTGTTATATCCTCATCTATATAAGTATTGTAACTGGCATTCCACGGAACATCGCCTGTTTGCATAAAATCAATTCCTGCAAATTCCGGACGCGACAAAATTTCATTTATTTTGTTGTCGGTAGCCTGAGGATATAGATTGGCCAGACCATCGCCGCCTTTAGGGTCAAGACGCAGCTTTTCGACAGGATCAGTCATTGCCAATGTCATCTTGACTATAATTGCACCATAGCGCGCATCCTTTGTGACAAGTGAGCCGACATATAACGGGTTGGTCGTTGTGATATCGCGCAAATCTTTAAGATCTGTTTTATCAAAGCTTTTATTATCGCTTAAACGATGGATCAGGATGTCATCTCCTTTTGCTTCTATCAGCTCGACATTAGAAAGGCTTGTAACCTTGCGAACAAAAGGGACTTCCAGTTCTATAGCACGTGTCAGTTTGTCGATCTTTTCCATAATAACCGGGTCGAAAATACCGTCTTTGTTGCTGGTTCCTTTATAAACGATATAAGTAACTTCGTCCGAATTGAATTCACGCATATATGCCTTGTAATGAACATAGGCAGGATCGGCCGGATCGAAAAAAGAAGTAGCGCTGCTATCCTGTGTTACCGTTGAGGCGAAATACAACGCAACAGCAGTTAATATAAGAAGTCCAACCAGCACTTTGACCGAATGTTCGACGCACCAGCGGGCCAATGGCACAAACATGCGGTCCAGAACTTCCTGCAACCCTCCATACCGCTTGTTGCTAATGTTATTTTTCCACTTATGGTCTTTATCGTCCATGATCTTTCTCCTTGCTTATTTCTCCACTGAAATAAAAAGTAAATTCAATCTGCAAGTATGAATCACGCTTATATGTATATAGCGGATCATTTGTTGAGATATCGTTAAAGACGCGCAGTTTAAGCGCGATACGGCCAATATTCTCAATACGCCTGCTTGCATCGATGCTTATGTATCTGCTGCTATGCTGCATATCCTGTGTGATCCCGGCAAGCATTTCGCTTCCTGCAATATCGTTTAACCCGATGCGCAGGCCTAAAAAAAGATCGTTCTGATATATAGAAAGAGAATCACTGCCACGGTTATCCCAACAATATTCCGCAAGCAGTCCTATTTCGGGGGCATCAAAACTTGCGGTTGGGATAGTATATTCAAAACCTCCGACTGCCGCTTTAAAGTTCTCAATCCGGTTACTCTGGTAAAGCGCTTCCAGTTTTAATATCCAGCTTCCGCTCACAAAATTAAAATCCAGGCCGGTTTGACGAATGAGATCATAGACAGGCAGAAGCTTTGTCTGATCCTGATTAAAGATAAATCGTGGTTCGCGCGCTGTTCCGAGAAATTGAGAAAGACCTATATCGATGCCTCCGCCGGAATACTGCCAACGCAAGGCACTGTCTATATGATGCTGTTTGTGGCTTGATTCATATATGGCAGAATCGGTATCATAAGGGATCATAGCCCTGAATCTTCCGTTTTCACCGGGCAATGTGCGCTCACGAAAATAAGGCAAAATGAATCCGCTCAATACGCCGACAGGGATTGCCCATGCCAGACTTAGCATAGGCTGTCCAAGTTTGTCTTCTCCATCGATGCTCTCAACTGCATCGGTCTGGTTTATGATGTCCACCAGATGTAAGGATTCGGTGGTTCCCCAGAATACCTTACCGACTCCGATCAGCCAGTCGAAATCACCGGTGCGTTGACGCAGATTAAATTCGCGCAAATCAGCGTGTGTCCGTTCACTGTCTTCTGAGTCCAGCCGCGCAAACGGATATATCGCTAATTTTGTAAGTCCGTCATTCCATTCCATATCAACTTTTCCAAGCGCTGATATGGATAATGAGCAGTTGTCAGTTTGACCGGAATATGCGGGCGAGTCCGGAAACAGCCGCAATTCAGGAGTGACCTCCAGTTTGTACTTAGCTGAATCAAACCCGGCATGTGCTGCTGTTGAAATCACCAGCAGTAATAACAAAACGCAATTGCGAAGCATTATATACCTATCGAGCGTCTTTCAAAGCTCTCTTAACGTATACGTTCCAGTCCGGTCGGTTCAAAATCCCGCTGCGTATAGCCGTTTCGTAGTTTATAGTTTTGTATCAATAAGGTTGTTGAGCGTTCTGTTTTGTGATTTACCATCTCGTATTGTCCCGGCAACCAAAAACGTTCGAGATAGCGTTTGTAGTCAAGTATCTGCACAGTTTTTAACAGTTCTTTGCGATGATCATAGTAATCGATTTTTACTATGCGATATTCAGGCTTATCGTACCAAACTCTCTGACGCGAATATCCTGAATTGGCATATACCGGAACAAGATCAACCACGTAGCAGGGCTGACCGTTTAATGCAGATTCTTCAATGAATTTATAGCTGAACTTTTCAACTTCCTGTGAGCCGATGTCTTCAAAGGCAAACTCACTTCCCATGAATGCTCCGGATTTATTGTTGCTGGAAATTCGCTTTACCCGTGACAGCGATGGCAAGTATATCCAGGAATCATCATCCTTGAACTTATGTGACCAGGTCAAAAGTGCCGTGCCTTCAACATCATTAGGCTCATCAAATACCAAAATCGATTTATCGCCATCTCCTTCAACCTCAATATCAAGCATACGCATTTTGCGTACGGCTTCTTTGCCTTCGGCAGAGCGTAAAGTCATGATCATGATTGCTGAATAATCGTTATATCCGCTGTCGCGGCGATCCCACTCACGGGCGATTGCCAATCCTTTATCCTCGGCTGCTGTATCAATGCAAGTAATCGACAGGATCAAGAGAGTTGCTGTTATGGCTAATATACTGCTAAAGGAAATTTTATTTAACGGAGTATTGCAAGGCATGAATTTCTCCTTGATATAATATAACGTTCAGATTATTTAGCTTTATAACGATTAGGATCATTAAAATCTTAATGGTTCAGGAAATATATCTTTCATTATTGACCACCATTATCCGGTTATTTTTGTTTGAATTTTTGGGCGTAGAGATTAGCCCATAAAAGATTACGCCAAGTGCAATCAATATTAAAATACCCTGTATTTCTCAGCCATTTCATATAATTGAACAAAGACGCATGATAATCATGAGTTGCTTGATGATCCATCCACAAATTCCACTCTTTATCTGTTGCGCCTTGGCCATAGGCAAAAGATTTCCATAACTCGATATGCTTTTCATAGACAAAAGAGGTTTCGCCCCTGAACTGATCACAAATGGATAATATGCCGTTATACGATTGCCATTTATATACATCCTTAAAAAATCGTGCCTTTTCTTCATCATCAAGATGGTGAATGGCAATACTTGACATAATCAAATCAATTGAATTTTCACGAAAGGTTAATTTTCTGAAATCTTCCTTAATGTATTGTATTTTTAAATGCGCTGTCCTTTTTTTACATTTATCGATACATTCCTTTGATATGTCGACAGCAATAATTTTCGCTTCAGGATAATATTTTGTAATAAGACATGTAAGGTTTCCGGTACCACATCCCAAATCAAGAATTGTTCTTGGAGAAAACGATGTTGGTATATATTTAAATAAAGACAGAAGCATTTCCTCATATCGGGGAATACATCTCACGACAAAATCAGTATATTCATTGCTAACACTGTCATAAAATTGTTCAGCAGAGGAGTCCATTTTGTCATTCCTAAAAAAGTACAACGAAAAGTCCATCTGCCGGGAACCCAACAATGCTTCTGACAAGGCCACGTTTATCCCAGAAGTGGCTATTTCAAAAAAGCTGCGCGGGTTCCCGGTCGGGAAACGCTATGTTATACACTGTCAATTTCTTCAATTACAGATTGTCCGGAGGAATTATCACCAGAGAGCCATTCCCATTGTTCGACAAATTTTAATGTTCCTCCCGGCAAAAGTTCCGGTGTTGACAGGCATTTGCCCGCCATGAGTTTAAGGTTCTTATTGATATGATGATAAATGAAGTCTAATTGTCCTGTCTCAAGCATTTTGCCTATCAGATGTCCTTTGAGTATTATGCCTCCATAATACTCAGCAGATATTATTTCACCATCTTGATGATAATGAAATAAAGTATCTGAGCTAACCTCGCTATTAACTGTATTTGAAATTGATCGAAATATTTTTCCTTCAAGATTGTACTTCATAATATCTGTCCTTTGAGTATATGAGCAAAACGATCTTAAACAATCCTGTAAAACCGGCTGGACATGTCACTATTTTGGAGCTGGCAGGCTACTGTTGAAAATGTCTCGGTGCAGCTTCCATTGGCCTGCCTCTTGCTTCCAAATGACGATGTACTTGCCCTGGTCAAGTACCTGGCCCCTTTCACCCTCAAGGGTGTACTTTCCGACCTCGAAGGCCGTTTCTCCGTAGCCCTCCACTTCGACAGTCTTGAGTTTGATAATCTTAATACCCATGTCCATAAAAGTTTGAAATAAACTCTGTATCGCCGGCTTACCCGTGAGACTATTACTATTCGGTGGCATGACCTGACATCTTTCAGTATATAGAGATGCCATGCCAGCAACATCACCTCGGCTATAGGTAGCCATAAATATTTCATCCGCAGCAACAATGGCTTCGTGAAAATCAGTTAAGATAGTCATATTTACCTCCTTCTGCTTGGTTAAGATTTCTTTGCTGCTACCTTCTCAAAATCAATTCCAAGATCTTCCATTACCGCCTGTACAGCTGCACGACCGCCGCCGATAACTCCGGTTCCGGGGTGTCCGCTGGCGCTGCTCAGATACAGTTTCTTCAAAGGCAT